>CATVTM010000001.1 GCA_958346935.1 uncultured Collinsella sp.
GGAGGTTGCTTTGATGCTTTATACTGGTGCGGTTAGACATCCATCCTGCAATCGAGGAGATTTCCATGGCATCAGACGTTCGCGTCCGCTTTGCACCCTCACCGACGGGCAAGCTGCACATCGGCGGCGCCCGCACCGCTATCTATAACTGGGCTTTCGCCCGCGCAAACGGCGGCACGTTCATTCTGCGCATCGACGACACCGATCCCACCCGTTCCACCGACGAGAACACGCAGATCATCCTGCGCGCCATGCGTTGGCTGGGCCTGGACTGGGACGAGGGTCCCGAGGTGGGCGGCGATTTTGGCCCCTACGCCCAGACCGAGCGCCTGGACCTGTACAAGCAGGCCGCCCAGAAGCTTTGGGACGAGGGCAAGGCCTATCCCTGCTTCTGCACCAAGGAGCAGCTCGACGCCGACCGCAAGGCCGCGCAGGAGCGCAAGGACCCCTTCCAGGGCTATCAGCGCCGTTGCCGCGATCTTGATCCCAAGGAGGCCCGCCGCCGCATCGAGGCCGGGGAGTCCTACGTCCTGCGCATCAAGGTGCCCGAGGACCGCGGCGACGTCGTCATCCACGACGCCGTCCACGGCGAGGTGACCTTCGACGCCAAGGAGCTCGACGACTTTGTCATCTTCCGCTCCGATGGCACGCCCACGTACAACTTCGCGACCGTCGTCGACGACGCCATGATGAAGATCACCCATGTCATCCGCGGCGACGACCACCTGTCCAACACCCCGCGTCAGGTCATGGTCTATGAGGCCCTCGGCGCGCCCGTGCCCACGTTCGCCCACATCTCCATGATCCTGGGCGCCGACGGCAAGAAGCTCTCCAAGCGCCACGGCGCCACCTCGGTGGAGGAATACCGCGACGCCGGTTACCTGTCCGACGCCTTCGTCAACTATCTGGCGCTGCTCGGCTGGTCGCTCGACGGCGAGACCACGATCATCCCGCGCGATGTCCTGGCCAGCAAGTTCTCGCTCGACCGCATCTCCAAGAACCCGGCGACCTTCGACCCCAAGAAGCTCGACTGGGTCAATGCCGAGTACATCAACGGCATGTCCGATGCTCAGTTTGCCGATGAGATCATGGTCCCCGAGCTGCACGAGGCGGGTCTCATCGAGGGTAACGTCGAGTACGGCGAGGATTGGATTGACGCGCTTGCCGCCATCGTCAAGCCGCGCACCAAGATGCCGGCCGACGCCGTGACCGTCGCCGCCCCCATCTTTGCTACGGCCGAGACGCTCGAGTATGACGAGAAATCCGTCAACAAGGGCCTGGCCAAAGAAGGTATGGGTGCCATTCTGGACGCAGCCAAGGCCGCGCTCGAGGGTGTTACCGAGTGGACCGCCGCCAACATCGACGCCGCGCTTGAGCCGCTGCCCGAGCAGATGGACCTCAAGAAGCGCGTGGTGTTCCAGGCCGTGCGCGTCGCCGTTTGCGGCAACATGGTGAGCCCTCCGCTGGGCGAGACCATGGCGCTCGTCGGCCGCGACGACTGCCTGGCGCGCATCGACCGCGCCCGCACGATGGCGCTGTAATCGCTGCGCAAACGTATGTATTCGAGCCCCGTTCACTCAGAGCGGGGCTCTTGTTTCTGTAGACGTATGGGATAGGAGGTGCTGGGGCCATGGCCGAGCAACTTTCGCTGTTTGGTTCGTCGGAACCGGAAGAAGCTCCGAAGTCCGCGGCTCCTGCCGCCGCCCCGGCGCAGCCCGAGCCCGAGCCCGTACCCGAACCCGTCGTCGCCTATGCGAGCGTAGTCCTCGACATCCCGACGCGTGCGTTGTCCGAGCCATTCGCCTACGGCATCCCCCGGTCCCTTGCTAACGAGGCGCAGATCGGATCCACGGTCCTGGTCCACTTTGGTAACCGTGCCGCCGCGGGCTATATCGTCGACATTGCGCCTGAGCTAGGCGACCTGCAAGGCAACAGCGCCCTCGACCCCGCGCGCATTAAAGCCATCGAGGCTACCCTAAGCAAACCGCTCTTTACCGCCGAGGCTGCCCGTATCGCGTGCTGGATGAGCCGCGAGTATGTCGCGACACTTTCCGAGTGCCTGCGCCTGTTCTTGCCACCGGGTGGAAGCCCGCGTGTGGTCAAGGGCGATGACGGCCTATGGACCGTCGAGCGCCCCGCCGTCAAACCGATCCAAAACCGCTGGGTCATGCTCACGCCCGAGGGATTTGACTATACGCCGCCCAAGACCGCCGTTCGCCAGCGCCAGCTCATCGAGGCGCTCCAGTGCGGACCGGTCACGACGCGCGACCTCAACCTTCTCTATAACAGCATGTCGGCGACCATCAAGGCGCTCGAAAAACGCGGCGTCGTGGTGGTGGAGGAGCGACGCGCGTGGCGAGGCTGCAGCGAGCAGACCACGCTGTCCTCGGCGAGCGGTAAGGCACCGGTGGCACTCACCGACGGCCAACAGCAGGCGCTCGCGCAGATTGAGCGCGCACGCCTCGACGCCCACGGCGACGTGGTGCTGGTCGATGGTGTCACCGGTTCCGGCAAAACCGAGGTCTACCTTTCGGCGATTGAGCGCGTGCTCGCGGCCGGTCGCTCCGCCTGCGTGCTGGTGCCCGAGATCTCGCTGACGGCCCAGACCGTCGGCCGTTTCCGTTCGCGTTTTGGCGAGACGGTCGCGGTCTTCCATTCCCGCCTCTCGGCCGGCGAGCGCCTGGACCAGTGGGACATGGTCGCGAGCGGTGCGGCCCGCGTGGTCGTCGGCGCGCGTTCTGCGCTCTTTTGCCCGCTCAGCGACCTGGGCCTCATCATCATTGATGAGGAGCACGAGACCAGCTACAAGCAGGGCTCCAGCCCGCGCTATCATGCGCGCGAAGTGGCTGCCGAGATGGCACGCCGTTATCGCTGCCCGCTCGTGTTGGGATCTGCCACGCCTTCTGCCGAGGCCCTCGATCGCTGCCGCCGCGGCATGTACAACGGTGCTACCTGGACGCGCGTGGAGATGCCCGAGCGCCCCGGACACGCGGTCCTGCCCACGGTTCGTATTGCCGACTTGCGTCGCGAGTTCGCACACGGCAGCCGCTCCATGTTCTCAAAACCGCTGATGGAGGGTCTGGAGCGCGTCGTCGAGCGCCGCGAGAAGGCTGTGCTGCTGCACAACCGACGCGGCTTCGCGCCGTTCCTTATGTGCCGCGAGTGCGGATGCGTCCCCACCTGCAATCACTGCTCCACGGCGCTCACATACCACGAGCGCACGCATACGCTGCGGTGCCACACCTGCGGATCGTCATGGCGCGTGCAGCCCTATCCGGCGCCTACGAGTCGCTGTCCTAAGTGCGGCAGCCGCTACCTGGCAAAAATGGGCCTGGGCACGCAGCAGATCGAGGACGCGCTGCACCAGATGCTGCCCGATGACGTCGCCATCATTCGCATGGACGCCGATTCCACGCGTGGCAAGGACGCGCACAAAAAGCTGCTCGAGCAGTTCGATGCCGCCGATTGCGCCGTGCTGCTGGGCACGCAGATGATCGCCAAGGGCCTCGACTTTCCCGAGGTCACGCTCGTGGGTGTGGTCAATGCCGACTTTTCGTTGAAGCTGCCGGACTTCCGCGCAGGGGAGCGCGCCTACGACCTGTTGGAGCAGGTTGCGGGCCGAGCCGGCCGCGGCGATCGCCCCGGCGAGGTCATCATCCAGACCTACCTGCCCGAAGACCCTGTCATTCGCGCCGTCGCCGAGCACGACCGCTCGATCTTTACCGACTACGACCTGGACCAACGTCGCGATGCCCTCTATCCGCCGTTCGTGCGCCTGGTCAACATCCTGGTGTGGTCGGCGAACCCGGACGACGCGCAGGACTATATCGGGCGCATCGCGAAGCTCCTCAAGCGCCGTTGGCATGCTGCCGCGCCCGACTTTTTGCGGGCGGGGAGCGCTGTGCCGCAGGTGCTGGGCCCGGCTTCGTGTGTAATCGAGAGAGCCAAGGACCGTTACCGCTTCCATCTGCTTGTGAAGTCGCCGGTAGGGTACCATGTCTCTGATGATATCGACGCCTGCCTCAAAGAGGTGGGCTCCGTGCGCGGCGTGAGCGTGAGCGTTGACGTCGACGCCTATGATTTGATGTAACAACCCGAAAGGATGGCCATGGAAGCCAACGGAATCGTACTGTCGCCCGACCCTCGTCTGCGCCAGGAGTGCGCCGTCATCGAGGAGATCACCCCGGCAATCGAAGCGCTTGCCGAGAAGATGAAGAAGATGATGTTCGAGAACGGCGGCTGCGGCCTGGCTGCTCCGCAGATCGGCGAGCTCATTCAGCTCGTCACTATCGACTGCGACTACAGCGACAAGAACGACTACGACCCGTACGTGCTCATCAACCCTGTCATTGTTGAGCAGAGCGACCATCTGGTGCCCTTTAGCGAGGGCTGCCTTTCCATTCCTGGCATTAGCTGCGAGATCGAGCGTCCCGACCATGTCGTCGTAGAGGCGTACGACTTGGATGCCAACCTGATTCGCTATGAGGCAACGGGCGACCTGTTCTGCGTGTGCCTGCAGCATGAGATCGATCACCTGCACGGCAACACCATGTTCGAGCGACTTAAGCCCATGCAGAGGATCAAGGCAGTCAAGGAGTACCAGGACGCCCTGGCCCGCGGCGCTCGACCGGGCGAGACGGAGTAGGTCTCACCGTCCCCGGTGCTGAGCGCCCGCATATCATCCCGTGCTCAAACATTCTCGCTTTGCTGCGAAACTGCGCGCGGGACGATATGCGGGCGCTCAGCACCGGGGACTGCGTTGTTCTAGCTCGGTTCGCCCGGGTGCCGTTGGGCCAGGGAGGGGCGTCTTCGCTGATAATTGCTTTGTTGGGAGGGCTGCTTTTATGCGGCTCTTTCTTTGTTTTTGGGTATATTTGTTCATGTTGAATTGTTATTGCGGATAGGCTGGGTACTTGGCTTTCCGCTGTTATTTGTAGCCGTCTCGGCTCATTGTTGAGAGGAGACTAACAATTATGCGTATTGTGTTTATGGGTACGCCTGATTTTGCTGTGCCTTCGTTGACTTCACTTGTTGAGGCTGGGAACGAGATTGCGCTTGTTATTACTCGTCCTGATGCTGTTCGTGGACGTGGTAAGAAGCTGGAGCCGTCTCCTGTTAAGGCTAAGGCGCTTGAGCTGGGGTTGCCGGTTATTGAGGCTAATCGTATGACGGCCGAGGTTGTTGAGGCGCTCCAGGCTGCAGATGCCGATATTTTCTGTGTGGCTGCCTATGGCTGCATTTTGCCCGATGAGGTGCTGCATATGGCGCCGCTTGGTATTGTGAATGTTCATGCTTCGCTGCTGCCTCGCTGGCGTGGTGCTGCTCCTATTCAGCGTGCCATTCTTGCTGGTGATGAGATTGCTGGCGTTTCCATTATGCGCATTGGGCATGGCGTTGATACCGGTGCTTATTGCGCGCAGGCTTCTACCTCGGTTGCCGGTAAGCATGCCGAGGCGCTCACGATGGAGCTTGGCGAGCTTGGTGGTAAGTTGCTTGCCGATACGCTTCCTTCGCTTGCCGACGGCACTGCCGTTTGGACTGAGCAGGATGAGTCGCTCGTTACCCATGCTGCGAAGATTTCCAAGCAGGAGATGCGTCTGGATCCACAGATGGCGGCGCTTGATTGCGTGCGTCATGTGCTTGCTTCGTCTGATACGGCGCCTGCTCGTTGCGTAATTGCTGGCAAGACTTTGCGCGTGCTTGATGCTGCGCCTGCTGATGTTACGCTCGGCGCGGGTCAGGTTCTTGTTAAGGCCAAACGTGTTTACCTGGGCCTTTCCGATGGCGCGGTTGAGCTGCTTGAGGTTAAGCCCGACGGCAAGCGTGCTATGGCTGCTTCTGCTTGGGCTGCTGGCCTGCAAGGCGCCGACCTTACGTGGGGTGTTCTGTCATGAGCAAGCTGTCTCCTGCACGCAAACTCGCGCTCGAGGTGTTGATGGAGGCCGATCGCCGCGGCATGTACGCGCGCGACGTGCTGTCCTCCCGCGCTTCCGCCAAGGCCATTGACCAGCGTGATTCCGCGTTTGCTGCCCGTTTGGCGCTCGGCGTGGCCGCCACGCAGGGCATTTTGGATGAGTTGCTCGACCAGTTTTTGGATAAGCCCAAAAAGGTCGCGCCGCGTGTGCGCATGGCGCTTCGTATCTCGGCCTTCGAGATGCTCTACCTGCATACTCCGGGTCGTGTTGCCGTAAGCCAGGGTGTTGAGCTGGTGCGCAGCGGTGCTAAGTCTGCTGCGGGCCTTGCCAATGCCGTGCTGCACAAAGTTGCCGATAACGTTGAGGATTTTGCCACGGCTTCTGACGTGGATGAGTCCGAGCGTCGCCTGGTGCGCCTTTCGCGCCTGATGGGTCTTCCCCGCTGGCTCTGCGCTCGCATTATGGCGTCGTTCGACACGCCCGAGGGCGCGCTCAACTTTGCCGGAAATTTGGCGCCCGCGCCGCTCGCTCTGCACGAGAATGCCTTTGCGACCAAGCCCGATCCGTATATCTCGCAGCTCGTCGCGCCAGTCTTCCCAGGCTGCCATGCCCCGGTTGATGCCCAGGTTACGGTTGCGTCGGGCGTATTTGAGCGTGCTGCTGCCGTGGCCTCGGACCTTAACGCCCAGCTTATCGCCACAGCTGCCACGCGCCCTGGTAGCTGCCTTGAGATTGGTGCCGGTCGTGGAACCAAGACCTACGTGATGATGTGTCAGGCCAAACGTGCCGGGTACGACCGTCAACACACCGCGCTTGATTTGCACGATCGTAAATGCGATCAGAATCTCGCGCGCCTGCATAAGGCGGGCATTCCGGGCGTTCGTACGGTTTCGGGCGATGCGTGCGAACTTGATGAGGTGCTTACGTCCTTCGATGCCATGCTCGGTGAGCCTGCCCTGTTCGATACGGTGTTTATCGATGCGCCGTGCTCTGGCACCGGTACCATGCGCCGTCATCCCGAGATCCCGTGGCGCCTGACCGAGAGCGATATGACGACCGAGCTGCCCAAGCTGCAACTGACGATGCTCAAGGAGGCTGCTGCGCGTGTGGCTGCCGATGGCGAGCTCATCTACGCGACGTGCTCGGTCTTTGATGAGGAGAACACACAGGTCGTTGATGCCTTCCTGGCCTCTCCCGAGGGCGAGGGCTTTTCCGTGTCGCCGCTCAGCGAAGCCCAGATTCTGCAGCTTCCCGAATTTGAGCAGGCCAAGAAGCTCGTATCCGTCCGTCAAAACGATCGAGGTCTTTTCCAAAGTGTCCCCACAAACGCCGACTTCTACGACGGCCACTTCTGCGCCCGCCTGGTCCGCAACTAACAATTTAGTTGCGGTGAAATAGGGACCGAATATCGGCATCTACCCGCCAAACAGTCCTTATTTCACCGCAACTTACGAAGGCGGCCCTGCGACCGATTGTTTGGTCGCTGGGCCGCCTTCGTGCGTTTTGTTGTGGCAAGCTCTTAGTGGCTGTGCGGGCAGTTAGCGCAGTAGCCGCTGGTGGCGCTGGTGCTGGAACCGCCGCTGCGCTGGTCGGTGTTGTAGAAACCACTGCCCTCAAACTTGATGCCGCTGGCCGAGAACGTTTTGGCGGCCGGAGCGCCGCAGCTCGGGCACACGACCTCGGGGGTCTCGGACATGGGATGCTCAACCTCAAACACGTTGCCGCAGCTCGAGCACTTGTAATCGTAGCGCGCCATAATACTTCCTTTTCAGCACAAAGCGGGCAGATCGCTCTGCCCGCATAAATTCAAACGTCTGTAACTGTACCCTATATCGGGGGTTTTATCACGCTTCGCCCCAGAATCTATGGGTGTTGCGCAGGAGCTGTGCAGTTTTATCCTCAGCTGCCTCAATATCAGCCTCATCGGCCTGCCAGGTCCAGTTGCCCGTGGCGACACCCGGCACGTTCATGCGCGCATCATCGCCCAAGCCAAGCACGTCCTGCAGCGGCATCATCACGAGAGGTGCATCGCTTGCCAGCGCGTCGCCCATCAGCTTGCCCGCAAACTCCTTACCGCTCGGCTCATCGCCGCCCGCAAAGGAGTGCGTGCACCAACCGGCGAGCGTCGACGTGTCGTGCGTCGAGGTGTACAGGATCTTGCCGGGCGTGGGATGAATACCGTTGCGCACGTCGTAATCGCTAAACTCCAGCACGTCCATGCCGGGGAAGCCACAGGTCGAAGCCATGGCGCGAACGCCGGGCGTCAAATAACCCAGATCCTCGGCGATAAAGTTGAGCGGCCCCAACTCGTCGTAGGCGGTCTGGAACAGGTCCTTGCCCGGGCCCGCCAGCCAGCGGCCGTCGGCGCAGGCCTTACCCGCGGGAATACTAAAGTAGCTGTGGAAGCCCAGGAAGTGGTCCAGGCGCACGCGATCGTAGAGCGAGAACGCACGACGCAGACGGTCCATCCACCAGCGGTAGCCGTTCTCCTTCATGTGGTCCCAGCGGAAGGTGGGGTTGCCCCACACCTGGCCCTCGGGCGCAAAATTGTCGGGCGGCGCACCGGAAATCTCAATCGCCTTGCCGGTATCGGACAGCCAGAAGTTCTCGGGCTCGCTCCACGCGTCGGCCGAATCGTCCGAGACGTACATCGGAATGTCGCCGATAACCTCGATGCCCTTCTTGTGCGCGTAATTCATAAGCTCGCACCATGCCAGGTCAAAGCGGTACTGCATGTACGCCTGCAGCTCGGCCTCGTCGTGGAAACGCTCGTCGTCGATCAGATGCTCGTTGTAGCGCGCGACATCGGCCGGCCAATCGTGGCGTGACTCGCCCTCAAAATACTTTTTGACAGCCATGTAGACGCAGTACTTCTCGAGCCAGTCGGCATTGCGATGCTTAAACGCCGTGTAGAGCGGGTCGGCGTCCTCGCCACCGCGGGCCTTCCAGGTCTTAAAGTCGGCCGCCAGCTCCTCATGGCTCTCTGGCAGCAGGTCGATATTGCCCGCAAAGGCCGAAGGGCCAGCGTAAGGGGAGCGGAAGAAATCCGTCGGGTTGACGGGCAGGACCTGCCAGTAGCGCATGCCCATGGCGGCCAGATGGTCGATAAAGCGACGCGTGGGCGCGCCGATCGTGCCGGGCCTTCCATCGTCGGTCGGCACCGAGGTGATATGGCATACGACGCCTGCGCCGTAATCGAGCGGCTCCTGCAGGCGCTGCTCGGCGTGGTGATAGATGATCGACGAACCCAGCGGGTACAGGTCGAGCGTGACCGTGCCGTTGTGGATCACGCACTCGTGGCCGCTAATGACGTCGCTTGCACATTCGCCGAGCGCCGGAATCGTCACGCGATGCGAATTGCGCAGGCTGCGGTTGATGATAACGGTCGCGGACTCGCCGTCCTTGCCCGTACGGTTGTAGGCCAGTACCTCGTCGTTGAGCGCGAAGGCCTTGATCTTGCCGTCGATCATAAACGGCAGCGCACGGCGCACGGCCGAGGCGTTCTTGACGATCGCGAGCGTGTCGAAGTCGTGCAGGTCTTCCTTGGTCGGCAGAGTGCGACGGTTGCCCGGGTCGGTAAGACCCTCCAGGCCGTACTCGTCGCCATAGTAGATCGAAGGCACGCCGGGGAAGGTCATCTGCATGAGCGTCGCGAGCCAAAAACGACTCTTGGCCAGGCCCATCGCACCTTCGTCCAAACGCCATTTGCTGCGCTCGCACTCGGGCAGCTGCGATTCGTCGGGGCCGCCGCCAAGAACCGAAATAATGCGCGGACGGTCGTGGCTCGACAGCAGATTGAGCGCGCAGGACAATGCTTCGCTCGGGTAGTTCTCGCTCAGGGTCTCGATATCCTCGGCTGCCTGGTAGGCATTCTTGTAGCCCATCAAAAAGCCGATGACCATGTCGCGGAAGGGATAGTCCATGGCAGAATCGAGCTCGGAGCCCTGTAGGTAGCGGCGCAGATGACCGTAGCTGACCTTGTTGGAGGCGTCCTCCCAGACCTCGCCGAGCAGCAGCGCGTCGGGCTTTTCGGCAAGTACTGCCTTCTTGATCTCGGCTAGGAAGTCGTCAGAAAGCTCGTCAGCGACATCCAGGCGCCAACCATGGGCACCGGCGCGCAGCCATTTGCGAATCACGCCATCCTTGCCCAAGAGCCTCTCGCGCACCAGCTCGGAATTCTCGTTGATGGCGGGCATATTGCCCACGCCCCACCAGCAGTCGTACGAGCCGTCCTCATGGAAGGTAAACGCATCGCGCCACGGTGAATCCTCACTCTGCCAAGCGCCCACGCCGGGGTAGTTGCCATAGCGGTTGAAGTAGATCGAGTCGTCGCCCGTGTGGTTGAAGACGCCGTCCAGAATAATGGAAATGCCCAGCTTCTCGGCCGCCTGGCACAGCTCGGTAAAGTCCTGCTCGGTGCCCAGAATCGGGTCGATCTTGGTGTAGTCGGCCGTATCGTAGCGATGGTTGCTCGCGGCCTCAAAGATGGGGTTGAGGTAGATGGCCGTAAAGCCCAGCTCGGCGATGCGAGGCAGGTCTTCTTGGATGCCCTTGAGCGAGCCGCCATAGAAGTCCCAGGTCTTAATGGAGCCGTCCTCGGCGCGCTCGTAGACGGGCGGCTCGTTCCAATCCTCGACCATGCGACGCTGAATGCCCTTACGCGGCTTTTCGAGCTCTGTCATTGTGCGCTCACGCCAATGCTCGTCACGTGCATAGCGGTCGGGGAAGATCTGGTAGACCATGCCGCGCTCGTACCAGGTGGGACGGTTCTCGCGGTGCTTGTAGACGGTAATCTGGAAGGACGGCACCTCGGCGTAGTCGTAGGTTACGCCCTCGCCGCCGGTGCGACCCTGCGGTGCGCCCAAGCGGACCTCGGGCTGGCCCTCGATATTACATATAAAGCTGTACCAGACAAGACAGGGCTCGGCGCATTCCAGTTCGACGGTAAAGATGCCATCGCCCTCGTGCGTCATGGGATACAGAGATTCCCCGATCTCGTCGACCCAGGTGCGCAGCTTAAGCGTTGCCTGGTTGGGATCGGCGTCCTCCAAAATCACGGAGAGCGTAACGGAAGTTCCAGTGGTCACAGCACCAAATGGAGTGCGAAACTGCGGCAGGCGGCTGTTGTGAATCAATCTCATAGTACGGTCCAGTTCTATACAATCATGACAAACGGGTCATGGGTTTAACGCACAGTTTTTAAGTATATCGTTGTACTTTAGTTGTCTAAACCACAGCCGTTCACTATCGGCGAACGGTTGTCCTAGAAAATCGTTTTACCAAATTTCTAGAAGAAGGGGGTGTCGCGGTTAACGACACCCCCTTGTCTATTGAGGATTGAGTTTTGGATCGTCCGAATTAGCGGCGCTTGCGGGTGGCCGTTGCTTTGCGGACGGAGGTCTTCTTGGACGGTGCCTTGTCCTCGGCCGGAGCGGCAGGGGAGACCGGGGTCTCCTTGGCGGGCTCGTGCTTTGCCTCTGGCTTGGGCTCTGCCTTGGGAGCTGCGGCCTTGGTCGTGGTCGTGGTCTTCTTGGCCGTCGTCGTGGTGCGCTTGCGCGTGGTGGTCTTGGCGGCGGGCTTAGCCTCGACGGTTGCCTCTGCCTTGGGCTCGGCGGGCGTCTCCTCAACCTTGGCGGCCGGCTTTGCGGCAGCCTTGGGCGCAGCCTTCGTTGCGGCGGTCTTGGTGGCCGTCGTCTTCGTAGCCGTAGTCTTCTTGGCGGCCGTGGTCTTGGTCGCGGTTGTCTTTTTGGCTGCGGGCTTAGCCGGAGCCTTGACGGCCGACTTAACCTCGGTGGCAGGAGCCTCAGCCGTGGCCTCGGCCTTTACCTCAGGAGCTACCTCGGCCTCGGCAGCCTTCTTGGTAGCGGCAGTGGTGCGCTTGCGCGTCGTCGTTGCCTTAGTAGCCGTCGTTTTGGCTGCGGCAGTCTTGGTAGCTGCAGCCTTGGTCGTCGTAGCCTTCTTGGCCCTCGTCTTGCGGGCCGTCGTCTTCTTGGCGGCAGGCTTCGCGGCGGGCTTAACTTCGGCCTCGGCCGCCGGCTTCTCCTCGGCCTTGGGCTCCTCAACAGCAGCGCGCTCCTTAACGGTCGCCGCAGGCTCGGCCTCAACTGCCTCAGACTCCTCAGTCTCAGCCACAGCCGCCGGCCTCTCAATCTCCGGGTGCATAAAGAAATACAGGTCCAGATACTTGTCGGCCGAGCGCGTCCAGCTAAAGTCCTGGCTCATGGCCTGCGTGACCAGCTGGTTCCAAGCGTCGCGGTTATCCCAGAACAGGCGCGCCGCGCGGAACACGGCGTCGCCCATCTCGTCGCCGTTAAAGTTGCTAAACGAGAAGCCCGTGCCCTCGCCGGTAAACTCGTTATACGGGATCACAGTGTCCTTCAGACCACCGGTCTCGCGAACAATCGGCAGGGTGCCGTAGCGCATGGCGATGATCTGCGACAGGCCGCAGGGCTCAAACTTCGACGGCATCAGGAACATGTCGGCGGCGGCATACATGCGCTGCGACAGCGCCGGATCGAATTCGATGCGCGCGGCCATGGTGCCGGGGTACTTGTCCTGGAAGTAGCGCAAGCCGTCCTCGTAGTCGCGGTCGCCGGTGCCCAGCACGGCCACCTGCACGCCGCCGGACAGGATGCGGTCGAGCGCGTACATGACCAGGTCCATGCCCTTCTGGCGCGTCAGGCGCGTGACCATCACCATGAGCGGGCGGTCGTCGCGAACCTCGAGCCCCAGCTCCTCCTGCAGCTTTGCCTTACACACGGCCTTGCCGGAACGGTCGTCAACCGTGTAGTTGGCGGCAATGCGCTTGTCGGTCGCCGGGTCAAAGCCCGCAACGTCAATGCCGTTGAGGATGCCCTGCAGCGCGTAGGAGCGCTCGCGCAGCACACCGTCCAGGCCCTCGCCAAACTCGGGCGTCTGGATCTCGTTGGCATAGGTGGGGCTCACCGTGGTAATGGCATCGGCATAGTGCAGCGCGCCCAGCATGTAGTTGATGCTGCAAGCGTCGCAGCGCAACTGCGTGGCGGCTGCGGGAATATGTGCCACACCCAGGATGTCCTCCATCACGGTGTCGCTAAACTGGCCCTGGAACGCCACGTTGTGGATCGAGAACACGGTCTTGACGCGGTCGTACAGCGGCAGGCCCTGGTAGAACTCGCGCAAGAACACGGGCGCCAATGCCGTCTGCCAGTCGTTGCAGTGCAGGATGTCGCACTCAAAACCGGCCGGCAGGTGCTGCAGGCTCTCGGTGATGGCCTTGGAGAAGAACGCAAAACGCTCGCCGTCGTCAAAGAAGCCGTACGGATAGTCGCGTGCAAAGTAGCGCTCGTTGTCGATGAACATATAGGTGACGCCGTCGTGCTCAAGCTTCTCGAGCCCGCAGTACTCGTTGCGCCAGCCCAGGCTTACGTAAAAGTCGGCAAAGTGCTCCATCTGCGCCTTGTACTCGTCCTTGATGGTGGCGTACTTGGGCACCATCACGATAACCTCGGCGCCGGCGCGCACGAGTGCCGCAGGCAGCGAGCCCGCCACGTCACCCAGGCCACCGGTCTTAACAAACGGTGCGCACTCGGCCGAGGCAAACACGATCTGCATCTTTTTGCTTGAATCTGCCATATTGTCTCCCATGTTGCAATCCGAGAATAGCCGCCTGGCGCTAACCGGGCGGCTATTCTACATGTTACGAGCGATGTTGCGGTGCCAACGTTAACGCACGATGGTGGTGTCGGAAGTTAACGGAGCCTTGCCCAGCACCAGGATGTTCTCGGGCGTGCCGCGAAGCTCGGTGTTGGTGGGAACCACGTTGTTCTTGTCCAGAATGGCATTCTCGACGCGGGCGCCGCTCTTGATGATGCAGCTCTGGTTAATGATCGAGTTGGTCACCGATGCGCCTTCCTCAACCACAACGCCGCGCGACAGGATCGAGTTGCGCACGGTGCCCTTGATGATGCAGCCGGCCGAGATGATCGAGTTGCAGGCGTGGCTGCCGGTCGCATAGCGCGAAGGCGGCACGTCGTGAGCCTTGGTCAGGATCGGGCGCTCGGGATCGAAGAGCTGGTCGGCCACGGTCTGGTCGAGCAGGTCCATGCTGCGGCGATACAGCGACTTTTCGCTAAACACGCCCACGACCTCGCCCTTGTACTCGTAGCTGCACACGTCGATGTTGCCAAAGTCGCCCTGGAGCGCCTCGAGCAGGTCCAGATAGTCGGCGGCCTGGTAGTGGTCGATAATCTCGAGCAGCGTCTCGCGGTTGACGATGCAGCAGTCCATAGACGCGTTGTCGCCGTACACGACGCCGGCGCTCACGCCCGTTAGGCGGCCGTTCTCGTTAATCTCGAGCTTGGTCTCGTCATCGACGTTGCGCGTGGCCTTGCAGTACACCACGGTCATCTGGGCACCGGAGTTCTCGTGCGCCTCGATGATGGTATTGAGGTCCATGTTAAAGATGATGTTGGTGCCCATCATCACGACATAGGGTTTGTCCGAGCGCTGGAACAGCGTCTTGTTGGAGATGATGTCGCGCAGCAGGAAGCGCATGCCGCCCTTGGTGGTGCCATACGCGTTGCCGGGCACCATGAACAGGCCGCCCTTCTTGCGGTCCAGACCCCAGTCCTTGCCCGAACCAACGTGGTCGATCAGCGAGCGGTAGTTGCCCGGCATGACGACGCCGACGGTCTTAATGCCTGCATTCATCATGTTGGACAGCGGAAAGTCGATCAGGCGGTAGCGGCCCAAAAACGGAACGGACGCGATGGGGCGGTCCTTGAGCAGCACGCTGCCGTAAGTCGAAGAGTAGTTAGCGGTGATATAACCGATAGCCTTGCGATTGATCATCGGATCATTCCCCCTTCCCGATAACGACGTCATTTCCAACGACGGCCGTATCCTTGGTGGTATCGACAGAGCCGAGCTTCACGCCCTCTTCGACCGTGGAGTTCTCGCCCAAAATAGCGCGGCAGATGTGCGCGCCGCTCTTAACGTGCGCACCCGGCAGCAGCACGGAGTCCTCGACCACGGCGCGCTCCTCGATGATGACATCGGTCGAAAGGATCGAGTGGCGAGCGGTGCCGTAGATCTTGCAACCGTTGGAGACCAGGCAGTCGTCCAGGCGGCCGTCCGGACCAATGTAGTGCGGCGGACGCGTGGTGATGTTGGACATGATGGGGAAGTGCTTGTCAAACAGATCGAACTCGGGGTTGTTGCCCAGCAGGTCCATCGAGGTCTCGTGGAAGCTGGCGATGGTGCCAACATCCTTCCAAAAGCCGTGGAACTCGTAGCTGTACAGACGCTTGTTTTCGCCGAGCAGCTTGGGGATGATGTCCTTGCCAAAGTCGTGGCTCGAGCGCTGGTCCAGAGCGTCCTCCTCAAGTGCCTCGATCAGCACGTCGGCCGAGAAGATGTAGATGCCCATGGACGCGAGGTTCGAATCGGGCTTGTCGGGCTTCTCGGTGAACTTGGTGATGCGGCCGTCCTCGGGGTCGGTCGTCAGGATGCCAAAGCGGCTGGCCTCTTCCCACGGCACGGGCATAACGCTCACCGTGAGGTCGGCGTTGTTCTCAATGTGCGTCTTGAGCATCTTGCGGTAGTCCATGCGATACAGGTGATCGCCCGAAAGAATCAGGACGTACTTGGGGTCGTTGGCCTTGATGTAGTCGAGGTTCTGCGTGATGGCGTCTGCCGTACCCGCATACCAGGCGCCGCCGGTCTGCGTCTCGTACGGCGGCAGGATCGACACGCCGCCGTCGCGGCTGTCCAGATCCCAGGCCTCGCCGGAGCCCACATAGGCATGCAGCAGGTAGGGGCGATACTGCGTCAGAACGCCCACCGTGTCGATGCCCGAGTTGGAGCAGTTAGACAGCGAAAAGTCGATAATGCGGAACTTGCCACCAAAGCTAACCGCCGGCTTGGCGATCTTTTGGGTGAGTGCCCCCAATCGGCTGCCCTGTCCTCCTGCGAGGAGCATCGCGATGCATTCTTTCTTACTCATCGATTTCTCCTTCTGTCATCGATGTTTCTAACCCATTAGCGGCGGGCACGGCACCTGGTCGCGCCCGCCGAATAATGCCGTGCGGCAAAGGGAGCTCGCGCGCCTTTACGCGTGCCAGATCTCGTCGCGGTACTCGCGAATAGTGCGGTCGCTCGAGAACCAGCCGGAGGAGGCGGTGTTGAGCAGGGCCTTGCGGTTCCAGGTCTCCTGGTCGCCGTAGCTGCCGGTGAGCTTCTCCCATGCATCCACGTAGCTGCGGAAGTCGGCCATGACCAGGTCGGGGTCGTTGTTGTTCATGAGCTCGTTGTAGATGCTCTCGAAGTTGCCCGAAAGACCCGCAAAGGTGTTGTCCTTGAGCTCGTCCATCACGCGGCCCAGACGCTCGCGATCGTTGTTGAGGGTATCCCACGCAAAGTAGCTGTTGGATGCCCAGAGCTGCTCGACCTCGGGGGCGGTCAGGCCAAAGATGGCCTCGTTCTCGCGACCGGCCAGATCGGCGATCTCGATGTTGGCGCCGTCGAGGGTGCCCAGCGTAATGGCGCCGTTCATCATGAGTTTCATGTTGGACGTGCCCGAGGCCTCCTTGCCGGCCGTGGAGATCTGCTCCGAGATCTCGGCGGCGGGGTAGATGAGCTGGGCGTTGCTCACGCGGAAGTTGGGGATAAAGCAGACCTTCATGACCTCGTTCACGCGGGCGTCGTTGTTGATGACGTCGGCCACGGAGTTAATGAGGCGGATGGTCTCCTTGGCGAAGGTGTAGCTCGAGGCAGCCTTGCCGCTAAAGATGAAGGTCGTCGGCGTCACGTGGAAGTTGGGATCGGCGATGCGACGGTTGTAGATGTCCATCACCTTCATGATGTTCATGAGCTGGCGCTTGTAGGCGTGGAAGCGCTTTACCTGGACATCGAAGACGGTGTTGGGGTCAATGACCAGACCGGTCTCGGCCTTGACGTAGGCGGCAAGACGCTCCTTGTTGGCGCGCTTGGAGGCACCCACGGCCTTCAGGAACTCGGTGTCGTTCTGGAACTCCTTGAGCTTCTCCAGCTCAAAGGCGTCCTTGAGCCAGCCGTCGCCAATGGCCTCGGTCACGAGCTTGGCGTAGGTGGGGTTGGCCTCGGCAAAGAAGCGACGATGCGAGATGCCGTTGGTCTTGTTGTTGAACTTCTCGGGCGTCAGGGCATAGAAGTCCTTGAGCACGATGTTCTTGATGATGTCGGAGTGGATCTTTGCCACGCCGTTGACGCTATGGCTGCAGATCACGGACAGGTTGGCCATGCGAATCTCGCCGTCCCACAGAATGGCGGTCTGGCGCAGACGCTCCTGCCAGCCCTCCTGTGTGGTGTCGAACGACTCGTGCCAGCGACGGCTGATCTCGTCGATGATCTGGTACACACGGGGGAGGAGCTTGGAGAACGTGCCGATGGGCCACTTCTCCAGGGCCTCGGGCAGGATGGTGTGGTTGGTATAGCTAACGACCTGCGTCACGATGTTCCAGGCGTCATCCCACTCGAGCTTCTTCTCATCGATGAGGATACGCATGAGCTCGGGGCCGCACATGGCGGGGTGGGTATCGTTGGTGTGGATGGCCACAAACTGCGGCAGCAGCTCCCAATTCTCGCCGTGCTCCTTCTCAAAGGTGTCGAGCAGGCTGTAGATGCCGGCCGAAACGAACAGGTACTCCTGCTTCAGACGCAGCAGACGGCCGTGCTCGCCAGCGTCGTTGGGGTAGAGGATGGCACTGATGGCCTCGGCTTCGGCGCGCTCGGCATCGGCCAGGGCATAGTCGCCACGGTTGAAGGCCTCCAGATCGAAGTGCTCCTCGACCGGCTCGGCAGCCCAGACGCGCAGCTTGTTCACGGTCTCGCCGGCATAGCCCACGACGGGGATGTCATAAGGAACGGCCAGGATGTCCTGCGTGTCCACGGTGCGGTAGAACGTGCGGCCGTTCTCCTCAAAGCCCTCGACGCGACCACCAAACTTAATTGTCACGGCCTTATCCTGACGACGGACCTCCCAGGGATAGCCGTGGGTGAGCCACTCGTCGGTGGCCTCGACCTGGCTGCCGTTGACGATCTCCTGCTTAAACAGGCCGTAGCGGTAGCGCATGCCGTTGCCGTAGCCGGCGATGCCCTCGGCGGCCATGGAATCCAGGAAGCATGCGGCCAGACGGCCCAGGCCACCGTTGCCCAGAGCCGGATCGGGCTCCTGGTTCTCGATGACGGACAGATCGAAGCCCATGTCGTCGAGCGCCTCGGCGACCATGTCGCGCACGCCGAAGTTGAGCAGGTAGTTGTCGAGCAGGCGGCCGATCAAAAACTCGATCGAGAAGTAGTACACGCGCTTTTTGCCCTCGGCGGTGGCGCGAGCGTCACTCTTAGTGGCGACGGTGCGGGCCTTCTCGGCCACGAGCTTGGCCAGGGCGTTAAAGCGGTCGAGGTCGCTGGCGGCCTCGACGCTCTTGCCGCTGATGCTCATGACGGCATCGCGATAGAGCTCGGTAAACTCCTGCTTGTTGTCGAAGATCTTATTCATACGTTCCTTTCCCCCGGGGATATCTCCCGGAACGGTTATGACTTACATCCTACGCCCCAGAGGGGCGGGTAATTACAGCGGTAACGGCTTTGTTACGCGTCCTTGGCGGTCGACTTAGCAGAAGCTGACTTGGCCTTGGTAGTTGCCTTTTTGGCAGCCGGCTTCTTGGCCGCGGCGGTCTTGACTGCGGGCTTCGCAGCGGCCTTCGCCTTGGCCGGAGCCTTCTTAGCAGCTGCGGCCTTAGGCTTCACCGAGGACGTGCGCTTGCGCGTAGCCTTCTTTGGCTCCTCAACCACCGGCGGCTTATAGCTACTCGGCCCGCGGCGCTTAAGCACCACGCCAGCCAGGCCGGGCACCTTGATCTCGATGGAGTCCATCTGCCCGTTCCAGGGATAGGGCTCGCTCGAGCAGGTGTAGGGCTCCTCGCCGGCATAGCCGCTGCCACCGAACTCGGGACGGTCGGAATCGAAGATGACCTCCCAGTCACCCTCGCGCGGCACACCCACGCGGAAGCTCTCGTAGCTCGCCGGGTCAAAGTTAATCAGGATCACCAGGTCGTCGTCGACGTCCTCGCCCTGACGCACAAAGCTCACGATGGACTGCTTGGAGTTGTCCGCGTCGATCCAGGTAAAGCCGTCGTCGGTGTAGCCGCGCTCGTACAGGGCAGGCTCGGCGGTGTACAGGTGGTTGAGCGCCTTAATGAACGCCTGGTGATGCTTGTGGGTCTCGTACTCCTCGGTCAGGAACCACTGGATGGACTCGTAGTAGCGCCACTCGATAAACTGGCCGATCTCGTTGCCCATAAAGTTGAGCTTGGCACCGGGGTGCGTCATCTGGTAGAAGGCGAGCGTGCGCAGGCCGGCAAACTGGCGCCACCAGTCGCCCGGCATACGACCGATCAGCGAGCACTTGCCGTGAACGACCTCGTCGTGGCTCAGCGGGCAAATAAAGTTCTCGGTAAAGGCGTACATGATGGAGAACGTGAGCAGCCCGTGGTTGCCGGGGCGCCACGGATAATCGGTCTGCATGTAGTGCAGGGTGTCGTTCATCCAACCCATGTCCCACTTGTAGTGGAAGCCCAAACCGCCGTCCTGCGGCGGGTAGGTCACGAGCGGCCACGCGGTGGACTCCTCGGCCATCATCATCACGTCGGGGTAGTGCGCCTCCACGGCACAGTTGACCTGGCGGATAAACGCGCTGGCGTCCAGGTCCTCCTCAGTACCGTATTTGTTGAACTTCTTTTGGCCGGGATCATCGATACCAAAGTTGAGGTACAGCATGCTGGACACGCCGTCCATGCGAATGCCGTCCACATGGAAGTTCTCGAGCCAATACAGTACGTTAGAGACCAGGAAGGAGCGGACCTCACCGCGGGCAAAGTCGAACTTGTGCGTGCCCCAGTTGGGGTGAATCTCGTGCTCAAACAGCATGTGGCCGTTAAAGGTGGCAAGGCCGTGGGAGTCGGCGCAAAAACCGCCGGGCACCCAGTCCATGATCACACCGATGCCCGCCTCGTGGCACGCATCGATAAAGTGCATGAGCTGCTGCGGGTTGCCGTAGCGCGACGTGGCGGCGTAATAGCCGGTCGTCTGGTAGCCCCAGGAGCCATCGAAGGGATGCTCCATGAGCGGCATGACCTCGATGTGCGTATAGCCCATGTCGTGCACGTAGTCCACGAGCTCCACCGACAGGTCGTCGTAAGTGTAGAACTCGCCGCGTTGCGCGGGGAAGGGATCCATGGGGCCGGGGTAGTTGCCGTACTCGTCCGGCTCGCCCTGCGGTGCGTCGCCATGGCGCTTCCACGAGCCAATATGCACCTCGTAGATGTTAAGGGGCTGTGACATGTGGTTGTGGCTGGCACGGCGCTTGAGCCATGCGGCATCGTTCCACTTATAGCCGTCGAGTGTCCACAGCACGCTCGCAGTACCCGGAGGGCACTCGGCCTTAAAGGCATACGGATCGGCCTTGTAGAGCTTTTCGCCCTCGTTGGTCTCGATGAGATATTTATAGAGCTGGCCCTGCTCGGCACCAGGAATAAAGCCTTCCCAAATAGCGCTCGTATGCACGGGCACCAGCGGGTTGGCTTCCTCATCCCAGTCGTTAAATTCGCCAATGACATGCACGCTCTTTACATCGGGCGCCCAAACGCAAAAACGCCAGCCGCGCGTACGGTTCTGCGTGTCGGGGTGCGCGCCCATCTTTTCCCAGCTGCGCTCCCACGTGCCGATGCCAAATAGATAGACATCGTCCTTGGTGAGCTCCGGTGCGTGCGGGGCGGCTTTACGGGTTGCGGGCTTTTTAGCCGTTGGCTTTAGCTTTGTATCGCTCACGTTTGATCCCATCATGACGCGGCAGCGTGTTGCCTTGGTGACTAGATGCGAAAGGTCCAAGGCTGCACGAATCGAAGGGACGGCGATAGTTCTATGATTCGTTCCACCTCGCGTGCTCGGTGGAACTTTCGGCAGAAACTACGATAACACCTGTACGTTACTTTTATGAAGGAAAGTGGTTTTAGGGCGGCGTTTAATCGGTAAGCGCCATGTTTAGACCACTGGCAGAATTGCCGTGGTAAAACTCTTGACAGTTTTACCAATTAGGGTTTCAAGATTGTTAGTCTGACGTTTGGTAAAACGTTTTTAGCAGGATGTTTACCATTTGACATCGAAAGGTTCGTTTATGTCCCAGATCGCCGCCCCCAACGTTGCTTTTATTTTCGATTGCGACGGCACACTGGTTAATAGCACCCCCGTTTGGGCCTATGCCCAGCCCGAGTTATTGCACCGCCACGGCGTCGACGTGACGGTCGATGATTTTGCCCAGTTTGAGCATTTGTCGCTGGAGGATGAGTGCCAGGCCTACCACGACACCTGGGGCATTGGCGCGAATGGCGAGGAGCTTTACCGCGAGTTGGGCGAGATTTTGATTGATGGGTACTCCAAGGTGCCGCCGCGCGAGGGCCTCCTGTCATTTTTGGAGCAGGCGAAGGCGGCGGGTATCGCCATGTGCGTGGCTACGTCCACTCCGGCCGAGCTGGTGCAGTCCGCGCTCGCTGGTGCCGGGCTCGACGCTTACATGGAGTTTGTTACCACGACGGGCGAGGCGGGACGCTCCAAGCAGTTCCCCGATGTGTACGAGCTGGCGCTGCGCCGCCTGGAGGAGCGCCATGGGCACAAGTTTGAGCGCGCGTGGGTGTTTGAGGACGCCGTCTTTGGCCTTAAGAGCTCTGGCACCGCCGGCTTTAAGCGTGTGGGTATTTATGACCCGCACGGCCGCATGAAGCGCGATGAGGTGCGTTCAAACTGCGATATCTTTATCGACAGCTATGAAGACCTGGATCTGGCCCGCGTGTTTTCGTTTGAGGGATAGGCGAGGGCTGTGGCTTGCAAGGTATTAGTGGTCTGCGGCTCGCCCGTGGTTGCGAGCGCGGATTTGTTGCGTAGGCTAGCAGGGGAGTGCGATTACATTGTCGCCGTGGACCGCGGACTCGACGCGCTGCTGAGCGCCGGTCTGGGCTGCGACGTGTATGTAGGGGATGCCGATACGGTGAGCGACGCGGGTCGCGCGTTGGTCGATGCCGCCGAAGCCTTTGAGGTAGAACGACACGACCCCTACAAGGACTATACCGATCTGGCGCTGGCGCTCTGTTCCGTCCGCCGCCGCTGGCTGGGTGCCGAAGTGGTTGTAACCTGCGCCACTGGCGGCCGTCCTGATATGGCGCTATCCGTACTGGGGCTGCTCGCGAGTTACGAGGATGCCCCTGTCTGGATTGTCGAGGACAAGGTGGTCGCCCGCATCCTTCACGGAGGTGAGTCGTGGACCATCGAGAGCGCCGAGGACAAGACGTTCTCCATCATCGCCATTGCCCCCAATACAGAGGTAAGCGAACACGGCCTAGAGTGGGGGCTAGACCACAGCCCCCTGGGCCTGCTAGCCGACACGGGCATCAGCAATGTCGTCAGGGGTACGGCCAAGATCCAAGTCCACACTGGCACCGCCATCGCTTACCTATATCAATAGGCATTTAGAGTCTGGCTCAAAAAAGTTCTTGCACGCCACGCCAACTTCCCCTATAGTATCTCCACGTCACGGGGGCGTAGCTCAGCTGGGAGAGCGCTTGACTGGCAGTCAAGAGGTCAGGGGTTCGATCCCCCTCGTCTCCACCATCGTGAATGCAAAGGCCTTCGGAATTCCGAAGGCCTTTTTTCATGGCAAAACACCTCGGCACACAAACCGATACCCACACCAACAAAAAGTTGCACAATTTATTTCCCATGTCTGTACATAGTTTGTTATCCAATCGCAATTACCAGTGCAGCTCGCTGCTCCATTTGGGCTTCAGGAACGTCTCCAATCACCGCTTGCACCCCAATAACCTGCACCAACGTGAACAACATCCCAAAACAATCCCCTTGAGCACGCTAAATGAACGATATGTTGTTCACCATAAGCCAAATCAGTTTCACTAACAGCTTGTGCTAGGATACCTAACGTTACATGAGTTCAGCTGTGCTCGCGGCTCCAGCAAGTCGCAAAGCGCAGGGTCGATCAGCATCCGGCCGTAACGGCGGTGCCAGAAACACCATGAGCTCCAATAAAGATGTCATGCGACGTTTATTTATTTGTAATGAGTTATATCTCAATTGCAAATATTTATTTGTTTGCATGCGAATACGTAGCAGTCCATCAGCTGTTTGCGTGCGGTCCAGTTTTGAAATCACTTGACTGGTTCGCACGCAGCCAGCTGAGGTTGCAGGCATTCTTGCGATACGTGTCTGTGACCTCTGCGCTGCATTTGTACATACCGTTCACGGTGGGGCAGAGCCACGTGCTTGTCTGACTGGGCTCAGGGTTTGAATATGGAGCGCCTTCGCGCACAAGCGCCCTGGCGAAGCCATGCCCAAACCCCGTGAGCCACACGTAAGACAGCAAAGGGGGTGGTGCTCGTGTGGTATGTGATCCAGGTCATTAACGGTCGCGAAGACGTAATGCGCGAGCGCATCGAGCGCGTGGTGCCGGCGAGTGCCATGCAAGAGCTCTTTTATCCCCAATATCAAACCGAGATCAAGGTACACGGCGAATGGATCGTCACGACCAAGCCGCTCTTTCCCGGTTATCTCATCTGCGATACGGCAGATCCTCGGACCGTGCAACAGTACCTGCTGCGTATGGACGACTTTGCCCGGGTGTTATCCCAGGACGGTCAGTTTGTGCCGCTGGCAAAAGAAGAGGTCCAGCTTATTGGCGGCTTTACGCATAGGGGAGACCGCGTAGTGCCCATGAGCGAGGCCCTAAAAGATGGCGACCAGGTCGTAGTAACGGCTGGTCCGCTGTTGGGCCACGAAGGCCTCATCAAAAACATTAACAGACGCAAGAGCACTGCTTATCTGGAGCTCAACCTGTGCGGCCGAAGCGTAACCACCCGCGTTGGCCTTGCCGTGCTTTCAGCCGAGCAGCGCACAATGCGAAACCTAAAAAAGGCGATCGCCTAACTGCAGGCGACTGCATAACGGAACAGGGAGGACCCTCGGGGGCGGGGACATAGTGTTGGAAGAGAACGTGCAAAACAATCAAATGGGGGATGCGGCAGCGCTTGCTGTTACGCTTAAGGACAGACGCGAGGCTGCAAAGCTTAACAACGTTGGAAAGCATGAGCCTAAGCTTTCGGAGAACGGTATCCCTGCCGACGTGCTGGAAAAGTTGTTGCCCGGTGACGATATCATTGAACTAGAAGAACCTGTCGTAAACGGTGGGTTCTTCTACCGCTTTATTAAGCGCTCTTTCGATGTTGTCTCCTGCGGTTGCGCGCTCATTATTCTCGCGATTCCGATGGCCGTAATTGCTGTCAAGATCAAGACTGAGTCTGAAGGGCCCGTTATTTACGCTCAGCGTCGTGTGGGCAAAGACGGCAAAGTGTTTAACATTTACAAATTCCGTAGCATGTATATCGATGCAGAGTCTCGAGGCGCTCAGTGGGCGCAGGACGAAGATCCGCGCGTAACCCCTTTTGGCAAGTTTATGCGTAAGACGCGTTTGGATGAAATCCCGCAGTTTTGGAATGTCTTTAAGGGCGATATGAGCCTTATCGGCCCGCGCCCCGAGCGACCTGCGTTCTGCGAGGAGTTCGAGAAGCGCATTCACGGCTGGCATTACCGCACTATGGTCCGTCCGGGTATTTCCGGTCTTGCCCAGGTGACTGGCGGGTACGACTTGCTTCCCAGTGAGAAGGTCATGTTTGACCTACAGTACATCAAGACAAGAAATATCAAGATTGATATTACGATCATGCTTAAAACGCTTGGCGTTGTTAGTACGGGTGATGGTGCACGATGAGCCTCTCTGACCATGGTCACGTTCTTTTCACGGCTACGCTGGTTCGCGGGCACATTGCTAAGTTTCACATACCCTATCTTAAGTGGTTCAAAGAGCAGGGTTGGGAGACATGGGTAGCTGCTAAGAACGATTATCCAGACGGTGTCTGTGAGATCCCATTCTGCGACCATTTCGTTAATATTGACTTCGCACGCAGTCCATTCTCAATGCAGACGATCGTTGCCTACAAACAGCTGCGTAAACTCTTCGCCAAGGAGCATTTCGCTATTGTTCACACCCACACTCCCGTGGGAGGTGTTCTCACGCGTCTTGCAGCTCGAGATGCTCGTCGCAGTGGGACAAAAGTGATTTACACTGCGCACGGTTTTCATTTTTATGATGGGGCGCCTCTAATTAACTGGGTGCTTTGGTATCCCGTAGAGCGAGTGATGAGTCGCTTTACCGATGTACTGGTGACCATAAACGATGAGGACTGTAAGCGTGCACGGCAATTCGCGCATTGCCGTGTGGAGTATGTGCCCGGCGTGGGTGTCGACCTAGACAGGTTTGTTTGCGTTAAGAACTGCGCGGACACGCGCGCGGAGCTCGGCCTGGGCAAGAACGATTTTGTCTTGCTGTCCGTCGGTGATCTTAACGAAAACAAGAATCATGGTGTGCTCATAGAGGCTCTTGCGAAGCTGCCTGATAATTTTAAATTGCTCGTTGCGGGCGAGGGACCACTTCGCAACGTCTTGTTGAAAAAGGCGCGACATCTCGGTGTGGACGATCGTCTCATGCTTCTGGGTTTCCGCAGCGACGTGGCAGCGTTGCTCAACGCGTGCGATCTCTTTTGTTTCCCTTCCAAGCGCGAGGGTCTGCCCGTATCGCTCATCGAAGCAATGGCATGTGGCAGGCCGTGCTTGACCTCCGGTGCGAGGGGCTGCGCTGATGTGCTGGGTCCATTCGCGGAAGGCTCAATCGTCGAGGGTGGAGCAGATGAGTGGGCTCGTGCTATTGAGAGGGTTTCCGGTAAGAGGCAAAGCGCATCTGCGTGGCGAGAGCAGGCGAAGAAATTTGATATTTCAGCTGTGCTTAGGCGAATGACATCGCTCTATGCATAGAGGAGAGGCCGTGGTTTCTGAAATTCTCGATACAAAAATTAATGAACCGTTACGCGTTCTCGTAGTGGTAACCAGCATGAATCGAGGCGGACTTGAGACGTTCACAATGAACGTGTATCGAGCACTGAATCGTTCCAAGGTTCAGCTCGACTTCTTGCTCCACCGTTCGGATAGTGGTGCCTACGAAGAGGAAATTGAGTCGTTGGGTGGGCGTATTTACCGCGTTCGTAGGCAAAATCCGCTTGACCCTCGCTACTGGACAGCACTTAATGAGTTTTTTGCTAAGCACCCGTACGAAGTCGTATGGGCGCAACTTGACTGTTTGAGCGCTGAGCCGCTCGCAGCAGCCGCGAGACATGGGGCTATTGTTCGAGTGGCACATTCGCACAATAGCTACCAGGACAGAGACTTGAAGTACCCCTTAAAGATGCTTTGCAAGCCTCTCATCAAACGGTACGCCACCGATTTGTTTGCTTGCGGCGAGGAAGCGGGCAGGTGGATGTTTAATACCGATGACTTCGAGGTCGTTAGGAACTGCATAGACGTAGACTCATACGCGTATGATCCCGCCGTGCGGACGGAAGTTCGACGCGAACTGGGCATCACCGACGATGCACCCGTCGTGGGGCATGTTGGGCGATTCGACGCGGTGAAAAACCACGCACTTCTGCTTGACGTGTTTGCCGCCCTGCTGAAGCGGAGACCTGACGCCTTGTTGATGCTTGCGGGTGACGGTCCCCTGCGTATGGAGATGGAGAGAAAGGCTGCCGAGTTAGGCATCACCGGCTCTGTCATGTTTCTGGGCGTGCGTTCAGACGTGCCGCGGCTTATGCAGGCGATGGACTGTTTTACGATGCCTTCGCTGTATGAGGGATTACCCATGGTCTTGGTGGAAGCGCAGGCAGCGGGGCTGCCGTGTTTGATATCGGATGCTATCCCTCGAGACTGTTATATCAAGGGCGGACATGTAGAATGCGAGAAGCTTGACGTCTGCGCGCGTGCGTGGGCGGAGCGCGTCGACGGGATACTGGCCGGCGAGTTCGATCGTGCTTCGGGGGCAAAAGCCGTGCGGGCGGCGGGGTTTGATTCCAGTGAGACAGCGGAACGACTGACCGATTTCTTTAGTGGCGCATTGAAAAGGAAACGATGAGAGTTCTATTTTACATAAACCGGCTGAACGGCGGAGGTGCGGAGCGGGTTATATCCCAGCTTGCAAATTTCTTTTCCAGTAGCGGGGACAATTCCATTTTGGTGACGTCGTTTCGCTCCGACAACGAATATGAGTTGAATGAAGGCGTGACTCGCTATTCCCTTGAGAACGAGGAAATCGTTCAGTCGCGACTGATGCGAAATGCCACAAGGATAAAGAAGTTGCGCGCAATCATTAAATCAGAAGGACCTGATGTCGTTCTGTCCTTCATGCAGGAACCTAATTTCCGCGCGCTTATTGCGGGTTTCGGTCTTCCATGCAAGGTTGTCGTCTCGGTTCGAAATGACCCTGCTAGGGAGTATGCAGGAAAAATCGGTAGGTTTGTGGGCAAGTTTCTCATGCCCTTTCTGGCTGACGGCTGCGTCTTTCAGACCCATCAAGCTATGGAATGGTTTCCGGCTCGACTTCGTCGAAAATCACGGGTGATTCCAAACGCGGTGAACCCGGTTTTTTTCGAGACCGACAAGTCTGGCGTGAATTCGTATTGGGTCGCGATTGGGCGTCTTACGGAACAGAAGAACTATCCGATGATGCTCAAGGCGTTTGCGGCAGTGCGAATGGATTTCCCTGACGAATGTTTGCGAATCTATGGAGAAGGTCCAATGCGAAGCGACCTTCAGCGTATGGTTTACGCCCTTGGACTGTCGGACGGCGTTGCTCTTTGCGGACGAACTTCTGACGTGCCGGCGGTGCTCGCCGATGCAAAAGGCTTTCTGATGTCCTCTGACTATGAGGGAATGCCTAACGCGCTCATGGAAGCAATGGCTGTCGGTTTACCTTGCATAGTGACGGACTGTCCCTGTGGTGGACCAGGAGAGTTGATTGCTGATGGAACGAATGGTGTCCTTGTTCCCGTCGGAAACTCGCGAGCTATGGCTGATCAAATCAAGAGATTGCTTGTTGAGGATAATGTAGGGGATATGACGTCCGCTGCCGCAGAGAGTATGAAAGCCTATTTACCTGACAAGGTATTTATGGCATGGAAAGGCTACTTGATTCAAATCTCCTTGGGAGGGCGCAATGAACATCCTTCCTCTTAATCTGATGCTTCTCTTCGTTTGGTGGTTTGTCTTTCGAGGCCGACTTTCAAAGGGAAAGAGGGGCAGTGATTGGTATTTGGGCATTGTATTCATCCAAATGATGCTCATGACGCTTTTTGCTCCAATTTTTAGTGATGCTGCACAATATGCTTTTCATGCGCGGTTGAACTGGTATAGCGATTTCGGAATCGGGTGGAAGTTATTCAGCCAAGTGATTTGGGGCATTTGGCCCGATGCGAAGTCATTAGTCTTTTTCACGAGCCTCATATTCGAATTGGCTTTTGTTCATTTTTGTCGACGTTATTCGAATAATTATGCTTTGAGCTATTTTTTTATGGTTACACTAGGCTTTTTCGGAATGAGTCTATTTATCTTGCGGCAAACCGTTGCTCTCGCCATTGTTCTGCTTGCGTATGACGCAGTCGAGGAGAGAAAGCTGCCGAAGTTCCTGTTGCTTATCCTGATCGCATGCTCGTTTCATGTAACTGCAATTCTCTTTGTGGCCCTCTATCCGATTTCAAATTTGCGAAGGAAAGGTGCATTCCATCTGGGCTGCATCCTGGCAGGTATCACTTTATTGTTGTGTTCTACACCATTAAGTAATTTCATGACATCCCACTATCATAGCGAGTACGTTTTGACGGGTTTTTCGGGGGAAAACCTTCTTCTTTTGATGATTTTACTTGTTATTATCTACGAACTTCGGGGAGACAATTGTGATCGCTTGGGTATAGGCCATGCATTGGAGTTGGCACCTGTTTTTCAGGTTTTAGCACTGAGGTTCTCAACGTTTACCCGCGCTACAAGATATTTTCAAATTGCCACGACTGTCGCAATCCCAAATTTAATCGAATCATTTCACGATAAAAGATTACGTTTTCTGGCAACGTTTGCAGTCGTTGTTTTTTTTAGTTTTTTCTACATCGTCGTCCAAGATTGGGCAGTCGATGGCTTTTTCGATTCATTTGTTTTTAACGGATTGGTTATGAATTAATTTGAAGGGACAAAATGATTAATAAACTAAAAAATCATTCTGCTTTGTTGCCGGCTATTGCTTTTGGACACTTTGGAAATTCATTCCTCTCTCGCTGTATTCCTGACGGACCCTACCTTAAATGTGCATACTGGATATACATGCACAGAAAACTCAATTTGGATAATCCAATAAGATTCAACGAAAAACTGCAGTGGCTCAAAATACATGACCATAACCCCCTATATACCACGCTTGTCGACAAGTATCGAGTGAAGCAGTGGGTGGCCGACCGCATCGGGAAGGAACATGTTACGAAGACATACGCGATGTGGGAGCGCGCAGAGGACATCGATATTTCAGAGCTCCCCGAGCGCTTTGTGCTGAAGACCAACCACGACAGCGGCGGTGTTGCCGTCTGCCAAAACCGCGAGACGTTTGACTTGGAAAAGGCGAAAAAGAAACTTGCCAAGCACCTAAAAATTAACTACTTCTGGAGGACGCGCGAATGGCCTTATAAGAACGTGAAACCATGCGTGTTCGCGGAGGAGTACCTGGACCCTACAGAAACAAATGGTGATTTGGTCGATTATAAGTTTTATTGCTTTGGCGGCGAGCCGAGAATAATGTTTACGTGCACAGGACGGGCTGCCGGAGATACAAGATTTGACTTCTTTGACATGGACTTCAATCATCTAGACATTAAGCAGGACTTCGCCGAGAACGCCGACATGTCTATCGATAAACCTTGTTCCTTTAATTTGATGGCTGAGTCCGCCAGGAAGCTGTCGGCCGGTATCCCACATGTGCGTATCGACTTCTATGAAGTCGACGGAAGGATGTACTTCGGCGAGTGCACTTTCTTCGATGCTAGTGGGTTTGGGCCTTTCGAACCTGAAGAATGGGATGAAAGGCTCGGAGCCATGATTGACTTGACTGCTGTTAGCAGTGTGCGATAGAGCTTAGTTTAGGAAAACCTATGATAATAAAAGATGAATGTTCAGCATCGGTTAAAGGACGAGCACCACGTCTAGTGATCGGGGCAGATTTCGTACCAACCGATGGGAATAGTAACGTCTTCGCTGCCGGAGATGGCGAGGCCCTTGTCGGTCCGGAGCTTCTTGCATTAGTGCAAGGCGTAGATTTTGGCGTGTTTAACCTTGAAGTACCCCTGACAGATACTTTGAACCCTATTGCTAAGTGCGGGCCCTGTCTCGATGCCCCGACTTCAACCATTGCGGGACTAAAAGCTGTAAATCCATGGGCTTTCACACTTGCTAATAACCACATAATGGACCAAGGGGTAGATGGACTTCGGTCCACCATGGATGTGCTCGAGGGGGCTGGACTCCAGTATTTCGGTGCCGGAGCTAATCTCACTGAGGCAAAGAAACCACTGGTTGTTGACATTGACGGAGTCACTGTCGGTATATTTGGCTGCGTTGAGCACGAGTTCTCCATCGCGGGGGAGTTTTCGGCGGGCGCAGCCCCTTATGACCCACTTGATTCATTCGATGACGTCAGGGATTTGGCAAGCCGTTGCGATTACGTTATCGTCCTATACCACGGCGGGAAAGAACATTACCGGTACCCATCTCCCCAGCTTCAGCGGAGATGCAGGAAATTCGCTGAGTGCGGTGCACAGCTCGTGGTTTGTCAGCACAGCCACTGCATTGGATGCAAGGAGAATTGGGCTGATGCAACTATTGTCTATGGGCAAGGCAATTTCCTGTTTGACGATGCCGAAAGTGATGATAACGAGTGCTGGAAGACGGGCCTGCTTCTTGAGGTTGAGCTCGGCGACCAGCTTGCCGTTGAGTACCACCCTCTCGTAAAGATGGATGCAACGGTACGTCTGGCTACCGGGTCGAATGCCGAAGCTATACTCAATGATTTTATTTCAAGGAGCGAGGAGATAGAGGAAGTGGGTTTCGTCGAGAAGTCTTATGGTGAGTTCGCAAGGGGAATGCTCAACTCATACCTTGCATGTGGAATACCCGGAAGCGGTTCCCTTGCTTTCCGTGTGCTTAATAAGCTTAGCAGAGCCCGCCTCGCTGACAGACTGGTCGGCGCCAACGCGGGCTTCGCATTGCTCAACCATGTGGAATGTGAAGCCCATAATGAGCTTCTCATTGAGGGCCTTAGGTTGAAGTGCGGCCTTGGCAGTAAGCGATAGCTGGTGATTTCTGTGATCAGGGTACTTCATGTTGTCGGTAGCCTTAATGCCGGTGGAATCGAAACCTTCTTGATGTCGGTATATCGTCAGATTGATCGCTCTAAGGTACAGTTCGACTTTTTGGTTTCATCAGACCAACGGTTTTTCTATTCAGATGAAATCGAGAGTCTTGGTGGTGGGATATATCCAGTTGAGCAGAGCCGCTATCACCCGAAAGCTACTCGCTATAGATTAAAACAGTTTTATTTGGAGAATAATACGGAGATCGTTCATCAGCATACGGGGGGTCTGCAGACGCTTATGCCTCTGGTTGCCGCGGAGGACGCGGGTGTGCCGACTAGGGTTCTCCATTCTCACTGCGCTTTTGTCGAGCCAAATTCGACAAAAGCGCAACTTGAAGAAGTTATTCACAAGCTGAATACATATCGCACTGGAATCGCCACGGAAAAATTCGCTTGCTCCGCGGACGCAGCGGCTTATTTCGGTTTTGATAGGCATGGCGGAGAATGGCGCTATGTGCCCAACGGTATCGATGTCGGTCGATTTTCTTTCGATATGGGGAAGCGAAAGGATGCTCGTACTGAGCTCGGCTTGTTAGATTCGACCTTCCTCATCGGGAACATCGGGCGTTTTTCCCCCCAAAAAAACCAAGCCTTTCTTTTACGCGCATTTGCTTCCGTCGCTAAGCGATGCCCGGATTCCAAGCTTCTGCTTGTTGGCGTCGGCCCGCTTGAAGGGGACATCCATGCCGAGGCCGAAAGGCTTGGCCTAACGGATCGCGTCATCTTCCTCAAGAACCGGTCCGATACCGAGCGACTCTACGCCGCAATGGATGTATTCGCGTTCCCCTCGCTATATGAGGGGCTCGGCATCGTGCTCGTGGAGGCTCAGACCAACGGGCTCCCGTGCGTCATTTCGGAGCGTATACCCAGGGAGGCCGTCTACGGTGAGAATGTGACAACTGTCGCGCTCGAAGGCGGGCCAGAGGCTTGGGCGGATGCAATGCTTAAGTGCAGGGCGGTTGCTAGGTCACAAAAAGGAGCCGAACTGACGAGATCTGCCGGCTTCGACATCTCGACCGTTGCCGCCTCCCTGCAGGATTTTTATCTAAAAGCGGCTGAGCGCGGCGCTCGAGCGAGAGGATAACGATGCAGATTAAAGCGCGCGGCAGGGACGTCCTCTGGAATTACGGCGGACTGTTCTTCCGCATGGCGGGGCAGTTCTTCGTCCTTCCCCTCGTCCTTTCGCTCCTCGATTCCGAATACGTCGGCCTCTGGTATGTCTTTACCGCCGTCAGCGGTTTCATCGTGCTGTTCCAGGCAGGTTTTGACCCGACTTTCGCCCGTAACGTTGCCTACTGCTGGAGCGGTGCGAGGTCGTTCAGCAAGAACGGGCTCGCCGATGAATATGGTGAGGGTGTCGACTTCGGTGTGCTCGCTGCTCTGCTCGGCGCCTGCAGGGCGGTGTACTTCAGAATCTCGCTCCTTTGCTTTGCCGGTATTTCTACCTTGGGGACGCTTTATGTCGTTAGCGTCAGCAGCGCATTGGACCCAAGCACCTACATAGCTGCATGGGCGCTATTCTGCGTCAGCGTGTTCGTGAACGTGCACTTCTCATACTGGGAGTCGATGCTCAGGGGGGTCGGTGACTTCGTCGGCGTCAACAAGTCAACCATCTTGGCGAGCTTGGCGCAAATCATCTCCTCTGCGGCCATGCTCCTGGCCGGGTGCGGTATCCTCTCGTGCGCCGTCGGGTTCTTCCTGCAGGGGGTCGTGTTCAGGTCGTACTGCAAGCATTTCTTCTATCGAGTGGAAGGGGTCTCGGACGGGCTGGCAGGCGCCTCAAAGCCAGAGAAAACCGATATCGAGAAGATCAGGCTTGCCATCTCCTCGAACGCCTATCGCGACACGGCTGTGTCTATTGCGAACTACGTGGCCACCACCGCTAACACCCTGCTCTGTGCGGCGTTCGTCGGGCTCGCCGAATCCTCCGTCTTCTCTGTCACCCTGCAGCTTGTAAACGCCTGCGTCAACGTCAGCGCCGTGATGCTCACGACCTACCAGCCCTCGTTGCAGTCCGCCTATGCGAACCGCGATCTTGAACTCGAACGCGATCTTTCCGGCAAGTCCATGGCGAGTTTCGCCCTTTTCTATGGGGTATGCCTTGTCCTTGTAGTTTTCATCGGTATGCCCATCCTCGGCATCTTCAAGCCCGGCATAGACTCAAGGCCCCTGCTGACTGTGCTGCTCGGCTTATACTTTTTCCTTTGGAAGCAGCAGTCGAACTGCGCCATGCTCATCGCTAACACGAACCGTATCCCCTATATGTGGCCCTTTGTCATATCCGCGGGCCTGGGCATCGTAGCATCGTATCTGCTTCTGAACCTCCTTGGGGGGAGTATCTATGGCTTGGTTCTCGGCCAGATGGTTGTGCAGCTTGCCTACAACAATTGGAAATGGCCCCACGAGGCGGCTAAGCGTCTCGGAACGACTTACCCGAAGCTCATGGCATCAGGGTTTAAGTCGCTAACATCCATAGCGAATGACAAACTCTAGGATGCAACGTGGAGGATCTGCGGATATGGACTACACGCCCATCTAGTGTTATTGAAAAGAAGAAGGTGACCTTTCCCGATCTTGACATCGTTAAGCTTCTAATGGCTATTTTGGTTGTGGAGATTCACACGAGGCCGTTTGGAGCAACTTCCCTTGTCCAAGGTGTTGATTGCGTTGCTGTCCCGTTTTTCTTTATATCGTCAGCATTTCTGTGCTTCAGAGGACTGAACACTGCGCAATTCTCTAATAGTAAGAGCTCCGCTTGCACAAGGGTTAGGAATACAACAAAGAGACTGTTGCAGCTATATTTAATTTGGACGCTTATCTATATCCCTGTTAGTTTATTTGGCTATATCAACAGCGGTCTTACTCCCTTGAAGACTCTTCTGTATTTTATCCGAGGAACAATTTTGGTCGGGGAGAATATATATACATGGCCGCTTTGGTACCTGCTCGCCAGCGTCGTCGCCTTCCTCCTTGTATTTCTTTTGCTTCGATGGCGATTGCATCCTTTCCACGTTCTTGGTGTTGCAGCGGCGTTTGCCCTCCTTGGATTCACGATTTCGTTTGTCCATGAATGGTCGGCTACGCCAGCTTTCCTGTCGAGGGTCATTGATCTTTATTTCATAGTATTTGCTACCGTTCGAAATGGCCTGTTCGAAGGATTTTTCTATGTAGCCCTCGGTATGTGCTTAGGCATAGAATGGGAGCACGCTGCAACGGTTCCTCCCATGATCTCTATTTGTTTAATAGCTTTCGGCGCTGCTGGCTGTATATTCTTAAGCGCGGATGCTCATCTGCCGTTTTGCGCATCCTATGCCTTGGGCGTGTTCCTACTCTCTATTCATCGATATGGTGAGGGATCCGGCGGGCACGCCCTCCTTAGAAATGCGAGCACCGGTATCTATTTGACGCATATGTTCTTCGTTGTTTTGTTCATTTACGGGATTTGCGGCAGCACGGACCCGTCTTCAACGACCAATTCCCAAGTCCCGCATACGATGACCTTTCTCTTCTCAATAGTTTGTTCATTAATAGTCTCAATCGGGGCATCGGTGTTGGCCCGCAAACATCAGATAGTCAAAAAACTATTTTGTTATTGATTCTTAGCTTCATTTGAAATAACGGAGGATGAGTTGAATGAATAGTAGAAAAGTGCTTGTCACCGGAGCCGCCGGCTTTATTGGCGCGTTCCTCGTCAAGAAGCTGCTCGAGGAGACCGATGACGTGATCGTCGGCCTTGACAACCTCAACAACTACTACGACCCTGGCATCAAGGACGCGCGCCTTCGCATGCTGGCCGAGGCCGACCCTGAGAGCCGCTTCACTTTCGTGCGTGGCGACCTGTGCGATGCCGCCCTCATCGAGCGCCTGTTCGCGGAGAACGGCTTCGATGTCGTTGTGAACCTTGCCGCACAGGCGGGCGTCCGCTACTCCATCGAGAACCCGCGCGCCTACCTGGAGAGCAACCTCGTGGGCTTCTTCAACGTGCTCGAGGCCTGCCGACGCCACCCGGTCAGGCACCTGGTCTACGCCAGCTCCAGCTCAGTCTACGGCGGCAACAAGAAGGTGCCGTTCTCCGAGGAGGACCGCGTCGACTCTCCGGTGTCGCTCTACGCCGCCACCAAGAAGTCTAACGAGCTCATGGCCGCCGCCTACTCCAAGCTCTACTCCATCCCCGCGACCGGCCTGCGCTTCTTCACGGTGTACGGCCCCATGGGCAGGCCCGACATGGCCTACTTCGGCTTCACAGAGAAGCTGCGCCGCGGCGAGACCATCAAGATCTTCAACATGGGCGACTGCCGCCGCGACTTCACCTACGTCGACGACATCGTCGAGGGCGTGAGGCGCGTCATGGAATCCGCGCCTGAGGTGAAGATGGGCGAGGACGGGCTGCCGCTCGCCGCGCACCGCGTCTACAACATCGGCAACTCTCATCCCGAGAACCTGCTCGACTTCGTCGACACACTGCAGCGTGTGCTGGTGGAGGAGGGCGTGCTCCCGGCCGACTATGACTTCGAGGCCCACAAGCAGCTCGTGCCCATGCAGCCAGGCGACGTGCCCGTCACCTACGCCGACACCACGGCACTCAAGCGGGACCTAGGCTACAAGCCGTCGACGCCGCTCGAGGACGGCCTGAGGGCCTTCGCCAAGTGGTATAAGCGCTACTACAACATTTAGGAAATCATGGCCCTGTAACAGGGGCCATTTTTCATGCGAAATTTTGTTCTTTGACAATTGGAGAATGACATGAAGATCGCTGTCGCCGGTACCGGCTACGTCGGCCTGTCCCTCGCCGTCCTGCTCTCGCAGCATAACGAGGTCCACGCGCTGGACATCGTGCCCGAGAAGGTCGGGAAGATCAACAACTACGAATCGCCCATCCAGGACGACGAAATCGAGCGCTTCCTGGCGGAGGCCAAGGCGGGCGAGCGCAAGCTCGACCTGCACGCCACCGTGGACGTGGCCGAGGCCTATGCGGGCGCCGACTACGCCGTTATCGCCACGCCCACCAACTACGACTCAGAGAAGAACTTCTTCGACACTTCCTCCGTCGAGGCCGCCATCGCCGCCGTGCGCTCGGTGAACCCGGATGCCTGGATCGTCATCAAGTCGACCATCCCCGTCGGCTACACCGCAGGCCTGCGTGAGAAGCTAGGCGACAGCAAGATCTTCTTCAGCCCGGAGTTCCTGCGTGAGAGCAGGGCGCTCTACGACAACCTGCATCCCTCTCGTATCGTGGTGGGCGCGCCGAAAGAGGACGCCGACGCCGTCGCGGCCGCAGAGCGCTTCGCCGGCCTGCTCGCGCAGGGTGCCGACCCCGCCGAGCTCGAGCGCGTCAACGCCGACGGCTCCAAGGGCATCCCGGAGCTCGTGCTGGGCACCACCGAGGCCGAGGCCGTCAAACTCTTCGCCAACACCTACCTGGCGCTGCGCGTCGCCTACTTCAACGAGCTCGACACCTACTGCGAGGTGCGAGGCCTCAACACCCGCGACGTCATCGACGGCGTGTGCCTGGAGCCGCGAATCGGGTCGCACTACAACAATCCCAGCTTCGGCTACGGCGGCTACTGCCTGCCCAAGGACACCAAGCAGCTGCTGGCCAACTACAAGGACGTGCCGCAGAACCTGATCGAGGCCATCGTGGAGGCCAACCGCACCCGCAAGGACTTCGTGGCCGACGAGGTGCTGCAGATGGTGTGGGACCGCGTGTACGCCGGGAAGGAAAAGCCCATCGTGGGCGTGTACCGCCTGACGATGAAGTCCAACTCCGACAACTTCCGCGCGAGCTCCATCCAGGGCGTCATGAAGCGCGTGAAGGCCAAGGGCGTGCCCGTGGTGGTCTACGAGCCCACGCTGGACGCGCCGGAGTTCTTCGGCTCCGAGGTGACCCACGACTTGGAGGCCTTCAAGGCCGACTGCGACGTGATCGTCGCCAACCGCTGGAGCGACGAGCTCGCGGACGTGGCGGACAAGGTGTACACGCGCGACCTTTTCAAGCGCGACTAGCGAACTTCCTTAGGGCGATAAGAGGCCCCAGCCACCACGCGGTGGCTGGGGCCTCTCTTGTTTAGGGCAGGCCATGGAGGCGCTGTGCACGCCATTCGTTCGTTGCGACGCCATTTTTCATGACCGCGGGCGCCTTGCGGTGGTGTCCCGATTGTTGGTGTAATCGCCTAGAATCTAATCGTCATTCTACTCCAATATCATGCTGCCTTCCTTCCTATCGGATGGTCGATCCCGAGGATTCGATCGCGAAGGCATACGGGAAGAACGCGGCCGCTCCCTCGGCTTCCTGCACGAGGAACGCTAAGGAGCACGCCAAGCGCATCATCGAGCACATGGTGGCTGACCTCATATGCAAATCAAAGAGGCCCCGGAGATACGCGTCGGAATTCAGATAATTCGTGCGAAGCACTTCTAATCGCCTATTTCCCGATAACGTTCTTGGGAAATATCAAAGTTCGTAGCGTCTTCTTGTCGAGCGAGCCACATATACTAAGCATCTCTCTGCTTCGTTTGAGCCTCGGGTCATCATCGCTGTCGAGGAAGATTTCCGCGCATAAGTCTTCGATGTATCTATTTCGAATGTCATCAGTTGGCTCACCGCCTTTCTCGAAGTATTTGCACTCTCCCAGTATGATGCGGTCTAGATACTCCATGAATTTATCGTTCTCTTTTGCGAACTCAAATACATGGTCGAAGCGTTTTCCGGTTTTGACCAGCTCCCATTGTTCGGGCTCATATTCCGCCATTGTTAGGAAGGTCGGCAAAAGTGCATTCTTTGAGAACGAGATTGACCAGTCTCCTTCCCTGTCGAAGGCGGTCAGTATGTAGATGACACCTTGGTTGAGCTTGTCGATGAACCGGTTGAAATCGCGAAGGCTTCCGTTGTTTTGCTCAATAAACCGTTGGCATATTTCCGTGAAAAAGTATCCGCTATGGATGTTGGCCTGTTTCGCTTCGAGGTACGTATTTGGATTGATTCGGGGCAAATCGAATCGGTAGTCGTAGAAGCGTTGAAGGTATCGCCGGCAGTCGTAATTCTGGCCATAGACTCCTTGGAGTGAGTAGGCAAGTTGCGTTCTGTCCGTTGAATAAACGACCACGATGTTATCCTGAAGGAAAAGAGACTTTGTTTGCTCGAGTAGCTGCATAGCGAATTCCGGCCGACACCTGTCGAGCTCGTCTATGAAGAGCACGGCCCTTTTGGTGACTTCCGGCAGAAGCGCTGACACGAGTTCCTCGGTTTTCGCCCTCAGCTCCTGCCTCTTTCTGAACGCGTTAAGGAAATCGTTACCGCTAATTGCCTCGAGGAGCTTTCCTGCATTCAGCCCCGTTAAAGACAAAGCGCAGTCTATTGCCCCTGCTGCGATATCGGAAACGCTTCTCTCCTGATTGACCTTTTTCTTGTCGGCCATGGTTGCTATGGTTGCCAATAGTGGGGCAATCGGGTCGTTGAAATGGTCGTTTTCCCAGGCATTGAAGTATATTGGCAGAAAAGGATCTTCACTCATCTTGGTCATGAGATTGCTGTCGAAGATCGATGTGTCCGATGGGGCATTTGCGTCGATGTGCGGGTTTCCGAAGCGCAAGGTTTCGATGATTTGTTTGACGAAGAAGGTTTTGCCTGTTCCCCAAGGGGCGTCTATGAAAATAGAATAGGGCCCCTTCACGCTGTAAAGTAGATGGATAAATTGGGCGACAATTTCGCGGCGACCGAGTTGGTCGTGTTTTAGTGATTCCCTGGCGATCTCGCATGTGGGCTCTTCGTCTAATCGTTTCATGTGTGCTCTCTTTTCCTTGGTGTTGCTGGAGGAGGTGCTCATTTCATTGCTAGTATAATCGCACAAGCGTTCGTTACGATTGTAAGCTGCTATATTGATAAACCAGGCGGCGATGGCTCTTGACCTTGGTTTGCATTGGCGAGGACCGTGGGGGTGTCCTGGGCGGTAGAGCAGCGTGTGTGGGGCGTATGAGTTCGTGACCAGAGATGCGAATGCAAATGTATGATAATGAATTGGCTGCGAGAGCTAAAAGCCTCAACTAGCTGCGCGAGAAACGGCTATCATACGTTCTATATTTAAGTGCTTTCATGGAAGATGTGGTTTGCTAAAACAAATTGCTTATATAGCTACTTGGTCGCTTGTGAAAAAGTCCGCCAAATGGTCGATGGCAATCATCGGTGCAATTTCGACGATTATGGCGGTTGTGGGCGTGTCTCTCATTGATCTGCTGCCGAAGGGTTCGGGGTGTCTGTTTAGACTTTTCGTTTTCGTTGTTCTTTTTATTCTGATAGCCATTCTTGCGGCGGTCGTCACATATCGTCGCAGCAGGAGCGGGGTCCATTTGGCGATTAACGGTATGGACATCGACATCGTGGTTGGCGACCTTTTTGTTACGGACGGAGTGAAGGTCATCCCGTTCGATGAGTATTTCGACATCCAGGTCGATGACAAGGTTATTTCAAGGAATTCTCTCAACGGCATTTTTATCAAGAGGTACGCTGATTGGAATACCCTCAAGCGTACAGTCGAAAAATTGGGGCCGAGCTTGTTGGAGCCTTGCAAAGCTGGGGATGGTAGGATTCGCTATCCTCTCGGCACCATCAAGGACTACAACGAGTACGCACTGCTCGCCTTCACGCATATGGACAAACTAAACCGAGCACGCCTTCGCCGTGGCGAATATGAGGAATGCCTGCTCAACATGTGGGATGAGCTAGATAGGATGTATGCCGGCAGACCTGTCGTTCTTCCGCTGCTGGGGTCGGGGATAACCAAGTTCGACGGCGGGAAGCCCTCGGAGGACGACCTTCTTCGCTGCATGCTTTGTACCCTGAGGGCTTCGAAGCGACATTTCAAAGAAGGCGTCGTGGTCGTCTTGACGGAGAAGACCGCTGCACGAATGAGGCTATACGAAGTCAACGGATATATTGAGGCTTGGGAAAATAGGATTGGAGAGAAAGATGGTTTATAGGACGAGGACCTACATCGCTGCTGACTGGGATGGCGACCGAGATGCTGTGGACCAGCTGCACAAATGGAACGACAGCGACTATTGGGGGCTTTCATTTACGGATGCCCACAATTTACAGCAGTCGCGCGATTCCAGCCTGCCCTGCAGCATAAAGAGCTCGCTGAAAGAGAGAATGGATCATTCCAAACGTTTCGTGCTTATCGTGGGGGATTCGACGGACACCGTGACTAAGGGAAGCTGTCGGTATTGCGGAAGCTATAACGCGTGGACTTCTAGCTGTGCCCGCATGCATAGCGTTGATTATCGCAGCTACATCAAGTACGAGTGCGATAAGGCCATGGAGGCCGATATCGATATCGTGGTGCTGTATAACAACACGCGGGTCGACAGGTCGAAGTGTCCTGAGGCTGTTAGGTACCACGGAAACCATGTCGCCATGATGTATTATAGGGACGGTAAATACTATTGGGATTATCCGGCGGTCAAAAAAGCGCTTCAGTAAAGACTTCCCACGCACAGTGTCGAAGCCGGCATGGTCATACCTGTACGCTATCGGATGAAGCTATCCTTTTTCAACTCCAGTTGCTTTAATATGAGCAGGACTTTGTAAATAGGCAAAAATTGGCCTGACCTCGGTTCGAATGAGTCGAGGCCAGGCCTTTTATCTATCCCAACTCTCCTGCGGCGACCTCGGCGTGTCAAAGTGCAAAATAGGGTCTTTTTCAAAAACTTGGCTTGCAGATTGGAGGGGGACTGGTCCTGCAGGTGCGCCATCGCCACTATGGGACTCCTGAACGAGACGGATGGCGAGGCGGCGGCCGAGCCGCCGATCAGCCCCGTGGAGGCCGTTCGCGCCGAAAGGTCGGTGCTCCTGGAATTCGTCGTGTTGCCCGCGAAGGCGGCGTAGCGGTGGTAAGATGCAGGCGTTTTAGGCGGCGATTCGGGCAAACCGGACCGAATTTGCTGCCCGACAGGATGGCCTTCGGCCACCATTCGTTAGGATGGTTTGCACTAATATTCAGCGCACCACTGCTTCTTGGGTTTCCTGCTCGATATAAACGGTGCAAAGGTATTGCTTGCAGGAGGGGCAATGGGAGAGCATATTCCCAGATTTAAAACGCTTTCCGCGTATTATGAGCAAGACGGTCTCGCTCTGGGCGGACCGCATGAGATCTGCGTCAACATGAGATGCGGGGACATTGCATACGATGTTGTCGTCAAGCAATGTCGAACCAGGGAGATAACCACTGTTGCTGCCGAACCGATTCCGTGGACGAACATTCAAACGCCGTTGTTTATAATTGAAAGACTTCTGATGCTGTTCGATGGGGCTTTTGTTCCATTGGTCAGGGCAGAGTTCGACGGCTCGCCGGATGGCGATGACGGCGAGGCGGAGGTCAGACAGGTTCTAGCTCGGCGATTAAGCTATTTCGATTCCGACTTACGTTCGTCGAATATTCCCAACGACAAACTCGTTGACTATTGCGATGTTTTGACTGACGACTTGGTTGGGAAATGGCTTTACTTGGTGGGGCAGCTCGACATTACAAATCAGATGTACCTGTATGCTATGTCGAGGTCTGGGATGCCGATTGACATTCGATGCGCTTTTCTCATCGAGCTCGCTGAGCCTTTGATTGAGATGTGCAACAAAGAAAGGGGACTGTTCCCTGATTTGGCCGCAAAGAATAAGCCTACATTAAAAGAGTGCCTCGATGCAGTCATTGGGGAATTTGGTAAGGTAGCTTTTGCTTATGAAATGCAGATGGGAAAGAAAGCCTATGATGCGTTCTTATCTAAGCTGAAGTGCAGTCGAGTCAGGATTATGCATATTAAGGCCAATCAGCCCAAGGATGAATATCTCAATGGCCTCGAAAGTGCTTTCTATCTCAAAAAGCTCTCATTGATGTACAGGGCTATTCTTCTTGATCTGCTCGGGGTACCCGCAAATCTGTATGAGAAGCGCTTAAGGCACCGTGTGGAAACCTTGGATAACTGGTTTGCTGAGAACCATCGCAAGCTCTGAATTGTGCGGTTTGAGAAGATTGCTTCTCCATCTTGAGAGATTGGCCGGGAGGGGTTGATGCGAATGACGCTCGCGCGTGACAACATCGAGGGGATTCGTACAGCGGAGGATGATACCTCTTTTGTCGGTGCGCCCTTCAAACTGACCTTTGGGAACGTGGCCCGCGAGACTCTTCGCTTGGCGAAAGTCGAGAGACTTCCCTTTGTCCACGACGAGCTCGCCGAGGGCTTTGCGGTCGAAGCGGGGTCCCAGATTTGCGCGTGGTTCTCGGTCGAATTCAGGATCTTTGCTCTGGGCTTGGGCTTCCCCGCCTTCCAGCTGTCATCGTGCGCTCCGACGATGATATGTCTGAAATAGGGTTTTACGAGCTCTATCGCGTGCTCATTTACCCCGGGCTTCACGAGATGCCTGCGGTCAGAATGCGAGATGTGCGACGGAAGCAGCGAGCCGTTCGCCAGGTGGGGCCCGACGACTGGAAGCCTCTCCTTGAGGCGGCGGCGATGGTGGACGGGATGATCAAATGATTCCGGATGGCGTTGTAATTAGTTTCAACGGTCAAATCGATTTCGGCACGGTTGTTGCTCTCCTAGCTCTGGCGCTCACTCTCGTCCAGTGGATTGTCTCGCTGATACGGGGCCGCCGGACGGCCGCGCGGAGCCAGGCATCAGCCATCTGTGCCCGTGCGGTCAGGATGCCTGAGAGGGAGACGACCACGATTGGCAGGATTAGGATTGATTTCGGGACACAGGTCGGCCTAGAAGTGATGAACAATAGCAACGACATCGTTTACCAAGTTATCCTCACTGCCGTACTTGTCCAAGGCGCCGGGCCTCAAGACGGGAGGGACGTCGAGGGATGCAACAGCAGAGTTCTACTCTCGTCCGTTGCTTCGGGCAAAACCGTGAGGTGCGTCGGGCATCTCGATTGTTCGATGCATAAGGCCCTCGGCTGCGAGGTGGCTTTCACCGATCGCTACGGACGCAGTTGGGTGCGGAAGAGCGACGGTCATTTGGGCAGGATTCGATTCAAAACGCCCGTCGATTATTACGGTCTAATGCAGCCTGTAGAGTGGATGGACTTCGATGAGCCGTAATCGACATGCTCTAATTTTGAACGAAAAACCCCGGAGACGATCGATAACGATTCTTCTTTGATGATGCAAGCGGCGCTACTAATAGTAGCGCCGCTTGTTTTATATTCCGCTTGCAGATCCATCTGGACATCGCGTTCCAAAACTGGCAGAAACGTTCCTCGTTGCCGAATACGAGATTGTTTTCAGCACACAGAGCGGAACACATCCAAATTGCTCCAAATGGTTTGAATGTAACTTCGACCGTTTTCGGTTAGCGGAGTTTTATGGAGTATGAAAAAATCTGGTTGGAAGTTGTTAAATCTCTGGTTTAGAGCGATTTGGCCACCGATCCAAACCAGAGATTTAACGTTAGATAGCTGTTGAATCCCAGCCAGTAATTTGACGTAGTGTCACAGCGGCTGGGCACGCTGCTTTCGGCATGGCTTTGCAGAGTGATTTCGAGCACTGCTTTTAATTGCTTTAGCTGCAGATAGTCTAGAACCGGCTGCATCTGAGCTGGGACCATATTGATCAGCGCTTCCATCGGGGGCTCCTTTCCTCCTGGTTCGATGGAAACAATTCTGAAGCGTAGGCCTACGTCCCGGTAAATGATTATTTGGTGGCTTAACTCATCTCCGCGCCTAAGACAAGCGCCCTCGCTTGTTCAGCGATCCTAAATTGATCATCACTTCCGAACGATATGGCTTTATACATTTGAGATACAAGATCGAAATCGTAGTTATGCCCTGGCACCGTGACAATGACGCGCTCGAAAGAGACCGAATATGCACTCAATGAAAGAAAGGCAGCAAGCGCCTCTTCGAGCATTACCGTATCGGCCAGCACATCCGACCTTATGAATAGGTGATTGTGCGCAAATGGCCTATACCCGCCGCCGTTTAGCTTACCAAGTTTTTCCTTGTAAGCTTCTATAACCAGGCCAAAAGAATCTTTGCCGCTGGGACCGAAGAGGCCCCAATCAAACACCTCAGCACCAACCTGCTCGATTCGTTCCGTCAGCCGTTCCTTAAGCTTTGCGTCATCCGTTTCGCGGAGCTTCGCATACAAAGCGTCCGCCTCCTGGGTTTCTTGAGATATTGCTTGGGTTACCTCGACTCCCAGGTCATGGAGTTCATCCCAAAGGTCGGGTTTGTCCCTATGCGACAGGTTTCTATACGTTGCTTCATCAAGGAATTGAAGCACGAGACGGGCGTATACCTCCCAGATATCGAATGGCATATGGGAGGGCAGCACGCCTTCGTAACTTGTCGTTGTTCCCTTATTGTCCATGTTCAAATTGTACAACCTCGTCAATCGCGATTTTCCCCGCTCATTAGCATCGACAGGAGAGCGTCTCTAACCGAGGAAAGTGCTTGCATTTCAATCCTGTTGTCGAGAATGGTATCGAACAGAGGCATCAAGTTCTCGCAAAGTGCCGAAATGGCACCGGAATTATGGGGTATCTCCAACTGTAGTTTTTCAAGGCGCTCAGGTTAGACTGGGCAGTTCCCTGTGCAATGCCAATCATATGTTCCTTAAAGGCAGTTTGCCAGAACCAGAAAAAAATCCTGTCAGCGTGTCTTTCCTGACAGAAACGAGCACGGCAACTCGATGATTAAGTAAACAGTCAGGTTCCGCAACAATTCCGACCCTACCAACACTGCCCATGAGCGAAAGCACGATATCTCTTAGCATGAGTCTGCAATACGATTTTATGCGGCCAGGAATGTTCACGATACGATTGGCGTCAGAACAGTCAACGTTGCCGTCCCGCACGTTCTTGATTGTCTGAACTTTATAGTTGCCGTCATCTGAATAAGTGCCGCTATTGAAAGCGTAACCGTTCCCAAAGTCGACCAGTTTATGCAGTGATATAGCAGCGTCGCATTCCGATAGATACCTATCGAGTAACCGTCTTTCTCCGTACCGCCTGTAGCGGGCGGTACGGAGAAAGACGGTTACTCACGATCTGCCCACATGTTCCTGCGTTCTATGTTTGCCTGCGTCACCGCAGCCCATGCTGAATAAAGTGTTGCGACGATTTTGCCCAAAGCTTATCAGGCTGTTAAGACGCGGTTGTTTTGGTGCTTACACTAAAATCATAAAAGTCGTATCATTTCATTAGCTTATTCATCTTTAGGAGGAAGAATGCCAACCAACAGCCAGATTCTGATAGACGGATTCATTTCGGACGAATTCTCTAAGCAGGCTGAATATAGTTCTAAAGGGGACTACTTTGAACTGTTGGCTTCTTCTCGATACATGGCTCCATACGACCTTGACGACGATGAGATAGCGGAAGGGCTCATTGGAGGGTCGCGAGACGGGGGCTGCGATGCTATTTACATCTTCGCCAACAATTATTTCTTGAGTGAGGATGTCCAGATTCAAAACTACATCAATCGTGGATCAAGGGTTGAAATTGTTATTCTTCAGACTAAGGTTTCAAAATCATTCAAAGAAGACGCGTTCTTGAAGTGGAAGGACACCTGCAATGACCTTCTGACATTCGATAAAAACTTAAATGATTTCGGCGATAAATATTCTGATCGCGTTATCGATACTTTTGGAAGAATAAGAGAAGCGATTCAAGCGGCGGCGATGGCCGGAAACGAAATCCGAATGAAGTTCGTGTACATCGCGAATGCGGATTCACCATCGGACGGCGTTAAGATTCAGAAAGAGCAGCTTCCCGCTGCCATTGACGAAATCGTCGGCGTAAGCCGATTTAGTTCTTCGTGTGTTTTAGTTGGAGCAGACGAATTGATGCGCATCTGGTCGCCTCCCGCAGAGAGTGGGCTTGTTATGCGTTTTTCGGGGTCCTATGCATCAGTTCCTCAGAGAACGGATGTCTTTGGCCTGGTGTCTTTGTCGGATTACTACCGCTTCCTCACTGACGACCAAGGACAGCTCCGTAGCTATCTTTTTGAGGCGAACGTCAGAGATTACGAGGGAAATGTTTCAGTCAACAAAGGAATCAGGGAAACGTTGGAGCATCCTAGCGAAGACGATTTCTGGTGGCTCAACAACGGGGTAACGATACTGGCTTCTGAAGCCTACCAAATAGCAGGAGCAGAAGTAAAAATGGAAGAGCCTCGCATCGTTAATGGACTTCAAACGTCGTATGAAATATATAAATTTATGGAGTCTCGCACAGAAGACGCCGAAGATTCCAGAAATGTGATGGTAAAAATCCTTGTGCCGGGAAGCGATGAGACCAGAAACAGAGTGATACTGGCGACGAACAACCAAACTCAGGTGAAAAAGACATCGCTTCGCGCTACTGACCAAATCCATATCCAGATAGAACTCTACATGAAAAGAAATGGACTGTATTACGAAAGGCGGAAGAACTATTACAAAAACCAGGGGAGGAAGAGAGAAGAGATCGTAACCCTCTCCTTTCTTGCGCAATGCATGATGTCGATACTTCTCGGCAGGCCGGATCAGGCAAGGGCAAGACCGTCGACACTTTTGTCTGACGAAGTTCAATATAAGAAAATATTTGGTCAGGATGGCAACCTTGAGGCTTACTACAGAGCCGCTAGTCTCGGAAAACAGGTTTGCCTGAAGTTTCCACAAATTAAGAGAGACTTAGAGGGTTCCCAAATAAGCGACATAAGATTTTACGTGATAATGGGCGTTGCTTCCATGTTGTCCAATAAAGATAGCCTGACATTTGGTGACATAGAGAATCTCGACCTTGACAAGCTTTCAGATGAAATTATTCAAACTGTTGCGGACATGGTGATGGATGTTTATCTGGCCCTTGGCGGAACATCCAAAGCTGCTAAGTCTTACGCCATGGCAAGTAAGGTCAAGGAAAAGATTTCACTACTGTTGCCTTAGGGCAATCCAGGGCTGTTCTCTAGAATGCCATCAGCAGAGAGGTCCTTTTTGCAAAGGGCCTCTCTATTTTCGTTCGGTTCCGAACAGTTTGACGATCACTAATCAGCTCGCGTCGTCAACCGCTTCGCTTTCAGCCCCTACTTTGATGCAGGCGTAGGCGACGAGCGTGCACAGCCCCATACCCATTCCAATCAGGTGCAACAGGAAGGCCATTTTCTCGCCTTACTTTTCGCCTTCGTACGGCTTTTCGGGGGCGAGCCCGTCTGGACGGCGTGCCATGAGCACGGCGCCACCCTGACGGCGGCCGGCGTCCACGAGACAACCGAGGCTATGTACAGGGCGCAGGGGCAGTAGACCACTGTATGCGGATGAAGTGCGCTGCACAGCGCCGGCACTTGGCCCCAGGGAACATCTCGGCGAGCGAGCCGACCATGCCGACGGCCTTGTCGCCGGTGAACATGCGCACGCCGCGAAGCCCTCGTAGCTCGCAATCGAGCTGGCATATGCAGTCCGCTGGTAGTATTTGCAAACTGGCTGATCAGGTAATTCTCACAATGCGCGTTTTATGCTGGCGGCGGGTTGCGGATATCCCAGTCATTGCAAAAACAATTTCCAAAACATGTGTTCTATTTGAAACTACATGAAGGAAGATCACTATAGAATGCAAGCTACAATAGCAAACGAGTATTGGACTCGAGTCTAGCGGAGGATTATGGGGTTCCAAGATATCCTTGCTGCGATTGATATCATCACGGGGCCTGACCCGGCCCTTTCTATCCTGGCGGTTTCGATTGTCGTCGCGCCGGCGTTGCTGTGGTTGTGTAAGCAGGCTTTGGCGCGGTTTTACAAGGCTGATATCTTTGTTGTGGCACTGGCGTTCGTCGCATTGTTTGCATCGGTTAGGCTTAGCCTTTTATGGTTGACGGGTGTGGCATCGGTCTTTCTCGCGGTGTGTCTGCTCGCTCTTCCCGCCAACTATTTTTGGTGTGCGCAGCGGCTAGATGACATAGTGGGCAAGGCTGATCCCTCTCTTCCCGATTGCGACTACGTAGCTGCCTTCAGGCTGATGAACTCGGTTGACCGTGATCGACTGTCCAGAAGGCAGCTCGCCTGCCTCGACAAGGACAGGATTTTCTGCAACATCTACTTGGGAAACAACGGCGTTGCAAAAAGGATGCTTGAGGACGAAAACTTAGAACCGGCTTTCAGGCATTTCGCCCTCCATATTATCGCGGACTCCGCTTGCGATCGTGCTGGGTCGCAAGCGGAACTCGAAAGCGCCTTGGCCGAGATATCCGAGAAGACAGACCCTTTCATCAAAGTCCAGCTTTGGCACAACCGCGCGGTTGGCTATATCGTGAACGGTCAGTTCAAAGTCGCCGACGACGAGTTCAAGAAGACGTATCGTGAAGCCAAGCGTCTGGGCGTTCGGAATAAGTCGTTCCTCTTGCTACTGTTTGAGAATGCAACATTGAATAAAACGAAAATCGGCTTGCCTGATGGCGGCATTGAAGAAGGGTGGGGGTTGATTGAGGAATGCGAAAAGGCGCTTGCGCCGATTGGCCCCAACGATTTTGGGCAGCTCTTCAATCTGCGGCCTCTTTTCATGAGGCAGATAGGGGCAAGCATCGAGGACAGGAACAAGTTGTATTTGGCCGAGGTCGAAAGCACCCTCAGCAATGCCTCCCTTTCCGAGCAACAGCGCGTCGTCGCTATGGCGAGCTTGGGAAGAATCGCGTGGGCCGACGGGCTCGACCCCGCCCCCGTGCTCAATTTCTTCGAAGGATGCGATCGGTTTTTGTGCGTGAGCGACCCCGATGCACGTTACTATGCCCATATGAACCTGAGGGCGATGCTTTCGGGCTTGGCGGTGGATGACCGCTCCCTAAATACTTTGGCTGAGAGCGTAATGCGGTATTTCAAGGATGGGGACGCGGAGCATGATTTGGATGTGATGGAGGATGGCCTTCCTCCCGAGGCGATTCTGCGGCGCTCCCAAGTGCTGCGAGAACGCGCTGCCCTAGCCTTAATGGTGGGAGAGAACGTTGAGCGCGCCGTGTCGTACACTGATGAGGCTATAGGCCTCCTTGAGGGAAGCTTGCAGGTTATGGCGGCGCTCGAGTGTCGATGGCAGCTTGCCCGGCTGACACTGTACGACAAACCCGAGGTGGCAAAAATGCAGCTCTCGATTGCCGAAGAGCGCCTCGCTACGCTCAACAAGCAACCGTCCCTCGGATATCCCTATCTCGAGATGAGCCTGTGCTACGCCTTGCTTGGTATGCGTGCCGAGTGCAGAGGCGCGTATGAAAGGGCCGCCGGCTTCGAGACTCCGATGAGCCATTACGCGCCCGGCATTCGGATTAACATTACCGCCGCCGCCTTCTGTGCCAGGTTCTACATGCTTACGGAAATGCTTGGAAATCCCGAAGAGGTTTGCCCCTTGCTTAAAACTCGAGAGGGCAGGGCGTGGCTGTCTCGCTATCCGAAGGTTTCTTCCCTGTCGAAAACGCTTCTTTGCGGGAAGTTTCTTGGGTATGGGGATGTCGTGCCCGCCATGACGAGGCTATTCTTGGACGAGGCAGGGAAGCTATATGCCGAAACGTGGCTCGTCGTCCAAGAGATCGGGCTCGCGTTCGATCTTGATTCCAGAAAGCCCGGCGAAGAGTATGGGCTGGTTGTCGAGATCCAAAGGCACCCGCTGGTTGCCGATGACGATGCCCTTGCGAGGGTCGCTGTGCAGCACGGGTATACTGTGCTTGGTGCGAGGTTGGACCTGTGCAACGAAGACCTCCTCGGGGTCGATGACGCAGCCGCCGTATTCGATGTGCTGGATGCCTTGGGCATATTGGCCGAAGGACGCGTGCCCACATTGGAAGACATCATGAAGAGTTACCTCGAAAGCTGTGTCGACGTTCCTGCCGGCGGTTGGGGTACCTTTGCCGAGAGGTAGCTTCGTCCTGCCACGCTTCACAAAACGTTTCACAAACTTCTCGTTGCTGGCCAAGTTCTCAACACGTAGCGCTGCAATGGCCCTGCCTGTTTTATCCTTCTAGCCCCTTGGGGCTGCGGTGGAAATCCTAGACCAAAAGAGAACCGGGAGGATCATACGGATGTACAGCGCAGAGCAAAGGGCAAAGGTCATCGTGACGTTCGCCAGGTTCGGATGCAGCACGGCTGACACCATAGCAAAGCTCGGCTACCCCAGCCGCGTCACGCTCCACAGCTGGTGGAAGGAGTACCAGATCGACGGCGATGAGCTCCTGGAAAGGGAGCATCGCAGGCCGAGGTGTTCCGACGAGGCGAAGCGGGATGCGGTCAATCGCTACCCGGGGCACGGGAAAAGCCTGGCGCGCACGATAAAGGCCATTGGATACCCGAGCCGCGAGGTACTCTCCAAAAGGAACGACGAGCGCACCCAGGTGATCTGCGCTGTGCGCGAGAAGGAGTGACGCGTGTGGGCCGCGTGATCGCCGACGACACGGCCGTGCGCGGCGGCGCGCCCGCCGCCGGCGTGCGTGCCTACGGTGTGTGCCTGCAGGACGCTGGCGTCGGCGACGGCTCGGCCGGGTGTGGGCTTTCCGTCGATGCCTCGTGGCTCGATGCGACCGGTACCGATGGCGGTGTCGGGTGCACGAGCGGGTCGCTTGCGTCCGCACGGTTTGTGACGCCTGCGGGTGGGGCCTTCGGTGCCGGCGGCGTGTTGGATGCCTCCGGGGCCATGGCGCCGCTTGTAGTGATCGAGCCCCAGGGCGCCACGGCGCCGGCGGGGGAGACCGGCGGGCGCGAGGCGCCCGGTGGCACGGGCGAGCCGGCCGGCGGTGCCGGTCCTGCCACTGGGCAGCCCGGTGCCGGGCCCGCGACGGATCCCGCGCTGAAGCCGGCGAGCACGACGCCCAGGATAACCACGACAACCAAAGCGACAGTGACCAAGGCCACGGCGTCCAAGCCATCCAAGGCCAAGGCTGCCAGCGCCGCCGCCACGCTCCCCAAGACCACCGACGTCAACTGGATCGCAGCCTCCTTAGCGCTATTCCTGCTGGGAGCAGCGCTCCTGGGTTCCGCACGCCGCTCAACTTGCGCCTACACGCTGCCGGGCTGAGTGGATTTCAACCTTCTTCGGATGATCCGCATCTCTATCGTTCGTCGCTCTGGAAAACCTCGCCCCGCATATCTCGTAGGTTGTCTCATGTAGTTGCCAGCACTACGGAATCGGTTGGACAGGTCCGGTGCGCATCGCGTACTTCCGTAGTTTTTCTTCGGAATATCCGTATTAAAAATACGGGTAAATTGACCGATTTGCTCAGCTGCTTTACCCTGTGTCTCAAATAACCTCAGAAAGCAGAGGAACTGTACCATGCTCAAGAAGTTTTCGGTTTCAAATTTCAAGTGCTTCGATAAGCGAATTACATTTGATCTATCCGATCCCGCCAACTACTCATTTAATCAACAGGTGATTCAGGGCGGCGTTAAGGCAAAGGGCATCATATATGGTGCGAATGGCAGCGGAAAGTCCAATTTCGCCCTCGCGATATTCGACATCGTTCTGCATCTGACCGACAAGGAAAAGCTGCTCAAAAAATACTTGCCATATCGGTGCCTTGATTCAAAGAGTTCAATCACAGAGTTTCAATACGATTTTGTCTTCGACAATATCGACGTCGTATACCGCTACGGGAAAACCGACCCACAGACGCTTGTGTACGAGAGCCTGTGCATTGATGACGTGGAGGTCTTGAGCTACAGGTTCGACGCTCAAACGGGCCATGTTGACCTGCCGGGCGCCGAGTCCCTCTCGCTTTCTACCGATCTCCCCGCTGAGTCCGACAGGCTGTCGCGTGTCAAATACGTCAAGAGCAATGCAATACTGCGAGATGAGCCGTCTGCCAGGGCGTTTAGAGCCTTCACCTCCTTTGTCGACAACATGCTGATGTTCTACTCACTCGACGAGCGCGGGTACCAGGGGCTTTCGGTTGGCACGGATAGCTTTACCCAGGGCATTATTCGCGAGGGGAAGATGGAGGACTTCCAAGAATTCTTGCGCCAGCAGGGAATCTCCCTGAACCTCGTATCCGTGGACGTGAATGGAGTTCCCGAGCTTTATTGCAGGTTCGAGGGCGGTACCGTTCCGTTTGCGTCGGTTGCCTCGACAGGCACCATGTCACTTGCTCTGTACTACTACTGGTATATCAAGATGAGCAAGGCTTCCTTGGTCTTCATCGATGAATTCGATGCTTTTTATCACTTTGAATTGTCCCGGTCGATCGTGGAGATGCTGCGGGACCTCGAGGGTGTCCAGGTTTTCATTACGACGCACAACACGGACCTTTTGACGAACGACCTCATGCGGCCCGATGTCTATTTCATTCTCAAGGAGGGGGAGATTCGCTCGCTGGAGAAGCTAACGCCCAAGGAGCTCAGATTGGCCCATAACCTCCAGAAGATGTTTAAGGCCGGTGCTTTCGATGGCTAGTCCGGTCACGCTTTTCATCGTTGAAGGGGAGTCGCGTGACCTGCGCTTTGCGGAGAAGATGAAAGAGCTTTTTCTGAAAGGGAGAGATGACCTGAGGGTGATCTGTCTGCCAGCGGCGCAGAACATCTACATGCTCTACGAACGGCTTGCAGAGGAGGACTTCGATCTGGATGTTGTGGAGGTGCTAAGAGAAACGGTGCCTTCCGCTGCAAAATGTCTAGAGGGCGTGGAGCGGGATTCTGTTGACGAGGTCTTTCTCTTCTTTGACTACGACTCCCATCAAAACAATGCGCCTGGATGCGAGTCCGATGCCCTTGTGGAGGCAATGCTCCTCGCATTCGATAACGAGCACGAGAGCGGAAAGCTCTATATAAGCTACCCGATGGTCGAGGCGCTGTACGATTATCGCGCGGGGCAGTGCCAGGCGCATTCAGGCTGTTTTGTTGACAACTCGGAAATCGCTCAATATAAAAAGATGTCGGGAGAGGGAAACGTTAACGTGGGGAAGCACATGGAGCTTCCCCAATGGAAAGATGCAATCGCTGCCTTCGTATTGAGATGCAAGTGCCTGCTCGATCTCGATGAAGTTTCATTTGGGACATATCGAGAGCTGGTTACGGTCGATGCGATTTTCCGCGAGGAGAAAAGAATGCGGAGCGAGGACGGTTCGGTGTTTGTGCTGTCGGCTTTTCCAGAGTTTCTACTCGACTACTTTGACGATAAGTTCTTTAATTCCATGGCCCCGATGCGCCACCTTAAGTTCGATGATTGCCCTCGAGAAAAAGGATGAGGCGCAATTAATCTCGCGGGCACAGGTTCTCCTGCCTAAATCGTGAACTCGGCATAAGAGCCCCAACTCGCCCGTTAGCCAATTGCTCTTGACCAGAAGGCAAAGTGGACAATTGCCTCAGGACACATCATTACGCCAATTCGTATCGCAAGGTGCGGCCTCCGCCGTGTCTTGCGATTTGCCCCTTATCCACCATCTCTTTCAATATGCGGCCGGCCGTGGACTGGCCGATCCCGAGCAACGTCTGCGCTTCCTTTCGGGTGATTGAGGGGTGCTCTGCCAAGAACCGCAGGATCTCGTCCTCTCGGGAATAGGAAGCAGCGGGCGCCTCCTTGCTGTTTGCCGTGGGCGTTTCCGCTGCCGTTGCTGCGAAGTTCGTGTTGGGCAGGACGATTTTGAATGCGTTGTTCGTGGCCATGATTTGCGGCTGAGAGGCCGCACCCGCGTAGGCCCCCATGATCTTCCTCATCCCCGTGCCGCATGCCTCGATGAGCTGTAGGCGGTAGAAGACGTTGGCGAGATGCGGGTTCCGGCAGGCGGAGACGCCCATCATCAAATCCTCCAGCTCAAAGCCGGGCAGAAGGCCGCCGACTGACACGAACTCGATCCTGTCGTCGTAGACGCTGATCAGCGTGCTGGTGCGGAAGGAGTAGTCCCTGTGCACGATCGAGTTCAGCAAGGCCTCGCGCACGGCGACCTCCGGGTAGTCCCGGGTGTCGACGCGCAGCAGCTTTTGGTAAGTGGCATGGGTCTGGTTGTGGAAGTCGATGTAGTCGTAGACCTCGTCGAGCTGCTGCATGAGGGACCCGGAGAACTCCCGGCGATCATTGAACACACTCGGGTCCGTCTCCTCGAAAACGGCCGCTTTTACGGTATGCGGGCACTGGTCGGACAGGAGCAGGCCGAGGTTTGTGTAGAGACCGTCCGATGAGGTTATATTCAGGGCCTGCATCTGCGGCGCGCCGAAGGGGATCTTTCGTGTCTCGAATTCCCCTTTCGTCGACTCGAAGGTGAGCGCTTGGTCGAGGGAGCGCATGTCCTCAAAGCTGTCGCCGTCAGTCTCTTTGATCATCTGCCGGATGGCAGCATCGGTCGCCGGGACGGAGGAGTACCCCTGCCGCACGTAGACACCCTCGGGGCGCAGGCCCTTCTTCGCTAGGTAGTAGGGGCGGTTCGTGCCGCGCTGGACCTTGACGGCCACGACCGCCTTCCCGTCGCAGTCGAGCGTTTTATAGCTGACAAACATGGTGACGTCTGGCTTCACGGCGTCTCTCACCATGTTGGAGACCTGCAGGGCGCACGCATCCGCGTCCTCGACGCCCGGCACGGCGCCGTCGTCGGCGACGCCAACGTAGACCGTGCCGCCGCCGCAGTTCGCAAATGCGACGATCTCCTTCTTGATGCCGTTCTGCGCAATGGCCTTCAGCTCGATTGTCTCTGTTTCCTGGAATTTCATGCTGTCCGCCTTCCGATTCTATTCTGCCCATATTCTAACCATTTTGCTAACCATGGTGGTTAGCAAAATGGTTAGAATTATGCTTCCCAAAGCAGAGGCGCACCGCCCTTTTCAAGCAATGAAACAGCAGGTAGAGACTTTGTCGATTTGAGGTGCTCGCGCATAAGCTTAGGCTCAATTGTGCTGTGCTCCTCAAGGAGACGCCGCCCGTATAGAATCAAACCATCCGCACGCCAGCTATCAATTGGATTGGACGCCACATGGAGATCCCCGGCACCCTGTGCAGCAATGTCTACGACTTTGCGTTTTGCCCCGAGCCCAGCTACGACCGGCTGGTAGACCTCGCCGATCCCGAGGACTGGGGCCCCAGCAACCGCATCCTCAAAAACTACCTGTCGTTCTCGTTTAGCCGCGCGGTATTTCTGACCGAGCGCGACGTGAACCAGACCGCGCCGTCCAACCTGCCGCTGGTGTTCGACGACGACCGTTGCCTGTTCAACACCGGCCTGTACACGCGCCGCTACGAGACCATCTACGGCCTGTTTGAGCCCAACACCAAACCCGACGCACACCAACGCTGGTTTTTGAAGGGCTTCTTTAGGGAAAGCGACCCCATGCTGGTCTCGTTTGAGTACCTGCCGTGCCGTGTCCGCTTTGCCGAGGACCCCTCCGAGCTGGTCTTTGACTACCGCTTGCCAATCCGCTCCAACATCGACCACATCCTGGGCGACGAGGAAAACCTCACGCGCATCCCCGCCAGTCTGATGGGGGAGGGAAACTCGCTGCTACTGCGCCGCGCCTTTGAGGGCGCCGTCGTCGAGGCCGCCCGCCGCGCCGCCGCCAACTACACGCTCGCCGTGCCACAGTTCTACGGTGGACGGATTCAACTGCTTCTGCCGCTGTGCCTGACCGGCGACAAGCCCGAGCTGGCGCTGACAATCCAACGCGAGGGCGGATTCTACGCCGCGCGCACCTGCCTCACGCTCGAGATGGCCTACAACAACGCGCGTCTTATCTGCCGCCCCGAGACCTCGTGGATAAGGCGGTAAAGGCTCCTTGAGCTGCGGGTTTGCTGTTAATCTGGACCGCGCCAGAGCAGCCAGCGCCCACGAATTTAAAATCGAGGGGAAAAAGTTCTTGGTAAACCACGCGCGGCTATGATAGTATCTCTTTTGCCGAAAGGCGACGGGCGATTGGCTCAGGGGTAGAGCATATCCTTCACACGGATGGGGTCACAAGTTCGAATCTTGTATCGCCCACCATCAAAAGTGCAGGTCAGAGGTATTAAGCCTCTGGCCTTTTTGTTTTTGCCACCAAGGGTGACACCAAAAGTGACACCAAATTTTGCAACTTTATTAAAATGGGGCCTCCTTTTTTATTGAATATGACCCCTTCACAATTCCTACAAATGTATAAAATCACCTAACTAAAAGTTTTGTACCTCGGGTCTCATAGACTAAATGTAACTATGGTTTACGTTTTTAATGCAAGCGTGTATAAGTGTTTCAAACTGTTGCAGAGGTGTAACACTTTGCGGCTTTATTAGCTCTTGGCTATTAGTAGATTTGTAACCTCATCTCATACCGTCGCGGAAAGTTTTTCCAAAATTGTCCTTGCATCGCCGCCGGTGTTCCCGTATAGTACTTCTTCGCACGGGGGCGTAGCTCAGCTGGGAGAGCGCTTGACTGGCAGTCAAGAGGTCAGGGGTTCGATCCCCCTCGTCTCCACCCGAGCATTGAAGAAGGCTCCAACGCAAGTTGGGGCCTTTTTTCATATAGGAACACAATTTAAGCTATATAAAAGAAAGAAGGCCAGAGATGGTGTCTGACCTTTTGGAAATTCTGGTGGGCCCTCCGGGATTCGAACCCAGAACCCAGGGATTATGAGTCCCCTGCGCTAACCGTTGCGCCAAGAGCCCTTGTAGTTAGTGGCTGCGATAGTAATGGCGGCTATCCATTTGCATTAGTTTCTCACCACGAGGAAGAATACTACCATGCACGCGATGGTCGTTCAACGCACGATCTTGTCGACCAGGAGAATCAGGCGTTCGCCTTTGTCCTTGCAGTCGATAGGAGGCCGTCTTGCCCGCTTCCGGGCGCCCCGAGCGGCTGCCGGGCACCGCCACACCGCCCCCGCAGAAGTTTTTCCAAAATTGCCCTTGCATCGCCGGGGGAGTTCCCGTATAGTACTTCTTCGCACGGGGGCGTAGCTCAGCTGGGAGAGCGCTTGACTGGCAGTCAAGAGGTCAGGGGTTCGATCCCCCTCGTCTCCACCCGAGCATTGAATGAGGCTCCAACGCAAGTTGGGGCCTTTTTTCATATAGGAACACAAGGTCAAAGGCGGCACCATGATCCTCCTGGTCGACAAGATCGAAAAAAGCTTCGGCGCGCGCGTCCTCTTTAGCGGCGCGTCCTTCCAGATCAACCCCGGCGAGCGCTTTGCGCTCGTGGGACCCAACGGCGCCGGCAAAACCACCATGCTTAAAATCATCATGGGCATCGACAGCCCCGATGCCGGCCAGGTCCAGTACGCCAAGGACTGCCAGGTGGGCTACCTAGAGCAGGAAACCAACCTTGAGCAAAAGGACACCACCATCCTTGCCGAGGTCATGGCCGCTGCCAAGGAAATCCACCGCATGGGCGAGCGCGCCAACGAGCTGCAGGCCCAGATCACCGAGCTCTCCGAACAGGGGAAGGACGTCGACGCACTCCTTAACGAGTATGGCCAGGTCCAGGACCGCTTTGAGCACCTGGGCGGCTACGAGCTCGAGAGCAACGCCCGTAAGATCCTATCCGGTCTGGGCTTTAAGGTCACCGACTTTGAGCGCCCGTGCTCCGAGTTCTCGGGCGGCTGGCAGATGCGCATCGCGCTCGCCAAGCTCTTCCTGCGCCACCCCGACCTGCTGCTGCTGGACGAGCCCACCAACCACTTGGACCTCGAGAGCGTCCAGTGGCTGCGCGGCTTTATCGCCAACTACGACGGCGCCGTCCTCATCGTCAGCCACGACCGCGCCTTCATGGACGCTTGCGTCGACCACGTCGCCGCGCTCGAGAACCGTCGCGTGACCACCTACACCGGCAACTACAGCAGCTACCTCAAACAGCGCGAGGACAACCTGGAGCAGATGCGCGCCAAGCGTGCCGCCCAGGAGCGCGACATCGCCCATATGCAGGTCTTTGTCGACAAGTTCCGCTACAAGCCCACCAAGGCCGCCCAGGCCCAGGAGCGCATCCGCAAGATCGAGCAGATCAAAAAGGAGCTCGTCATCCTGCCCGAGGGCCACAAGCACATCGACTTTAAGTTCCCCGATCCGCCGCGCTCCGGCGACATGGTCGTGGGGCTCGAGGGCGTCTCCAAGTCCTACGGCGAAAAGCACATCTACAGCGACATCGACCTCAAGCTCTACCGCGGCGAGCACGTGGCACTCGTCGGCCCCAACGGCGCCGGCAAGTCCACGCTCATGAAGATTATCGCCGGCCTGGAGCCGCCCACCACCGGAACCCGGGACCTGGGCACCAACGTAGGTGTGGCCTACTATGCCCAACACGCGCTTGAAGGTATGACCGAGTCCAACACCGTCCTGCAAGAGATCGACACCGTCACGCCCAAGTGGACCGTGCCGCAGCAGCGCAGCCTGCTGGGCGCCTTCCTGTTTAGCGACAACGATTCCATCGAGAAGCAGGTTCGCGTCCTCTCCGGAGGCGAAAAGGCGCGTCTGGCCCTGGCCAAGATGCTCGTGGCCCCCGAAGCGCTCCTGTGCCTGGACGAGCCCACCAACCACCTAGACATCGACTCGGTGGACATGCTCGAGAACGCCCTGCAAAACTTCCCCGGCACCATCGTGCTGATCAGCCACGACGAACACCTGGTGCGCGCCGTGGCCAACCGCGTGATCGACATCCGCGATGGCAAGGTCACGGTCTATGACGGCGACTACGACTACTACCTCTACAAGCGCGAGGACCTCGCAGCCCGTGCCGCCGCCGAGACGGCAGGGGAGAGCACACCTGTCGCAGGGAAGTCCACCAAGGCCAGCGCCGCCCAGGCTGACACCCCCGTCGCCGCCCCCAAGCCTGCCGAGGGCAAAAAGACCAAGGAGCAAAAGCGCGCCGAGGCCCAAGCCCGCGCTGCGCTCAACAAAAAGCTCAAGGGCGTGCGTAACCAGCTTAAGAAGATCGAGTCGGAGCTCGACAAAAAGCGCGCCCGCTATGACGAGCTTATGGAATTGATGGCAAGCGAAGAGCTTTATGCCGATCAAGACAAGTTCAACGCCGCGCTGGGGGAATATAACGGCCTTAAGCAAGAGCTACCCAAGCTCGAGGACGAATGGCTGGAGCTTTCCACCCAGATCGAAGAGGAGACCGCGCGTGAACTCTCGTAAGGCCGCTGCCGTGGCGATGAGCATCATCGCCATCGCCTGTCGCATCTGCGGCATTTTTATGAGCGCGATGACCGTGCTGCTGTGTTTTAGCGGCCTCACCGCCAAGCTGCAGATCGTGGGCTTTGTCGTCGAGCTTTCGCGCGCCCTGCCGAGCGCCATCGCCGGCTACGGCGTCATCACGTCGCCCTTTGGCGGTGTGTTCCGCTTGGATTACGCCATCGTCGCCGTGATCCTGTTTGTGATCGACTACCTGCTCACGCGCGCCTCGCGTCGCGTCCGCTAGGGGAGCGCCATGTCCAGCAGCTACATCATGAACCTGCTCGCCAGCGCCGTCGCCGTCATCGTGGGCATCGTGATCCACGAGAGCGCACACGCCGCCGCGGCCTGGGCGCTCGGCGACAAGACGGCCCGTTCGCGCGGCCGCGTGTCGCTCAACCCGCTTAACCATATCGACCCGTTTGGCACCGTCCTCCTGCCGCTGCTCATGCTCGCGGCCGGCGGCCCGGTGTTCGCCTTCGCCAAGCCCGTGCCCGTCTACCTTAACAACCTCAAGCACCCCAAGCGTGACGAGGTCCTGGTGAGCGCAGCCGGCCCCGCATCGAACATCGCGCTCGCGTGCCTCGCTGCCGCCATCATGCACGCGGCATATGGCAGCCTCTATACCGGCATGTCCTTTGCCATGGCGTCACAGATCATGAACTTCGGCGCCACGTTTATCGTGGTCAACCTGTCACTCGCGTTCTTCAACCTCATCCCGATCCCGCCGCTCGATGGCTCGTCGATTATCGTGCCGTTCCTCAAAGGCAAGGCGCTCAACAACTACTACCACCTGCAGCAATACGCCATGCCCATCCTCATCATTGTGCTGTATCTGCTGCCCATGTGGACCGGCATCGATGTGATCGGCCGCTATTTCGACGTTACCGTGTATCCGTTCGCTGAGCAGCTGCTTAACTTCGCAATCGCCGGCATCTAAGGTAAACTTACAGGTCGACCGTGCAATACGGTCGTAACATGCACCCAAACCGCGCCGCGAAGGCGCCGTCAAAGGAGGTCGAAGATGTCGTATCGCGTGTCGACGCAGGTCTACAGCGGACCGTTCGACCTGCTGCTGCAGCTGGTAACCCGCCAAAAAGTAGATATCGGCGCCATCTCGATCAGCGAGGTGGCCGAGCAGTACCTTGCCGAGGCCGAGCGCATCGAGGCACTGGACCTGGACGTGGCGAGCGACTTTTTGCTGGTCGCGGCAACCCTTTTGGACATCAAGGCCGCCTCTCTGGTGCCGCAGGAGGCCCCGCGCAAAGTCGATGACGACGATGACGAGTTCGACGAAGACCTCGAGGAGCTCAGCACGCTCGACGGCGACGCCCTGCTCGAGGTCCTGATCCAGCGCCTGATTGCCTACAAGCAGTTTAAGGGCGCGGCGGCGGCCCTTGGCGCGCGCATGCAGGCCGAGAGCCGCATGCACCCACGCGTTGCCGGACCCGACCCTGAGTTTCTAGGCCTCATGCCCGACTACCTGGCCGGCATCACCCTGCGCGGCCTCGCCGTCATCTGCGCCGACCTGGACGGCAAGCGCCAGACCTTCCTGCTGGAGGCCGAGCACGTGGCACCGCATCGCGTGCCGCTCGACCTGACCGTGGCCTCGGTCGACCGCTTTACCATGGCGCATCAAACCTGCACCTTCCGCGAGCTGCTGGACGGCGACGCCACCACCGAGCAGCTCGTCGTCACCTTCCTGGCTATGCTGGAGCTCGCCAAGCGTGGCTCGCTCACGCTGAGCCAGGACGAGATCTTTGGAACCATCCGCATCAACCGCGTCGAGGGCGCCGAGGCATACGTGCCCGGCGAGGGCCCCGAGCTCACCGAATAGGAGCGGCAACCATGTCAAACCTTTCCACGCTGGAGGCAAACAGCCTCAAAGGCGCCTTGGAGGCGCTCCTGCTGGTGTCGAGCGATCCGGTGAGCGCGCCCGCGCTGGCTGGAGCGCTGGATATCGCCCCCGGCGAGTGCGCATCGCTGCTCGCTGAGCTCAAAGTTGAGTACGAGGAGGCCAACCGCGGCTTTCAGCTACGCGAGGTCGCCGGCGGCTGGCGCCTGTTTACGCACCCCGCCTATCACGACGTGGTCGAGGCCTACGTACTGAGCTGGGACACGCAAAAACTGTCGCAGGCGGCACTCGAGACCCTGGCAGTCATTGCCTATCACCAGCCGGTCACACGCGAGGTAGTCAAGGGCATCCGTGGCGTCAACTCCGACGGCGTCATCGCGTCTCTCGTCGACAAGGGCCTGGTGCGCGAGCTCGGCCGCGACCCCCAGCGCGGTCAGGCCATCATTTACGGCACGACCAACGCCTTTTTGGAGAAGTTCGGTCTGCGCTCCACCCGCGACCTGCCCGATCTGGAGCAGTTTGCCCCCGACGAGCAGTCGCGTCAATTTATCCGCGAGCGCCTAAGCGGCCGCAGCATTCAGTCCACGCTCGAAGAGCAGGCCGAGGACCTGGACGAAGAGCGCGAACTGCTCGATACCGATGTTGAGGATGTTGAGGCAGTCGAGGACTTGGAGACCCTAGTCGTCGACGAGACCTCGGAGGATTTGCATGACGAGGACTAACGAAGTAGGGGAGACGCGCGCCATGGGCAACGCAGCACCCGCATCCGACGCCCAGCCCGTCTACCCGCACACCATGCGCCTGCAGCGCTTTTTGGCGCGCGCAGGCGTGGCGAGCCGACGTGGCTCGGAGGATCTGATGACCGCCGGCCGCGTGACCGTCAACGGCGAGGTCGCGACCGAGCTGGGTACCAAGGTAGACGTCGACCGCGACCATATCGAGGTCGACGGCATGCCCGTCAAGCTCAACCAGGGCGCCGTGTACCTGATGCTCTACAAGCCAACCGGCTACCTCACCACCATGAGCGATCCGCAGGAGCGCCCTTGCGTGGCCGACCTGGTCCCGCGCGACCGCTTTCCGGGACTTTTCCCGGTGGGCCGCCTGGACCGCGACACCACGGGGCTGTTGCTCTTCACGACCGACGGCGACCTGTCACAGGACCTGCTGCACCCCAGCAAGCACGTCTATAAAACCTACCAGGCACTCGTAGACGGTCGCCTCACCGACCACGACCTGGAGCCGCTCCGCTGCGGCATCGAGCTCGACGACGGCCTGTGCCAGCCGGCAATCTGCCGTATCATTAACGCCCGCGAGGCCGAGGCCGTGGCCCCGCAAGGCATCAAGCCCGGCACCACCGCCGTGGAGGTCATCATCCGCGAGGGCCGCAAGAATCAAGTTAAGCGCATGTTGAGCAAGATTCACCATCCGGTAATCCGTCTGCATCGCTGCAACTTTGCCGGCCTTGAGCTCGAGGGCGTGGCCAAGGGCTCGTGGCGCGAGCTCACCAAGCGCGAGGTGCAGATCCTTAAATCGGGCGGCATCCCGCCCAAGCAGGCAAGCGCTAATCGCAACAGCGGCAAGCCCCAAGACTCGCCCGCCAGCCGCACGCGCCACCATGGCAGCCACGGCTCCGCGCCCAAGCGCAACACCTACCGCGAGCGCTACACTGGCTAGGCAAACCGCCGCGCCCCAACGCCCGCGCATCATACCAGCACGTCAACCACCGAAAGGAAGCATTGCATGATCGTCGCCATCGACGGCCCCGCCGGTTCCGGCAAGTCCACCATCGCCAAGGAGATCGCCCGTCAGCTTGGCTTTAACAAGCTCGACACGGGTGCCATGTATCGCGCCGTCACCTTCGCTGCGCTCGACCGCGGCATCGATCTAGATGACGAGGCGGCAATCGACGCCCTCGCCAAGCAGATCGAGATCCGCTTTACCAACGGCACCGGCGAGGACACGCGCCTGACCATCGACGGCCAGGACGCATCGGCCGCCATCCGGACCCCGCAGGTCGACGCCAACGTGTCCAAGGTCTCGGCCTACCCGGGCGTGCGCGCCGCCATGCTCATCCACCAGCGCCGCGCAGCCGAGGACCGCGATATCGTGGCCGAGGGTCGCGACATCGGAACCGTCGTGTTCCCTAACGCGCAGGTCAAGGTCTTCCTGACCGCCGACCCGCGCGAGCGCGCCCGCCGCCGCGTGCTGCAGCGTCACCAAAACGACGCCCAGCCGCTCACATCCGCGCTGCTCGAGGCCGAGGTCGACGAGACCCTCGACGCCCTTAAGCAGCGCGACAAGCTCGACAGCAGCCGCGAGGTCGCCCCACTCGTGCCCGCCGAGGATGCCGTGCACGTCGACTCCACCGCCCACACCATCGACGAGGTCGTCTCGATAATCGAGGACCTCATCAACCAAAGGAGGTAGCCCATGCGCCTGTTTAAGCAGACGCCCGAGGATTATTACAACGCTCCTTATGCAGAGTTCCCCGCGCTCATCCGCGGCACCGTCGTCGTAGTCATGGCTATTCTATGGGTCTTCTCCAAGCTCATGTGGCGTTGGAAGGTCGAGGATGCCGATCTGCTGTTTGAGCGCCAGGACGGCCGCGGCAGCGTGGTCATCTGCAACCACACCTCGATGGCCGAGCTCTTGGCCGTGGAGACGGCGCTGTTCTTTGGGGGCCGCCGCATTCGTCCCATCTTTAAGTCCGAGTTCGCCAAGAGCAAGATTGTGCGCTGGGCCTTTAGCCGCGTTGGCGGCATCCCCGTGGAGCGTGGTACTGCCGACATGAAGTGCCTACGCGCCGCCCAGCATGCGCTGCAGCGCGGTGAGGACGTTCTGATCTTCCCCGAGGGCACGCGCATCCGCTCGCGCGAGATCAAACCCGAGGTCCACGGCGGCTTTGCACTCATCGCCCAAATGGGCAAGGCGCCAGTCAACCCGCTCGCCATCTGCGGCTGGTCCGACATTACGCCTGCGGGCAAAAAGATCATGCGCCCCAAAAAGTGCTGGATCCGCGCCGGCAAGTCTATCTCGCTTTCCGACGCGCCGTCCGAGCTCAAGCGCAAGGAGCGCCTGGCTTGGTTTGAGTCCGAGGCCATGGGCCGCGTCTACACCATGCGCGATGAGCTGTGCGCCGAGCATCCGGGCAGGTTCTAGCCATGGGCGAGGATGTCAAGAACGCCTTCGAGGCTGTGACCAGCCAGGCAGACGCCCCCACCATCGAAATCGCTGCCCACGCCGGCACCTGCTACGGCGTGCAGCGTGCGCTCGATATGGCCATGGCAGCCGCCCCGCAGGTGGGGGAGAACGCTCAGGTCCACACCCTGGGTCCGCTCATCCATAACCCCATCGTGGTGCGCGAGCTCGCTGAGGCAGGCGTTGGCTTGGCCGAAACCCTGGACGACGCAGCGTCGGGCACCGTGATCATCCGCGCCCACGGCGTGGTGCCGCAGGTGATCGATGCCGCCCGCAAGCGTGGCCTCAACGTGGTCGACGCCACCTGCCCCTACGTGAAGAAGGTCCATATGGCAGCCGAGCGCCTGGTGCGCGAGGGCTACCGCGTGGTGGTCGTAGGCGAGCCGGGCCATCCCGAGGTGGAGGGCATCCTGGGCCACGCCGGCAATGATGCGCAGGTCGTGAGCTGTGCCGCCGACGCCAACGCCTTGTCGCTCAAGGGCAAGGTAGGCCTCGTCGTGCAGACCACCCAGACCGCACAGAACCTCGCCGAGGTCGTGTCTGCCATCACCCCGCGCGTGCAGGAGCTGCGCGTGATCAACACCATCTGCGCCGCCACGAGCGAACGCCAGCAGGCAGCCGCATCACTTGCCAAACGCTGTGATTGCATGGTTGTGGTGGGCGGAAAGAACTCGGGTAACACACGTCGTTTGGCACAGATCTGCGCCAACGTCTGTGAGCATACACATCACATCGAGGAGGCATCCGAGCTCCAGGCCGCGTGGTTTACCGACGCTCACCACATCGGCATCACTGCCGGAGCCTCCACCCCACAAGAACACATCGAGCGCGCCGTCACGCGCATCAAGGAGCTTTGCCGCTAACCATGGACCAGACCGTACCCGCATACGCCGCCGAGGTGGCCGATTACGGGCGCAGCCGCGACCCCGAGCCGGGTGAGGGCGCGCTCGTAAAGAACGTGCGTCCCGAATCGCCCGCGTGGGATGTGGGTATCGAGCCGGGCATGCGCGTACTTACGGTCAACGGCGAGCAGCTTACCGATATGATCGTGTGGCTCTGGGAAGCCGACGACGACACCGTCGACCTCGAGGTTTTCGACCCGCGCGACAACAGCGTCACCCCCGTCGAGCTCGACCGCTTCCCGGGCGAGGACTGGGGCCTGGAGTTCGATGGACCCATCTTCGATGGCATGCGTACCTGCGTAAACGCCTGCGTGTTCTGCTTTATGACGATGCTCCCCAAGGGCGGCCGCTCCACGCTCTATATTCGCGATGACGACTACCGTCTGAGCTTTTTGCAGGGCAACTTCGTCACGCTGACCAACCTCACCGACGAGGACGTGCAAAACGTTATCGATCGCAACATGAGCCCCATGAACGTATCGGTCCACGCCGTAAGCCCCGACGTCCGCCGCCGCATGATGGGCCGCAACGCCCAGCGCGGCATGGACGTGCTCGAGGCCATCATGGCAGCCGGCATCGAGATTCACGCGCAGATCGTGCTGTGCCCCGGCATGAACGACGGCGAGGAGCTGGAAAAGACCCTGCGCTTCTGCGAGGAGCATGAGCAGATCACGAGCCTGGGCATTGTGCCGCTCGGTTTTACCAAGCACCAGAACCGCTTTAGTTGGTCCTACAGCGACAAACCCGAGCTAGCGCGCGAGACCATTGCCATGATCCGACCGTTCCAGGACCGTGCCTTCGAGCGTTTTGGCCGCCACACCTTCCAGATGAGCGACGAGTTCTATCTGGACGCCGGCATCGATCCTCCCGAGGCGGACTTCTACGACGGCTACCCGCAGTATTACGACGGCATCGGCATGATCCGCTCGTATCTGGACGAGACCGATGACGTTCTTGCCGCCGACGCCGAGCGTCTGGCCCGCGTCCGCGCTGGCATCGCCGAGCGCAACCAGCGCCTCCTGTGCCTCTCCGGCGCCAGCGCGCGCGACACCGTGGCCCGCTTCGTGGAGTCGCCCCAGGGGCTCGCCGGCACCGTCACAGCCATCAAGAACCGCTACTTTGGCGGCAACGTGGACGTGACCGGCCTCATCGTTGCGTGTGACATTCTGGAGCAGCTGCCCCAAGACCTGTCGGGGGTTATGCTCTTTGTGCCTAAGCTCATGTTCAACGCTGACGGCATGACGCTTGACGAGTATCATCGTGACGATTTACTCGCAAGCCTTACCAGTCGCGGCGCCGAGGTTCATGTGGTGTCGACCATGCCGCATGAGCTGCTCGATACCCTGGAGCGCATCCTTGGCATTGTGCCCGCAGACTCTAACACTTCCACTGACCCTACCCATTAAAGGAGAGCAGATGAAACCTATCGTCGCCGTCGTCGGACGCCCCAACGTGGGCAAGTCCACGCTCGTTAACCGCCTGGCCCAGACCTCGGACGCCATCGTCCACGAGTCTCGCGGCGTCACGCGCGACCGCTCGTATCACACGGCCGATTGGAACGGCCGCGAGTTCACCATCGTCGACACGGGCGGTATCGAGCCGCTCAAGAGCGATGACGTGTTTGCCACGTCCATCCGCGACCAGGCGCTCGCCGCCGCCGAGGAAGCCGCCGTCATCCTGTTTGTGGTCGACGGCCGCACCGGCGTCACCGAGGAGGACGAGTCGGTCGCCCGCATGCTCAAGCGCTGCGACAAGCCGGTCTTTCTGCTGGTGAACAAGCTCGACAACCCCGATCGCGAAAACGACAGCATCTGGGAGTTCTATTCGCTCGGCATCGGTGAGCCCACGCCGCTCTCGGCCCTGCATGGCCATGGCACGGGCGACCTGCTCGACGATATCGTGGCCCTGCTTCCGGAGGAAGAGGACGAGGTCGCCGATGAGTTCCCCGACGCGCTGAACGTCGCCATCATCGGCCGCCCCAATGCCGGTAAGTCGTCGCTGTTCAACCGCATCCTGGGCGCCGACCGTTCTATCGTGTCCAACATTGCCGGCACGACGCGCGACGCCATCGACACCGTCGTTGAGCGCAACGGCAAGCACTACCGCATGGTCGACACCGCGGGCATTCGCAAGAAGAGCACCGTGTACGAGAACATCGAGTACTACTCCATGGTCCGCGGCCTGCGCGCCATCGACCGCGCCGACGTGGCGCTGCTCGTCGTCGACGCCTCCGTGGGCGTTACCGAGCAGGATCAGAAGGTCATGGGCTTGGCCATCGAGCGCGGCTGCGCCATCGTGGTGCTGCTCAACAAGTGGGACCTGCTCGACGATGACCGCAAGCGCGAGGCCTGCATGGAGACCATCGACCGCCGTCTGGGCGTCATGGCTCCCTGGGCCCAGTACCTGCGCATCTCTGCCCTGACCGGCCGCAGCGTCGAGAAGATCTGGGCCATGGTCGACGCCGCCGAGAAGACGCGCTCGCAGAAGATTAGCACCTCGCGCCTCAACACGTTCCTCACCGACCTGCGCGAGTTCGGTCATACCGTGGTGGACGGCAAGCGCCGCCTGCGCATGCACTACGTGACCCAGACGGGCGTCAACCCGCCAACGTTCACGTTCTTCGTCAACCACAGCGACCTGGTTAACGACACCTACCAGCGCTACGTGGAGAACCGCATGCGCTCGACCTTCGACTTTGCCGGCACGCCCATTCGACTCTTCTTTAGGAAGAAGGAGCAAAAGGATGCATAATCCGATTCTTCTGACCGCCATCTGCGCCGTGGTCTCGTTCTTTATCGGGGCGATTCCGTTTGGTCTGATCCTGGGCCGCGTGTTCAACCACACGGACATTCGTAAGGCGGGCTCCGGCAACATCGGCACCACCAACGCTCTGCGCGTGGCCGGCCCCAAGGTGGCCGCGCTCACGCTGCTGCTCGACTGCCTTAAGGGCGCCATCTGCGTCCTTATCGCGCGTCCGCTCATTTCCGACTTGGGCTATGGCTTCCCCGTGAGCATTATGGCCCCCGGTGCCGCCGGCGACTGGATGCTCGGCGTCATCTGCCTGGCAGCCGTGTGGGGCCATATCTTCTCGCCCTACCTCAACTTCCATGGCGGCAAGGGCATCGCAGTTGGTCTGGGCGTCATCCTCGCCTGGTACTGGCCTATTGGCCTGTCGCTGCTGGGCATGTTTATCGTGGCCGTCGCCATCACCAAGTTTGTGTCGGTGGGCTCGCTTGCCGCGGCCATCGGTCTTCCCATCGCTGCCTGCGCGGTCTTTCCGTACAGCAGCCTCGGACTTAAGTTTTGCATGGCGATGATCGGCATCACCGTGGTGTGGGCCCATCGTGCGAACATCAAAAAGCTCATGACGGGTAAGGAGTCCAAGCTCTCATTTACCAAGCGCGTCACCGAGCCCGACGATAAGTAGGAGAGAGTCATGAATGTTGCGCTGATTGGCTCTGGCTCCTGGGGAACCGCCGTCGCCGGCCTTGCCGCCGCGCGAGCCGAGCGCGTGACCATGTGGGCCCATAGCGAGCAGACGGCCGCCGGCATCAATGGCGAGCACCGCAATCCCCGGTATCTGGTGGACTACGAGCTGCCCAGCAACGTCGTCGCCACGACGGACCTATCGCAGGCGCTCGACGGCGCCGAGGCCGTTATCTTTGCCGTGCCCTCCACGCACCTGCGCAGCGTATGCCATCAGGCAGCACCCTTCATCGCCGCCGACACCCCGGTGCTCTGCCTCACCAAGGGCATTGAGCCCGAGTCTGGCCTGCTCATGAGCGAGGTCATTGCCAGCGAGATCGGCAACGAGGCACGCGTGGCGGCGCTCTCCGGCCCCAACCATGCCGAGGAGATCTGCCGCGGCGGACTTTCTGCCGCCGTCATCGCCAGTGAAGACCCTCAGATAGGGGAGACCTTTAAGGACCTGCTCCTATCCACGGCCTTCCGCATCTATCTGTCGCAGGACATGACCGGCGTCGAGGTATGCGGCGCCATGAAAAACGTCATCGCCATCGTGTGTGGCATCTCCGCCGGTACCGGTGCGGGCGACAATACGCTCGCCCTTATCATGACGCGCGGCCTGGCAGAGATCAGCCGCCTCGTGCACGCCCGTGGCGGGCAGGCCATAACGTGCATGGGACTCGCCGGCATGGGCGACCTCATTGCCACCTGCACCTCGGAGCATTCGCGCAACCGCACCTTTGGCTACGAGTTCGCCCACGGAGTGTCGCTCGACGAGTACCAGGCGCGCACGCACATGGTGGTCGAGGGCGCCGTTGCGGCCCGCAGCGTCAGCGAACTCGCCCGCTCACTGGGCGTAGACATTCCGCTCACCTTTGCCGTGGAGCAAACGCTCTACAACGGTGTTACTTTGGATAGGGCGCTCGAGATTCTTACCGACCGCGTCCCCTCGCAAGAGTTCTACGGACTCACCGACTAGCGCAGAAAGGCTTCTACCATGGGTTCCATCAAAATCGCTCCGTCCGTCCTTTCGGCCGATATGGCCAACCTCAAGAGCGAGCTCGACAAGATCGCCGGTGCCGACTACGTGCACTTTGACGTTATGGACGGTCACTTTACCGGCAACCTCACCTTTGGCGTCGATATCCTCAAGGCCGTCAAGCGCTCCACCGATGTACCGGTCGACGCGCACCTCATGGTGTCGAACCCCGACGAGACGGTCGATTGGTATGCCGATGCCGGTGCCGATATGATCACCGTGCACTACGAGGCCTCCACGCACCTGCACCGCACGCTCACGCATCTGCAGCAGCGCGGTGTCAAGGCCGGCGTGGTGCTCAACCCCGCAACGCCCGTCTGCGTGCTCGAGAGCATCATCGACGTCGTCGATATGGTGCTGCTGATGAGTGTGAACCCCGGCTTTGGCGGCCAAAGCTTTATCCCGGGCACTCTGCCTAAGCTCCACGAGCTCAAGGCCATGTGTGAGCGCCACGGCGCGTCGCCCATGATCGAGGTCGACGGCGGCATTTCTTCCAAAAACATCGCCGAGGTCGTCAAGGCCGGCGCCAACGTGCTCGTAGCCGGCTCCGCCGTATTTAAGTCCGAAGATCCCGCCGCCGAGGTTGCGCTGCTGCAGAAGCTGGGCAATGAGGCCGCACAGGAGGCATAAACCCTTATGACCGCAGGTCAAAACCGCATACCCGTGAATCTTGACTATGCCGCCTCGACGCCCATGCGCGCCGAGGCGCTCCTTGCGCAGCGCGAATATGACGACAGCGAGCTTGCCGGCGTCAACCCCAACTCGCTGCACTCGCTTGGACGCAAGGCCGCCGCACGCCTGGAAGTTGCCCGTCGCGAGATCGCCCGTAGCTTTGGTGCACGCGTCCGCCCGTCCGAGATTATCTTGACCAACGGCGGCACCGAGGCAAACCAGCTGGCGCTCCTCGGACTTGCCGAGGGCGCTCGTCAGCGCGATCGCAAGCGCGACCGCGTGATCGTGTCGGCGATTGAGCACGATTCGATCCTTGACAACCTGCCGCTGCTGCGCGCCGCCGGCTTTACCGTCGATCTGGTGCAGCCCTGCCGCGCGGGATACATTGAGCCTGCCACGCTTGTCGAGCTGCTCGGAGACGATGTCGCGCTCGTAAGTATCATGGCCGCCAATAACGAGACCGGCGTGGTGCAGCCCATCCGCGAGCTGGCCGCCGCCGCGCATACCGTGGGCGCCCTGTTCCACACCGATGCCATCCAGGGCTACTTGCATATTCCGCTCGATGTCACCGAGCTGGGCGTCGATGCTATGACCGTTGCCGCGCATAAGATCGGCGGCCCTGTGGCATCCGGCGCGCTCTACCTTAAGAACCGCACGCCGCTGCGCCCCCGCATCTTTGGCGGTGGACAGGAGGCCGGACGTCGTGCTGGCACGCAGGACCTGCGCACGCAGCTGGCCTTTGCCGCCGCCGCGTCTGCGCTGGCCCCCAACGTGGCCCAGGAGCGCGCGACGCTGCAGGCCCTGTCCGACAAGCTCTACGCCACGCTTACCGCACATCCGCGTATTCACGCCACCATGGGTGACTATGCGCAGGCCGACCGTTTGCCCGGCATGGTGTCGATCTACATTGACGGCATGGACTCCGAGGAACTCATCATCAAGCTCGACGCCGCCGGCTTTGAGGTTTCCGCCGGATCTGCCTGCTCAAGCGGCAGCATGGATCCGAGCCTCGTGCTCAGCGCCATGGGTATCGGCCGCGAGCAGGCGCTGGGTGCGCTGCGCATCTCGTTCGATGACCGCGTGAACCCTGCCGACCTTGATGAATTTGCCCAGGCGCTACTCTCGATCGTGGGTGCCGCATGATCGTCGCCGAGCTTGAACGCGCGCTGTTAGAACGCTATCCCAAGGCGGATGCCGAGGGCTGGGATCATGTGGGGTTATCCGTCGGAGATCCCGCTGCCGAGATCACCGGCGTTGTCTGCGCACTCGATGCGACCGAAGCCAACGTGCAACGCGCTGTTGAGGCCGAGGCTAACGTGCTGCTGACGCATCATCCCATCTATATCAAGGCTCCCGAGGCCTTTTGCCCGGCCGATTCCGCGCGTCCCCAGTGCAGCGCGGCACTCTACGAGGCAGCCCGCTGCGGCGTGAGCATCATCTCGCTCCACACCAACCTGGACCGCTCGCACGAGGCACGCATCTGCCTGAGCGAGTTACTGGGTGCTGTGCCCGTGAGCTCGCTCGAGCATGTGGACGACCCCGAGGCCTGCGGCCTGGGCGCAATCGCAACCCTCCACGACCCCTGCAGTTTGCGCGATCTCGCCGCCCGTGCCGCCGCGACCTTTGGCTGTGACCCGCGCGTATGGGGCGAAGCCGATCGCCCGTGCCGAACCGTCGCCATTTTGGGCGGCTCCCTGGGCGACTTTGGCGAGCTTGCCATCGCCGCGAATGCGGATGTTATCGTGACGGGCGAGGCGGGCTACCATGTGGCGCAAGACCTTGCCTTGCGCGGGCTGCCGGTGATCTTACTCGGCCACGACCGCTCCGAAGAACCGTTCGTTGATATATTGATGAACTCTGCAGTTGACGCCGGGGTCGACCCCCGTCATGCGATTAAAATACTGAACCCTTGCCAATGGTGGACTGTGACAAAAGGAGAGAACTTATGAGCGCCGGCGCTACGCTACTCAAGCTGCAACAGATCGATTTGGAGCTCGCCCGCAACAAGAGCGAACTTGCCAATATGCCGGAGCTCAAGGAGCTCGCTTCCAAGCGTAAGACCTATGTGAAGCTGAAGTCCGAGATGACCAAGCTCTACGCCCAGCGCAAGGACCTGGACATTGAGCTCGACGATCTCAACACCACCGAGATCCAGACCAACAACGCCATCGAGGCTGCCAAGAAGCGCCATGTCGACGGTTCCGACTACCGCGAGGTTCAGGATCTGGAGAACGAGCTCGCCACCTTGGCCAAGCGTCTGGACAAGATTGAGCACACCCGCAAGGACGTCGTTGTCGCCCATAAGGAGGCGCTCGACCGCGAGGCTCGCGCGCAGGCCATCATCGCCAAGTTCGAGGAGGGCGTGAAGGCCGATACCAAGGCTGCCCGCGCCAAGGCTGCCGACCTGCAGGCTCAGATCGACGCCGCCACCAAGGAGCGCACTGCGCTTGCCGCCACGCTGCCGACTGACGTGCTCACCGACTACGAGCGACTGCTCAAGCAGTTCCGCGGCCTGGCCGTCGAGACCATCCAGGGCAACATCCCCACGGTTTGCCACACCGCGCTGCAGGCATCGTCCATGAGCGACCTCAACCACGACGGAAGCGAAATTACGCACTGCCCGTATTGCCACCGCCTGCTGGTGCTCCCGAGCAAGGAAGCGTAAACGATGGCGGCACCCGACAATTCAATGCAACTTGAGGGAAAAACGATCCTGCTGGGTATTACCGGCGGGATCGCCGCCTATAAGTCGTGCAATATCGTGCGCCTACTGCAAAAGCGCGGCGCACGCGTAAAGGTCGTCATGAGCGAGCATGCCACGGAGTTCGTGGGGCCGCTCACCTTCCGCGCGCTCACTAACGAGCCCGTCGCAATCGGTCTGTTCGACGACCCGTCCGACCCCATCCACCATATTTCGCTCGCGCAGGAGCCCGACCTGGTGGTCGTGGCGCCCGCGACGGCCAATATCATCGCCAAGATGGCCAACGGCATCGCCGACGACCTCATCTCCACCACGCTGCTGGCAACGCCGCGACCCGTCGTGATTGTGCCGGCAATGAACAACGGTATGTGGAAGGCGCCGGCCACCCAGGCCAATATGGCCACGCTGCGCGACCGCGGCGTCCATGTAGTGGGCCCGGGTAGCGGCTACCTTGCCTGCGGCGACGTGGACACGGGGCGTATGAGCGAACCCGAGGACATCGTCGAGGCCATCTGCGAAGTGCTCAATCCCACACCGCAGGACCTCGCGGGTAAGCGCATCGTCATCACGGCAGGCCCCACGCACGAGCCGATCGATCCGGTGCGCTTTATCGGCAACCGCTCGTCGGGCAAGATGGGCATCGCCTTGGCAGGGGAGGCCGCACGCCGAGGCGCTGCCGTCACGCTTGTGCTGGGACCGACGTCGCTCGACGTTCCCCGCGGCGTTGAGTGCATACGCGTGCAGACCGCCGCAGAGATGCTCCAAGCGGCGCTGAGTGCCTTCCAGACGGCCGACGCGGCCATTTGCGCGGCTGCCGTCGCCGACTATACGCCCGCGGCCCCTGCGGACCACAAGCTCAAAAAGGCTAACGAGCGCCTCGATTGCATCGAGCTTGTCGAGACGGTCGATATCTTGGCTGAGCTCTCGCGTCAGAAGGGCGAGCGTTGTGTGATCGGCTTTGCGGCCGAGACCGACAGCGTCGTCGAGTACGCCGAGCGCAAGTTAGCCCGTAAGGGCTGCGATGCAATCATCGCCAACGATGTCTCGCGCGCCGATTCGGGCTTTGGAACCGACACCAACAAGGCTTGGATTGCGAGCACAGCGGGCACGCAAGAACTCCCCGTGCTAACAAAACCCCAGCTCGCAGATACAATTTTGGACTTGCTCAAAAATAATTAAAAAAGTTCTTGCACAAGGTCAAAGTTTCGGGTTAATATACTCCCTGTTGCGAGCGAGAGCAGAGCAACAAACAAAAGCTTCGGGACGTGGCGCAGCTTGGTAGCGCACTTGACTGGGGGTCAAGGGGTCGCTGGTTCGAATCCAGTCGTCCCGACCAGAAGTTTGCAGGTCAGGCACCTAGTGCCTGACCTTTTTTGTTTTAAGTAATTGCTTAAATTTGATTAATCAACAGGGTGCCAAAAATCTACCTGCGCGATAATCGCTTTTTGCGGTTACTTGCGCGTTTTGCACGCGCTTGAGCCGATTTATTAACGCGACATGAATCTACATACGCGTAGCTGGTATACAGTCGAGTACGGGCTGTATTTATCGCGGCGATTTACGCAGATATGGCGACTGTAACGAACTAGTGTGTCGCTGTATTTATTCCAGCAGTTCACTTGATCTGTGGACAAGTGGACTGTTGCAACGAAACGCCAAGCAGGATGGGCTCTATACGAGGACGCCGCAGAGGCAATGGCGGGGGAGTGCGGCAGGCGCTCTGAGGGCCGCTGTATGACCCCATTTCTCCTCAACCCGATTACCTGTGCTATGAACCTCGAATTGTTCGAGTAATCGCCAAAAGAAAAGCCCTCGCAGGATTGCGAGGGCTTTGCGCTAAAAGAGATCAGAAGCAGAAAGCGGGGAGAACATAAAACGAGTCCGTCGCGCTGTAGCTGTAGCAAATACCGCCGCTTTGAACATAGCGAAAGGACGTGGAGCTGCGCGGTCTCACGGAGCGAGTCCAGTGGCTATAGCCTGATGCACCGGAATAGTTCGACCCCGTTACGCCCTTGGATTTGTAGCACTCGTACTGGATGCCGTCGGATTGCATATCCCCGTATACTTCGGTTGCCGAGAGCAGAAAAACCTTGTCGGTCGTCGCTGAGGGGGCACCGCCCCAGTTACCGCCAACGTTATCGGTTGTCTTTGTGACGGGTTTCACCTTTGACTGGAAGAACCTCTTGCCTTATTAAAGAAATACGCCGAATACAACGGATATAAAGCGGAAGGAGGCGACATCGAGTAACTATCAAAGGCCAGATTAAGGAGCCAGCCATGAAGAAATGCCTACCCTCCATCGTCTCAGCAACTCTTTGCCCCTCCCTTGTCATGACAGCATTTGTACCCGTTGCGGCAGCCCATGCCGACGAGGGATCTCCCGCCGAGAGCAGCGATATCTACGTCGGAGTCAATTACGACGAAAATTACGATATTTCCCTTTTTTGAGCGCGGGCACTGCGCGGATTCATATTCCAAGGCGTGGTGCGATTCTCACGGATCTGCAAATAACCGCCCCGTCCCTCACAAGGTCAAGCTGAACGCGAAGGAGGAGGCTTGCCTGCGCGATCCCTACCTTGCTGGCACCGCTGAAGTTATCGCCGGTCTCGTGACAACCGGTCCTAGCGGCGGCTATTTTGCAACCGCAATGACATCGTACCGACTTTTCACTTGCATGTTCTGAAAGGAAGTTGCCATGTTGTCGCAAAATCAATCGAGATACTTGAACACAATCGGCTTTGCCCTGCTTGCATTACTCTTTGCTAGCGACCTTTTGCTGAAACCGCCCAAGGAACTCGTTTCGCTTGCCATAGCCTGCATTTCCGCCCTTTACTTTACGGCAACCCTATTCGCCGGACTAAAGGAGAGGAAAAAAGGCGTAGTCGTTGCATCTGCCGTAGGCGTGATCATAGCCATTGCCTCATTCTTTATCTGACACATTGGTGATCTAGGGGCGATATCGTAGGAATACGACCGGGAGAGCCGGGACCAGATTGCCCGGGTTGCCCGGTCGGCTCGCGCGACGGCGCGGCGGTTCCACAGAAAAATCTCCGGACTTCACGCCGTTTCTGATCGCATTGTAGACAGCCATCTCGTCTTCGCAGTCGGCGAGCACGCGGTGTGCGTCGTCGTTTTGGATGTCCAGTAAATCTCGAAGGTCCTCCATGCACCAGCGTCCGAGATCTGGCCATGCGCGTTGCGCGAGCTGATAAGTGTCGATTGCGATGTTGTAGTTAAAGTCCAGGCCAAAGCCGTCCCAGGCAGAACGGCTTTGTTTCCTTGATTATCAACTTCATCCGGGCACTTCCCGCATTCATCCGTGTGTGTACGGATGAATGCGGGGTTCAATACCCCGGCGGCCTGATCGGCAGACCGCCGGGAATTCTCACTCCTCGATAAAAGCCGGCACTCGGTTAGTCCTGCGCATCTTGAAATCGCCAGTCTCGTGGGAGACGTAGAGAATGCCGTCCATCCCGTCTCGTGATGCATACGACAGGTGAACTGAACCGCAATCCGATCCATCATTGTCGAGAAGATCAAACGAATTCGGATCGCTCGTTGCGGCCAAACGACCACTCATACAAGAGCCATCGTCATTACAGATTTGCCATTCCATGTCTTCGCCTGCAAGAATCGCCATAGACGGCCTGGTCGCGCCATCGTTGACATACATCCCGTCTATGCCAAACCCATTTTCAGCGCCATCGATGAACGACTGCTCGGACCTATACCTCGCAAATGATGCACATAGCACCATTGCAAGACAAAGTACAAAGCCAACAATCGCTATCTTTGCATAGCTCTTGCCTATCATGTCATTCACCTCCCTCGTATGTATCGAGGTATTCCTGCTTGAGCGTCTGCGAGGACGACTCGGTCTTTTCCACGAGCGTGCCGGCCTCGATGAAGTAGAACGAGTTGGTGAGGTCTGCCAGGTCGTCGAGCAGATGGCTTGAAATGAGCACGCTTCGTCCCCGCGCCACCTCGCTGCGCATCGCGTCGCAGGAGGTTTTCCGCTTTCCCGGATCGAGGCCGTTCAGCGGTTCATCGAGGATGAGGTACGGGCAACCGGTCGCTATCGCCATGGCAAGCTTTACCTGCTGCTTCATTCCTGTCGAGAGTTTACGGGTCGGCTTGTCGAGATATGGGGAGATTCCGAGGGAGTCGCAGAGCGAGTCGATGTCGGTGGCCGATTTCCACGCCTCCCTAACGAAAGCAAGGTGCTCGAGGGCTGATAGCGTGGGGTAAAGATCCGCGCCGCCCGAAGAGCTCAGGTAGACGAGTCCTGCAAATTCGGCTGATTGACGTTGGCTGATTCCGTCTGCCGCCAGGCTTCCCGAGCGGATGCGGGTGGGAAATTGGCCCGACAGCGCTTCAAGAAGGGTGGTTTTCCCCGAGCCGTTGGGAGCAATGAGGCCCGCCGCCGTTCCCGGGCTCAGGAAAAGCGACCCGATTGAAAGTATCGTCGTGCTTCCGTATCCCACGCTCGCGTCCAGAAGCTCGAGCCCATGGTGCTTTTTCGCGGGTCCAGGCTGTTTGGGCGAACGTGTCGCAACGGCGCCGACCGCAAAAAAGACCGCGACGTATGCCAGGGCCACGGCAAGCATCGATGCGCTGCCTGAACCGGAGCCAATGAATTCTGTCGGGAAGCATCCTACGTAACCCGTTGCCTCGATAGGCGAGAATACGGCCAGCGGCAGGAGATTGAGCGCGGCGTTATGCTCCAGTGCCGAATCGGACAGTAACGGGAATGCCGGGGCCGCGACAAGCAGCGCGGAGGTAAGGGGGCCCGCGAGGACGCGCCTCGTTGCGGTCGATAGGACGGCGGAGCAAACGGATATCAAGGTTCCGCCCGCAAGAAGCGCGAGAAGCAGGGCTGTGAAGACGTTTCCCGCGGTCGTGGTGGTAAGCGCGCCGTCATGGAAGAAGGCGATCGGGTACCCAATTTGCCCGAAGCCGTTTAGGGCCAAGGCGTAAATGCCCCCGGGTGCGAGGCCGGCGAGGAGCATCGCGGTCCCCGCGGCGATTATCGAAAACACGATCTGGATAAGGCGCCGGAATTTGGGCACGGGCGCCTTCGCCGCCAGGGTCCCGGGCCTTGTGGCGCCGAGCACGAGTATCGACGAGAGAAGGAAGGGGATGAAGGGGAGGAAAGACGGCGCCGTGGCAATGGCGTAAGGCAGGAAGGAAAGGAATGGCAGGTCGTTTGCGGAGGCCGGGATATCCGTGATGCCGGAGCTGCTCAGGGCACGGCAATATGCGAGCGCTGCGTCATTGGTCTCTCGGTCTCCCACGATGGACCCGGATTGGAAGCCTTCGCCCATGAGCGCGTAGTAGCTCTCGGCAGAATCGAGAAAGGCGGCGTCGGTTTGAGCGGCAAGGGCGGCGTTCGCGTATCTTGCAAGCTCCGCGTCATTTTGCTGCTCTGGAGATAGGTCTGTGCCGCTGGCCTGGGGCGCGCGCGTATTGAATGCGTCGACAAAGCCCTGCATGCCCTGCTTCATAAAGAAGGGCCCGTAGATGGGTGAATTGAACGCAATGGGGATGGAGAAGGCTGCAGCGAGAACGAGCGTACAAATCCATACGGCCCTGTCTCTTAGGATTAGTTTGAGAAGAAGTCGACAGTACATTTAGAAGCACCTACATTTCTCAAGTCATCGTTAGATTAATAATGACAGACCGAATGAAGATGCGTGCGACGGGGGCGAGGCGAATGACTGAGCGGTATCGATACGCGGGTTCAACGGTATTATATTGACCACATAGATTATTAACTTGCATTTCTAACAGTTAAGGAGACGGGTGCTTTCCAGCACACTCCTTCGATGATGCCTTCCGCTAGTTGCTATGCAGGTTTCAGCCAACAAAGAATGTGCCCGGGCGCTCAGGTTCACCGTTAGCGTTGGCAACATATGAGATGGGCCAGACCCTTGCCGCGCGCCGATTGCGCGAGAGGTGTCGGGCTCCATGTTTATTCCACCTGCTTGTTATCAACCAGCTTCGTTCAACGTCAGACATTCAAGATGTCAGACGTCGAACCTGCGCCAAAGACGCAGCTGGGGCTACTAGTTGCCTACAATCGCTCGCGAAGCTCGTATGTTCGTGCGTGAATGTCTGACAGCTCCGTCAGACATTGTCGGACATTTGATTGTTCGACAAATGCGCACGTGGTCGCGTTCGCAAAGATTACTGAACGGTCGATGGGTGCGTTGAGACCGGAGCAAACGGCGGATGCCAGAAAAATGGCCTCACAGAATCGCGCCCATGGTTGATAAAATTGACCGCCCGGGCGCAAATACCCGGGCGGTCAATTCATCCCCTCGTTCGCGATCCTGTTGGGTTTTGGGGCTTTGACATGTTGTTGACGGATGGATCAGCCGTACAGCTTGATCTCCCGGGGTTCCATGTGGTCGTCCCCCAATAAGACGTCCCTGATGTAGCTCTGCGGCAGGAACTCGACGGGCAGCACTGGGTCGTCGACGTAGCCGGGCACTGGGAGTAGGCGTGGCCTTTGGACATAGCGTGGCCGCCAGCCGGCGGTCGGACTGCCACTTCAGCCAAAAGCTCAGGCGCGCGCATTAAAATAATGAATATATCGCTTGATGGGCTTTTGACCAAGCATGAACATCGCAGGTAAATCCGTGTACCAAAAATTGGTACACGGATTTACCTGCGATTTGTTGAAAGCTCTGACATGCGCTGTCGACTTCATTAAAATCGATTGCCGATCAAGTCTTCCTATATATGCGAGCCCTGAGAAGCTGCGCTGTGAACCTGAGACCGCTATCGATCGGCCCGGTGCACCGGGCCGCTGTCCTCGAGCCGGCATCAGCTTGCCGGTCTCAAAACGTATGCCGTCCGGTACGACCAACAGCCGAGTCTTGCGCCCAGTTCGAGCAGCGCCAGAACCCCGTGCCGGAACCCACGCAGCCGATGGCAGGGGAATTCAGCCGCGGCCATCGAGGAGCCGACCCAGGGACGGCGCCCCCAGTCCTCGAAAGATTTCCACCGCCCCCTACAGGCCTGGATTGATTTAACAGTTGATTTAATCCGGCTGAACAAGCCGAGCATGGGCCGGTTGACAAAATGTAAGGTAAAAAAGCAGATACGACCGTACGCCGGTGCGGGGTTCGGGTGATGTGATAGAAAGTAATACACGTATTACATCTAACCGGGAGGTGCATCATGGCAACCGCCACCGCAGCCCTGAGAACCCCCGAGGACCTCGCGAACAGGTACGACCGCCTGGCGAAGTCGACGGGCCGCACGAAAACCTTCTACATGACGGAGGCGCTTGCCGCAGAGATAGGCAGGCTCGAATACGAGTACGGCCTCATGAATTATCCGGGAAGCGTTTGGTTGCGAGGTATGCCAGTGTGAGGGCCTGATTCGTCAGGCCCCGCACAGGGGGACCGCGATGGTGGCCACCGCGCCGCCCGATGGGCCGTTGGCGAGCGAGACGGAGCCCCCGTGGGCGCTCGCGGCCTCGGAGGCGACGTGGAGGCCGAGCCCGTAGTGGCGGCCTCCGTCACGCGAGGAGCGGGAGGAGTCGTCTGTGAAGAGGCGCTCGCAGCCGCGTTCGAGGGCGGCGGGAGAAAAGCCCGGTCCATCGTCGGCAACCTCGATGACGAGGAGCCCGCCCGCGACGTCGCAGGTGACAGCCACGCGCGAGCGCGCGTGCTCGGCGGCGTTGGCCACGAGGTTCGCGGCGGCTCGCGCCAGGGCGGTTCGGTCGAGCGGGACCTCGGGCGCGCCCGCGACAGCGGGGCCCGTGGCCGCGTCGAGCGTCACGCCTCGCGCCCGGGCGATCTGGGCGGCCTCGGCGAGGACCTGCTCGCAGAGCTCGGCCGGCAGCATGGGGGCCCTCTCCGCCCCGCCGGACCCGCGCGAGGCCTCGATGAGCAGGCGCACGTAGCCGTCGAGTCTTTCGACACTGCCGGCTATGTCGCGCGCGGCGGCCGCGAGGTCGGCGTCTTTCTCGTCTTCCAGCTCCTCCGCCACGAAGTCGGCGTTGGCGCGCAGCACGGTGAGCGGCGTCTTGAGGTCGTGGGCGAGCGACGCCATCTGCTCGCGCTGCCCCCGCTCCGCGGCCCAGCGGGCCTCGAGCGACTCGGCGAGGGAGGCCCGCATGGCGTCCATCGCGGCGAGGACGTCGTTCACCTCGCGCACGTTGGTGCTGCCGACCGCGAAGTCGAGCTCCCCCGCGCCGACGCGCCCCGCCGCCTCCGCGAGCGGCGCCATCTTGCGCGAGATCACGCGGCTCGCGCGGCGCGCCACGAGCGCGAGCGCGAGCGCGCTTCCCGCCGCGGCGCCGACGAGCATGAGGTTCTGCGGGTTGGGAAGCAGGCCGGCGAGGTCGCGCGAGACCCACTGCGGCAGGTACTCGCTGACGAGCGCGCAGGCCCCGCCGCCCTTGAGCGGGAACGCGGCGTAGGTGAGGCCCGAGCCCCCGCCCTCGATCTCCACTGTGCCCGGATCCGCGGCGAGTGCCGTACGGGCCATATCCGTCGCGTCCTCGAGCCGCGTGCTCTCGAGGTCTGTCATCAGCACGTATCCGTCCTTGTTCAGGATGAGGTAGCGGTACGCCGTCGGCACGTCCTGCTGTCCGCAGACGCCGTCGCGTGCCAGGCCCTCCGCGACCTCGCGCGCATTGGCCGGCCCCCAGCTTGCCTCGTAGACGAAGCCCGCGCTGATCGCTGCGGAGAGCGCCATGAACGAGGCGAGCCACGCCGTGGCGACCGCCGCGAACGCGTAGGCGAAGTAGCGCGCGATGACGAAGGAGAGCGGCATGCCCCCGCGACCTCGCGCCCCGGTCTTTAGAGCTGCCACTTGTACCCCATCCCCCAGACGGTCGCGATCGGGTCGGCGCCGGCCTCGGAGAGTTTCCTCCGGGCGCGGCTGACCTGCATGGATATGGCCGCGTCGTCGGCGTCGCTCTCCCAGCCGAGCACCGCCTCGCGGATCTGCGCGCGGCTCATGACCTGCCCGGGGTGGCGGGCGAGGTACTCGCAGATGGCGTACTCGGTGGGCGTGAGCGGCACGGCCTCGCCGCCCACGGCGAGGCCGCGCGCCCCGAGGTCGATCCGCACCTCCCCGAAGGAGAGGGCGTGCGAGCGCGGCCGGCGCTCACGGCGTAGATGGGCCGCGACCTTGGCGCGCAGCTCCGCGGCCCCAAAGGGCTTGCGGACGTAGTCGTCGGCGCCCAGGCCGTAGGCGGCCACGGCATCCTCCTCGGCCACGCGAGCGGTCAGGAAGACGATGGGCCCGTCGAAGTCCGGACGGATCTGCCGCACGAGCTCGAAGCCGTCGAGCCCCGGCATCATAACGTCGCAGAGCACGAGGTCGAAGCGCGAGAGATCCATCCCCGGGACCGCCGTCGGGTCCGCCGCCCTGACGACCTCATGGCCGTCGCGGCCGAGGACGCGCGCGAGCGCGTCGAGGATCGCCCGTTCATCATCCACTGCCAGTATCCTCGCCATGTTCGACCTCCTGAAACTTCCGTCGGAATTGTACTAGCGCCGCGCTCAGCGGTCCAGAGCCCTGCGCGCAGCCGCGGGTGCCTGGGCCGCGTCGCACGCGCGGTAGCGCACGCCCGAGCCGCCGCGCGCCTCGATCTCGAGCCAGCCCTCGCCGTCCGACTCCCGCCTGAAGAAGATGAGCTGAAGCTCTCGGACATTGCCTCTGTCGTCCGCCGCGTCCACCAGGTAGACGTAGTTTGCCCCCGCCCCGGTGGCGTCGGCGTAGGAGCTCGCGTGACTGCCGGACTCGGGCGCGGGCGCCCACATTGCGATCTCAGGGTTGGGCAGCACGCGGTCGGCGATCGAGCGCAGCGCCGACCCCCAGCCGGCATCGAGCAGGGCATTCCCGCCCAGAAGGAGCGCTGCGGAGAGGAGGGCGAGCATGGCGGCGAGCGGCCTCCTACGCATCTGCCCTCCCGTCCTCGAAGCGGCAGAACCAGGCGAGAAGGACGGCGTCGGCTGCCAGGGTGAGCACGAGGCCAGCGAGCGCAGTCGTGAGGAGTGGGCCCGCCGCGCGTGCGGCGTCGATGAAGGCCTCCACCCCGAGCGACCCCAGGCGCGCGGGCCAGGTGAGCGGCACCCAGCTCAGGGGCGTCGCCAGGGCACCGGTGAGCTCGCCGGTCATGAGACCGTGCGCAAGTCCGCCCACCGAGAAGAACGCGAGGAGCATCCCCGCCGCGCCGGCGCCGATGACGGCGTTGCGGCCGAGGCGCAGGGCCACGCCGAGCCCCAGCGCGTAGAGGGGCAGGCTGCCCAGCACGATGCCCGCCCAGGCGGCCGCAAGCGGAGCGGGCCCGAGCGGCAGGCGCCCGGCGACGGCGAGCACGGCCCCGAACACGCCGAGCGCCACGGCCAGCGCGCCCGCGCCGAGCGCCGCAAGGGCGAGCAGCTTCGCCGCAACGGCGCGCCCGCGCGAGGGGACCGCCGTGAGGTTGGCGAGGCGCCCGGCAGCGCGCTCCTCGTCCACGGCGAGCCCGCAGACGATGGCGGACATGAGCGGCATGAGGGCGCCGAGGAACTGGGCGTAGGCGTCCGCGCCCAGCGCCGGGTCCCATCGGGTTGCGGAGAAGTACTCGCCGCAGGCAAGACCGGCTGCCAGGCCGCAGACGAGGTGCACCGCCGTGAGCGGGGAGCGCGCCAGGCGCAGGGCCTCGGAGAGCAGGGCCCGCGGGAGAGTCATGCGCGGCGTCGGGTCGGAGAGTCGTGTCATGTCAATCACCTCTCCTCGGAGCGCGCGAACCAGGCCGCGCCCGCCGCCGTGAGCGCGGCGAACGCGAGCGCGCAGACCGCAAGGCCCGTCAGAGTGAGCATGCCGTCCGCTGTGAGCGCCCCGCCGAGCGCCATGTCCGCCGCGAGCGGCTCGCCGCTCGGCAGCACGGGAATGAAGCTCGTGGGGATGACCATGCTCGCCGACGGCGGAAAGAGCTGCGGCAGTGGCACCAACGACCAGGCGAACCCACCCACGAGCTGCGCGGCGAGCGGGCAGAAGATGCCCGCGAGCATGCCGAGCCGCGCCGTGAGGAAGAGCCCTGCGGGGATCATCCACGCCGCGGTCACCGTGTTGGCGAGCGCGCAGAGGAGCATCGTGAGCGTGCCCGCGGCCGTGAGGCCCTGCGAGGAGAACGCCGATCCCGCGAGGTAGATGCCGAAGACCACGAGGTTCGAGAGCGTGCAGAGCGCGAGGCACCAGAGCGCCTTGGCCCACCAGGCGCGCCCGAGCGGGAAGCCCAGGCCCAGAAGCCCCCGCATCCGCGCGCGCGCGTCCGCCCGCGCGACGCACGCCACCACGAGCGATAGAGACACGGGCAGGAAGAGCGCGTACCAGTAGTTCCACGCGCTAAAGATCTGCACGCCCCGGTAGGGCATCGCGCCGAGCAGCGGCATCGGCAGCGCCATGAGCACGGCCAGACGAACCGGTGCCGCGTGGCGCGACTTCAGGGCCTCGGCGCGCAGGCCCGCGAGCAGGCCGCCTTTCTCGCCCGTCATGCCACCACCTCCCCGCGTGCTCGTCGCCCTTCCCGGCAGAAGCTCATGAAGAGTTCCTCGAGGTCCTGCCCGGGCCGAAGCGCATCCTCGTAGGCGAGGTGCCCCTCGCAGATGATGCCGATGGTGTCCGCCATCTGCTGCACCTCGGAGAGGATGTGGCTCGAAACGATCACCGTCGTACCCGCCGCCGCGAAGCCGCGGATCTGGTCGCGCAGCTCCTCGATGCCGATGGGGTCGAGGCCGTTGGTGGGCTCGTCGAGCACGAGCAGGCGTGGACGGGCGATCAGCGCCAGCGCGAGCCCCAGGCGCTGCCGCATGCCCATCGAGAAGCGCCCGGCGCGCTTCTTCCCGGTGTCCGCGAGGTCCACGGCGGCGAGCACCTCATCTATGCGGCTCTCGGGAAGGCCCAGCAGCGTGGTGCGCACGCGCAGGTTCTCGCGCGCGGTGAGGTTGGGGTAGAGCGGCGCCTCCTCGATGAGGCTGCCGATTGCGTAGAGGTCCTCGCGGCGCCAGGCGTGCCCGGCAAAGAGGATCTCCCCGGCCGTCGGCCGCAGCATCCCGCAGATCATCTTGAGCGTTGTCGACTTGCCGGCGCCGTTGGGACCGAGCAGCCCGTACACCTCGCCCTCGCGGATATGAAGGCTCACATCGGCCACGGCGTCCTGCGCCTGGTCGCCGCGGCCGAAGCGCTTGGTGAGCCCACGCGTCTCGAGCATGTAACCCATGGGTTTATCCTTTCTCTTCCGGGAGCGCGGGCCGAGTCACCGTGCCCGCGCGCCTTACCTTTCGGGTTCACCATCCATGGTGGGGCGCGTTTCTAACGAAGCCATAACGGCCGTTGGGTTCTTTTGGCGCCTACCCTTCTCGACCCGCACATCATGATTAATTTGCTTAAGGCAACAACTTTCCCGATCGATGTAATCACCGAATCAAAACGTGTACATCACCCTCCAAAACCGACATTTATCGGCATGTTTGGAGGCTGATGTACACGAATGTGAAATCAACCGCCGCCCAAAAGCGCCTTCCTCATGTCTGGACTCTCTATGCTTACGCTGGATAGACATCGCCGGAACGGGTATAGTAGCGAAAGTTTTGTCGTTAACCAGCGGGGGAGTCCTGTGGGCATCAAAAAGAAGATCAAAAAGGAGCTTATCGGCACTTCCGATTACCCGTCGAATAAGATCTTTACGATCTCCAATTTCATCACCTTTACGCGCCTGATCCTCACCCTGGTATTTCTGTACCTGTTTGTGACGGATAACAACCGCGTCATCGCCATCGTTATCTACGCCGTTGCCGCCTCTACTGACTGGATGGACGGTCAGATCGCCCGCATGACCAAGACGGTCTCGTGGCTCGGTAAGGTCATGGATCCCATTTGTGACCGTGCGCTGCTGTTCACCGGCGTGCTGGGACTGGTGGTTCGCGGAGAGCTGCCCATCTGGGTCTGCGTGCTCATTATTGGCCGCGACATCTATCTGGGCATCGGCACGCTTATCGTGCGTCATTATCACCGTCGCCCCATCGATGTCGTCTTTCCCGGAAAGATTGCCACTGCACTGCTCATGACCGGCTTCTCGCTCATGCTGCTCGGGTTCCCCGTTGTTGACGGCCTGCATCTTTTACCTTCAACCCTTACGGCCTTCCCGGGCCTCAACGGAAGCTCGGTGCCCCTCGGCATCTTCTTTGTGTACGGCGGCGTGATCTTCTCCATGCTCACGGCTGTCATCTATTCCATTAAGGGCGGAGTGGCCATTAAACAGGCTCTCGCGCATCCCGAGGACGAGGACATCGACTTTCTGAACCCCGAAATCGAAGACTGATTCGTTGGGGTATGATTACGTACGGTTCATTATTTGCGGCACGTCCGCGATAAGTTAGGGGTTGTCATGGACAACATGGTTAACAATATGCCTCAGAATGATAAGACTGCTGACGCTACCTGCGTATTCCGCGTGCCTTCAAGTGACGTCACCGTTCCCGACCTCATGGCCAACGTGCGCATCACCGCCCCCGTTCTGTCCATCGTCAAGGGTCCGCAGACCGGTGCCGCCTTTGAGCTCGAGGACGATGTGACCACCATCGGCCGCGATCCTGCAAACGGCATCTTCCTCAATGACATGACCGTTTCGCGCAGCCACGCGCGCATTATTCGCGAGGGCCTCGGCGCTCGCATCGAGGACTTGGGATCGCTCAATGGCACCTGGGTCGACGGTGCCATCGTCAACGCGGCCCCGCTGCACGACGGCTCTTCCGTCCAGATCGGTACCTTTACGCTCATCTACCACGAGAGCACGCCGGAGCGCATCGAAACCGGTGAGTAGGGCATGGCCGAACGCAACTATCTGAGTATCGGCCAAGTCGTCAACCTACTTCGAGGCGCATACCCCGATCTTTCGAACTCAAAAATTAGATTTCTAGAGGATGAGGGGCTCATTACCCCTCATCGTACGCCTAAGGGATACCGTCAGTACTCTAAGGAGGACGTTGATCGCCTGGAGGTCATCCTGCACTTGCAGAAGACCCGTTACATGCCGCTCAACGTGATTAAGCAGCGCTTGGAAAACGCCACGGACCTGTCAACGCTCGCCTACGAGGTGGGCTTGCTGTCCGATGTTCCGCTCAAGACGGAGCCCAAGGAGACTAAGCAAAAGCTGCATCCCATTGAGACCATTCCCGATATGCTGGGCGTCGAGATTTCGTTTATCCGGTCGCTCGCCGAGAACGACCTCATTCGCATCATCAAGAGTCCGCAGAATCGTGAACTCGTCGATGGTCGCGATTTTCCGATCATCCGCTACTGCTCCGAGCTGTCACGCTTCCATATCGAGCCGCGCAACCTGCGTCAGTACGTGTCTTCCGCCAACCGCGAGTCCTCGATGTTTGAGCAGGTGCTCGTGAGCATGCTCGGAATGGATACCTCCGATGACGAGCGCGACGCCAAGCTCGAGCGTGCGTTTAAGAAGCTTCACGACCTGACGGAAGGTGTGCACACTGCGCTGCTCAAGAACCGCGTTTTTGAGTCGCTCAACGCCGTGGTCGAGGACGCCGACATTGATGCACTCGATGAGGAAATCACTCGCTCCGAGTCCACCAAGGCCAAAAACGAAGAAACTGCCACGCCGGCTTCGCACGAGGATTCTCTCGTAAAGCCGCTCAAGGTCGTCGCCCCTTCGCAATCCGGCACCGTCACCGCGGGCAAATAACCGCTGCTGATATTTCGGCAACCCATTGAAAGGTCATGCAATGTACGACTTCGAATCTCAAATCGTCGACATCCCCGACTATCCCGAGCCCGGAGTCATCTTTAAAGACATCACGCCGCTCTTTGGCAATCCCGAGGCGCTCAAAGCCATGACCGATACCCTCGCCGAGCACTTTACCGGCATGGGAATCACCAAGGTCGTGGGTCCCGAGGCTCGCGGCTTTATGGTTGGCGTACCGGTGGCTGTAGCCCTTGGCGCCGGCTTTGTTCCCGCACGTAAACCGGGCAAGCTGCCGCGCGAGACCGTAAGCCAGAGCTACGAGCTCGAGTACGGCACCGATTCAATTGAGATCCATGCCGACGCTATCAGCTCTAAAGATACCGTGTTGATTCTGGACGACTTGGTCGCGACGGGAGGAACCGTCGAGGCAACAGGTAAACTGGTGCGAGATATGGGCGCAAAGCTTATCGGTTACGGTTGTATACTTGAGCTTGCGTTTCTCAACCCGCGCGAGAAGCTCACGCCGACTGACGACGATGTTGAGCTCTTTAGCCTGGTGACGGTAGACTAGCCGTTACCCTTAGTTACTGGAAAGGAAGCTACATGCGCACAGCAAACACGCACAAAAACATGGCACGCTGCGCTGCTACGGCAACCCTCGCTTGTGTTTTGGGCTTGGGCCTCGCGGCTCCTGCCTACGCCGATACCGCATCCGACCTTGCCGCTGCTCGTACGAAACTCGAGCAGATCGGCACCCAAACCCAGCAGATTTACGATGAGCTTGCCACGCAGACGCAGGCGCTCGATCAGACTGCCGGCGAGATCACGCAAAAGCAGCAGGAGATCGCCGATGGTCAGGCCAAGCTCTCGACCTATGTCGCCGGCGAGTACAAAACCGGCGGTCTGAGCTTGCTTCAGGTTTTGACGGGTGTCGATGATCTGAGCGATATGCTCAACCGCCTGTTCTACTACGGCAAGGTGTCCGACAAGCAGGCCAAGACCATTCAAGAGGTCAAGGAGCTTAAGCAGCAGCTCACCGATAAGCAGGCCGAGCAGGAGAAGAACGTCGCCACCACGCAAAAGAAGGTCGACGAGCTTAACGCCCAGCAGGCTGAAGCCCAGAACGTCGTAAACTCCCTGGATTCGCAGCTGCAGGCCGAGCTTGCCGCAGAGGCCGAGGCCAACGCCGCGCTGCAGGCCGGCATCAACGCCAGCACTGCCGAGAAGGCCACGATGAGCAACGAGACTGCCGGTACGACCGAGAACACCAACAACGGTGGTCAGACCAGCAATAACAACAACCAGGGCGGCAACACTCCGGCTCCTTCGCCGACACCTGCTCCGACGCCGCAGCCCTCCACGCCTGCTCCGGCTCCGACGCCTTCTGCTCCGAGCCAGTCCGTCGATGGTGGTTCTGTTGTCTCGCGTGCATACAGTAAGCTTGGTTGCGCTTATTCCTGGGGCGGAATTGGCCCGAACAGCTTCGACTGCTCTGGTTTTGTTAGCTATTGCCTCACTGGTCGCTATTGCCGCCTGGGCACCACGGGTACCTTTATGGGCTGGACGCGTGTGTCCGATCCGCAGCCCGGTGACGTTGTGGTCAACTCGTACCACACCGGCATTTACATCGGTGGTGGTCAGATGATCCATGCTTCCGACTACAACACAGGTGTTATCATCAGCTCCGTTGCCGCCGGCATGAACAACAACTATATCTTCGTGCGCTACTAAGTCATCTTACACAGCGTGTGAATGTGGACCTCGTGGCTTAAAGTCGCGAGGTCTATTCTTTTGTCTCTAATCTTGTACGGCTATCTAGTATTCAAAACTAGATAGCCGTACATTCAGTTTGCAAGATGGCTATAATTGTTGAGGAACAATTAGAAAGGACCCTCTATGAGCTGGGCACTTATCTCAGATTCAAGCTGTAACCTCCGCGATTGGCAACCGACCGCGCCCCATACCACCTTTGCATTTGCGCCCCTCAAAATTCGAGTGGGGGAGCGTGAATTCGTCGATGACCTTTCGCTCGATGTACATGAGCTCAACTGCGCTGTTCAGGCGGAGACGAACGCTTCTTCGAGCGCTTGTCCCAGCGTAGGGGAGTGGGCCGAGCTCTTCAAATTGGCAGACAAGACCATCTGCATGCCGATCTCTGAGGGCGTGTCGGGCAGCTACAACGCGGCAGCCACGGCTCGCGATATGGTTCTTGCCGAAGAGCCCAATCGTCAGATTCACCTGGTTAATTCGCGGGCAGCAGGCGGCAAGATGGACCTGATCTTCTTGCTGTTTGATCGTTATCTTGCAAGCAACCCGGACGTTTCCTTTGAGGACGCCTGCGCTTACTTCGATAGCCTCGAGCAAAACAGCAAGATTCTCTTTAGCCTGTGTAATTACGAGAACCTTGCAAAGGCCGGACGTATTCCTAAGGCAGCCGGCGTCATTGCCAACAAGCTTAATATTCGCATTTTGGGCAAGGCGAGTGAGGCCGGTAAAATCGAACTCGTCGGGCATACGCGTGGCGAAAAGAAGATGCTAAACAAGATCATCGACACCATGGAAGCCGAAGGTTTTACGGGCGGCGAGGTCGTTATCGACCATGTCGAGAATGAGGCAGGCGCCCAAGCACTTGCCAGCCGAATTGTGGAGCGCTGGCCAGGTTCCAAGACTATCATCATGCCCTGTAACGGGCTAGATTCATACTATGCCGAAATGCATGGGCTCATTATCGGCTACGGCATGGGCGTGGCTTCGGGCCAATAACGTCCAACCAAGCAAAAATACGGGCGGGACAAAGTGACAGATGACCCTTTGCTCCGCCCGTTTTATACGTCGGCTAGCTATTAAACCCATTAAACTTTAGATAGCTCATCAGGTACGCCTTCGAAACGAAGGATGAAACCGCACTGCGCACAAGCAGCGACTCACGCGTTACCTGATGCGCCGTATCGGGAACCGGCGTCTGCTCGACGGAAAACGCCGAACGAATCGATGCCTCGAGCTGATCGACCACATAATCGAAGGCCGTCGGGGCATCGTAGCTCAAACGCTGAATGTTAAAGAGTGCCTGCACCGCAGCAATAGGTAACACCTGCTTAAAGAGGCAGATAGCGATCAGGCGGGCAATCTGCTCGCGGCCATATTGCTTTTTGACCGGAGCAGGCACCAGGCCGACCTTCACGTAGTTATTGATCATCGATGGCGTAATGACAGGGTGCTCAACGCAAATGGACAGCGGCTCCATCCACAGCGCAACATACTCAATGACCTGGTCGCGGTAGAGCGTCACATTGGGCAACTGGTTATAGCGCGGCAGACTCAACGTATTGAGTTTACGCACGATATCGGACTGAATGAATGCATCGGGTAGCACCGTGGGCTGAATATCCTCGGGCTTAATGCTGACCGACGAATCGGACATCGGAATAACGTATTTAGCGTGGTTCATAAGAGGCCTCCGTTCGTTTTCTATATTGTATTCTAGGTTATCTAGTTTTGCATACCACATAGCCGCCAAGAAAATTGGCGGGACAGTGCACTGATGCTTCGTCCCGCCATTTAGTAAATTGATAACAACCTTACATAAGATATATTATCGTACTTATCCACGGAGAAACGCGTATGCGCTAGTTGCTGCTATGGCTCCGTCCGAAACAGCGGTCACAACCTGGCGTAAACGTTTGGAACGGATATCGCCAGCGGCAAATAGACCTGGCGTGCGGGTCGCCATGGATTCATCAGTCAGAATGCCGCCATCAGGCGCCAGATCGACTAGATGCTCAACAAGCTCGGTATGGGACTGCGTTCCGGTAAAGACAAAGATGCCAAACGAGCCGGGCTCAAATGACTCGGTATGAGTCTCGCCGGATGCATTGTCCTTAAAGGTAATCGTTGTTGGCATGGCTTCGCCCGAGAGCTCCACAATACTAGTTTGGTACCTAACTGTAATATTGTCTTTTTCGAGCACCTTCTGAACAACACCATCGGGCGCACGGAACTGGTCGCGGCGCAGCACGATGGTCACACTGCTGGCAATGTCGGACAGGAACAGCGCCTCTTCGCATGCCGAATTGCCACCTCCGATAACAAAGACCCGCTTGCCACGGAAGAACATGCCGTCACACGTCGCGCAATACGAAACGCCACGACCGCGATACTTGTCCTCGCCAACAAAACCCGCAGGACGCGGTGTGGCGCCCATACACGCAATGACGCTCTTGGCCGCTGTGTCGCCCATATCATGATGGATGGTAAATTGAGCCGCATCGGCATCGTAATCGACGCCCGTCACCATACTCCATTCAACCTGAGCCCCCAGGCCTTCAGCATGCTGTTGGAACCGCTCACCAAGTTCGGCACCGCTCAGCAGCGGAATGCCAGGATAATTCTCAATCTCGTTGGATGTAGCGATCTGTCCGCCCGACGTGCCCTGCTCAAGGACAGTCGTCGTCAGGTTGGCACGCGCAGCATAAATGGCGGCAGCATAGCCCGCGGGGCCGCCACCGATAATCGCAACATCGATCGGCTTATCGGTAGTCATGAAGCGTCCTTTCGTCGAAACGTTGTCGTTCTTTGCGCTCGTACCCAAATTTACGTGAACGTGACACTCATGCACTACAATGATAAATCCATATTACAAAGCTGAAGGGGAGTTATCGATGGACCAGGCGCAGACGAGTGACGACGCTCCCCTGCTCACGCACAGCACTCCCCAATCGGAGCAAACCACGCTCCTGGCTCAGCAAAAACCTCTCGTGACCATCGTGCACGCCTCCGTTGGCTCGGGCCACAAGGCCGCCGCAAATGCGATAGCGCAGGCATTCGACCTCATCCGCGGCACCAATGGCATCCCCGAGGATATTGAGATTGAAGTGCTCGATATCCTTGATTTTGGACGTATTAAATTCGACGGCAATAAGACCGCGGCTTCTTTTACGGGAGCCACGCGCCCCATTTACGACCTGACCTGGCGATATACGCTTACGGGACATCTTCTCTGGGGTGGCGGAACGGCATGGTCGCGAATTATGTTCCCCGCCTTCAACGAATATATTCGTAGCCGCAGGCCCATAGCCGTGGTTGCAACGCACATCACAGCAGCCAATGTTGCCGTGGGCGCCCGCGTAATTACGGGTATCGATTATCCGGTCATCTGCGTACCGACCGACTACGAAGTCGAGGGATGGTGGCCCCACAAGGACACCGATTTATTCTGTGTTGCCAACGAATTTATGGCCGAAACGCTGCGTCCGCGCAAGGTGCTCGAGACAAAGATTCGCATTACCGGCATTCCTATTCGCGCCGGATTCGACACGGATTACGATCGCGAGGAAGAGCTAGCTAAGTTCAACCTCCCCACCGACAAGACCGTCGTGCTGGTAATGGCCGGTGCCAGCTTGCCTCAACCGTACGTTCGCTTTCGCGCGGAGATGGACCGCACCCTCCCCTTCCTACGCAGCTTCGAAGACATGCACTTTGTCTTTTTGCCGGGCAAAGACGTGGAGTATGCCACCCGGCTGAAGACGCTCTTCGATGCCATGAAGCTCGAGAACGTCACGGTGTTGGACTATGTTGACGACATGGCGGCCCTCATGCACGGATGCGACCTGGCAATCCTCAAATCGGGCGGACTCACGGTCACCGAGTGCCTATGCGCACATCTGCCGATGATCCTGCTGGGCAAATCATACGGCCAGGAAAAGGCCAACACCACGATGCTCACCGGCATGGGCGCCAGCATGCACGTCACCACGGCACGAGAACTCATCGTGACGTTGCGTCATCTCCACGATCATCCTGAGTCGCTCAAGGCCCTACTCATCAACGGCGAAGTGCTACGCCGCCCCCACGCAGCCGAAGACATCGCCATCGCAACCATGGAGCTGACCGGCAAACCCCAGAAACGCAAACGAGCCTTCTGCCGCTTCTACTGGGGTGGCAAGCCAGCGCACATCAGATAGAGTCTTAATGTCCGCTTGTCTGCGGGAGGCCCTATATATCATCCCGTGCTCAAACATTCTCGCTTCGCAGGGGCGCATGAATCCCGCCCGTCCGGGGCTCACCCATATCATTCCATGCTCAAACATTCTCGCTTCGCTTCGCTCGCTGCGAAACTGCGCGTGGAACGATAAGGGTGAGCCCCGGACGGGAGTCTTCTTACTTGAAAACAAATTTCACTCTTGCTAGCAAGCCGATCCGATAAAGATACTTTTCATTAATCGGACCGGCTTGCTATAAGGTTTTTTCTACTATATCTGGAGAAGACGTTTCGGCTGCAAGCACGTAAACGCAGCTCGCCCCTGGGAGGCCCCATATATATCGTCCCGCGCGCAGTTTCGCAGCGAAGCGAGAATGTTTGAGCACGGGATGATATATATGGGGCCTCCCAGGGGCGAGCGGACATTATAATACGCCGCTGGAGCCGAAGCCGCCGTTGCCTCGGTCGGTTTCGTCTAGTTCGTTTACTTCTACGAGGTTGACGGTGGGGACTTCTTGGATGACTAGTTGGGCTATGCGGTCGCCTTTGTTGATTTGGATGTTGTTGGTGGGGTCTAGGTTGATGAGGATGACTTTGAGTTCTCCTCGGTAGTGAGCGTCGATGAGGCCGGGCGTGTTGACTATAGACAGGCCTTGTTTGATGGCCAAGCCGCTGCGGGGTTGGACGAAGCCGGCGTAGCCGTCGGGCAGGGCGATGGCCAGCCCAGTGGAGACCAGACGACGCTCGAAAGGCTTCAGAACGCAGTCCTCGTTGGAGCGCAGGTCCAGGCCGGCGTCTGTGGGGTGAGCGTATTTGGGAAGCTCGACGGTGGGGTCGAGGCGTTTGATGTTGACGGTAATGTTGGACATGAAATCACCTTAGCTTGTCGAGCTCTTGCAGAAATTCATCGACGTCTTTGAAATCGCGGTAGACCGAGGCAAAACGGATGTACGCAACCTTGTCGATCTTGGCCAAGCGCTTGAGCACCATGTCACCCAACTCATGGGACGTGACGGCCGTCAGCGTGCGAGAGCGAAGCTCGACCTCGATGTCATCGATAATCTCATTGAGCTTCTTAGTGTCGATATCGCGCTTGATGGTGGCGCGCATCAAGCCGACAAGAAGCTTATTGCGATCGAACCGCTGCTTAGTTCCATCTGACTTAATGACCTCGATAGGGTCCTCGCATCGCTCAAACGTTGTAAAGCGGTAGTTACACGAGCAACATTCGCGACGGCGCTTAATGGTGTTATTTGACTCCTGCATACGGGAATCAACGACACGGGTATGTGCCTTGCCGCATTTGGGACAGCGCATGGTACCTCCTCTTAAACGATAACAAGGGTACCATGCGCAGCGCGATAATGATTACGAACGAGCAGGAACCTTAAGATGCGCACCGGCGGCGAGCGAACCATGCTCCAGATGATTGACGCTACGGATCATGTCGGAAGTCTCTTGCGTGGAAAGGCCTTCGATTGGATATTCTTCGGCAATCGACCAAAGAGAATCGCCAGGCTGAACGCGAATGGTCTCGTAGGTAATGTTGGAAACGGACTCGGCATACGCGGCGTGACGAGTGCTAAAGACCGACATAGCGAGGACAAAGAAGAGCGTAAGCGCAACGGCGACGGCGACAATCGTCGGAACCTTCAGGGCAACGCGGGCCGGCGCGACTACAGCCTGCTGATTGCGCGCAGGCTTTACGGTCAAAGGCTGAAAGCCGGAGCGACCACCCTGAACAACCGTAAAAGTGGGTTCTGCAGGCGTCTCGAGCTTAAGGGCGAGGTTTCCCTGGACCATATTCGTTACGTTCATCATGTTCTCCTCTCGCGTGTTTTGCTGAGAACAGTTTTATCAAGCCGCGCGGACAAAAATGTCTAGCGCGAGAACGAATGTTCGGTTATTATTATCTTCGAACAGTTGTTCCTGTCAAGCAAAATTCGAACATTTGTTTGACATGGGTAGAGAGGATGCCCTGATGGCTCGCAAAATTACCAAGCGTCAGCAGCAAATTTACGACTTCATCAAGGAATATCAGCAGGAGAAGGGTTATCCGCCCAGCGTGCGCGAGATGGCTTCTGCCGTGGGCCTTTCCTCCCCCAGCACCGTGCACGCCCATCTCTCTGCCCTTGAAGCGCGCGGGCTACTCAAGCGCGATGCCACCAAACCGCGCGCCCTGGAACTCTTTAACGAGGATGGTTCCTCTGTCTCAATTTCTAAATCTGACGAGCCCACCGCACCTCGCGGAACGGTCTCGCTGCCGCTCGTTGGTCGCGTCGCGGCTGGGATTCCCATTCTGGCCGAGCAGAATATCGAAGACACGTTTACTATCCCGACCGAAATCGCCACTGATCAGGGTTCCTTTATCCTTGAGGTGCATGGGAGCTCAATGATCAATGTCGGCATCTTCAATGGCGATTACATCATCGTCCGTGAACAAAAAAGTGCCATGAACGGCGAAATTGTCGTGGCCATGATTGATGGTTCGGCGACCGTCAAGACGTTCTACAAGGAGCAGGGACGTGTGCGCTTGCAGCCCGAGAACGACGCTATGGAGCCCATCTATGCGACGAACCCCGTTATTTTGGGTAAAGTTGTCGGTTTAATGCGCCGGTTCTCGTAATGCAAAAACGCATCACCATCTTTGATACCGTCCGCGGGTTTACGATGATTTCTATGGCAGGATTTCACGCTTGCTATGATCTCGCCTACCTGTACGGCTGGGATATGCCCTGGTTTACCCAGTCAGTCTTTCAAGACATCTGGCGCGCCAGCATCAGCTGGGTATTTTTGTTTATCGCGGGTTGGATGTGCACGCTCTCACGCAACAATGCCAAACGAGCGGCTAAGTACACTGCCGCAGCTTTGGTCGTCTGGATCGCAACAACTCTCGTATCGGTCGACGATTCAGTGAACTTTGGCATCATTTATTGCATGGCGGTGTGCACCGTGGTGGTTGCGTTCACCCGTCCGTTACTCCAAAAATTACCGGGCTCATGGGGCATCGCAGCGTGCCTTGTTCTTTTTGCCCTAACCTGGGGCATTCCAAAGGCGGTCTACCCACTCCCCTACCTGGCATGGCTTGGATTCCCAGGCCCGGGTTTTGTTTCGGGAGATTACTATCCGCTCATACCGTTTGTCTTTATGTACCTTACCGGCTTTTTTGCTGCCCAGGCAGCACAAGCATCAAGTCTCGAAGCGCCAGCATGGGCATACGCCAATCCTATCCCGGCGCTCGCAGTCCTGGGTCGGCATGCCTTACCGTTCTACCTGCTCCATCAGCCAGTCATTCTAGGCGTGCTAGAAATCGTTTATTCCGTACGATAGCGCTCGAGCCGCGGTGCAATACGAGCCGGCAACTTCGCCACAATGCGAACGCCGTCCTCGAGATATTCCTCATGCAGAAGGGTTCCCTGCTCATGCACCAGCGTGATGAGAGCGCCCTCGCGATACGGGATATCAGCGGAGAGCAACACATCGGTGGCAGCTGCCTCGCGAGCAATCCGGTCGACGAGATCGTCGAGCCCCTCGCCCGTTTGGGCCGAGAACAGAACGGCCTCCGGATAGCGACGACGGAAACTCAATCGATCGACGATATCGAGAAGATCGATTTTATTGAATACGGTCAGCGTTAAACGCTCTCCGGCGCCGATCTCATCAAGCACGCGGTCGACAGCCTCCAGCTGCCGCTCATAGTCCTCGTCAGACGCATCTACGACTTTGAGAATTAGATCGGCACCCAAAACCTCGGACAGCGTCGATTTAAAGGCATCGACCAGACCATGCGGCAGCTTTTGAATAAAGCCGACGGTATCGGTAATCGTCATGCCGCGACCGCCGGGCAGACGATACGAACGCGTCGTCGGGTCGAGCGTAGCAAACAGCTTGTCCTGCGAAAGTACCGTAGAGCCGGTCAGACGATTGAGCAACGTCGATTTACCGGCATTGGTATAACCGGCCAACGCGACGCGAAACGCCGGTGACTCAATGCGACTCTTGGATTGAACATCGCGACGCTGTTCAACCTGCTTGAGCTCACGACGAAGCGCAGCGATCTTATTACGAATGAGGCGACGGTCGACCTCGAGCTGACTTTCGCCCTGACCAAAACGTGAGCCGATGCCGCCGCGCGTCTGCTCCTTAGCGAGATGGCTCCACATGCCACGCAGGCGAGGCAACAAATATTGAAGCTGTGCCAGCTGTACCTGCAGGCGTCCCTCACGCGTCTGAGCATGCAGGCCAAAGATATCCAGGATCAGTGCAGTACGATCGATAATCTTTACCGGCTCGCCCACGGCTTTCTCCAAATAGGATTGCTGCGAGGGGGTCAGGTCGTCGTCAAAAATAACGACATCGGCATCCATGCGATGCACCAGGCCGCACAGCTCTTCAACCTTACCGGAACCGATAAACGATTTAGGATACGGCTTTACCAAACGCTGCGACAAGCGTGCCACGCACTGGGCACCAGCTGTGTGGGCAAGACGCTCCAGCTCATCAAGCGAGCGATCGAGCGGCCATGCATTGTCGCGCCACTCAACACCAACTAAAATGGCACGCTCGGGCTCGGGTGCCGTGGGAACAAGGGGGAAACGGGGCATTAGGCAGCCTCAATACGATGCAGGATATCCTCAACGACCTCATCGATCGTACATTCATCCATATCAAACCACACGATACGGTCATCGCGCTTAAACCACGAAAGCTGACGCTTGGCATAACGACGCGAACGCATCTTAATGAGTTCGCGAGCCTCATCCATGCTCATCACGCCATTGAAAGCATCAATGATCTCTTTATAGCCAATTGCCTGCATCGACGTCAGGGCATCTCCCAGCCCCTGGCCCATAAGACCGCGGACCTCATCGACAAGACCCTGCTCAAACATCAGATCGACGCGCTGGTTAATGCGCTCGTAGAGCACCTCGCGATTACGCGTCAGACCAAACCATAGGGCATGATAATGCTCGCGCGGAACACTAAACTGACTTTTTTGCTGTGCATAGGAGATACCATCATCATGCATCTCGAGCGCACGAATCACACGGCGGACGTTATGGGGATGAATAACAGCAGCCGATTCTGGATCGCGCTCGGCAAGCAGGGCATGAAGTTCTTCCTCGCCAATACGCTCGGCAAGCTCCTGATAGCCCACACGGCGATCATCCTCAAGTTCACCCGAGGGAAAGTCCATCTCATCGAGGGCTGCCTTGAGATATAGCCCCGTACCTCCGCAAAAAACCGGCAGGCAACCCGAACCAAGGAGACGTTCAACATGCGCGCGAGCGTCAGCCTGATAAAGCGCAGCAGAATATGCCACACCCGGCTCTACAATGTCGACGAGACGCAGCGGCGCCGTGCACTCATCGGGCGCCATCTTTGCGGTACCGATGTCCATGCCGCGATAGATTTGCATCGCATCGCACGACAGCACTTCGGACGAAAGACGAGCTGCCAAACGGTCGGCAACATCACTCTTACCAACCGCCGTCGGACCGACGATCGCAACGGCGGAAAGACCTGCCCCGGGAGAAACCATTAGCGCGGCTCGCCCACAACGGAGCCGGACAAATACCAGGTCTTGGCAACGTCAACGTCAACATCAACGATCTTACCAACAAGCTGATCGATGCTGTAACCCTCGGGGATAGGCGCATGCACGGTCTGATTCTTGGGACTCTTGCCCAGCAGGACCGCGTCGTTCTTTTTACTCGTTCCCTCAATGAGCGCCGGAACCACAGTATGAAGCTCACCCTGGTTATACTCGTGTGCCGTGGTCTCGATAACCTTAACCAGACGGTTGAAACGCTCGAGAATAACCTCATGCGGCGTAGGATCGTCAATCTCGGCGGCCGGGGTACCGGCGCGCTTGGAATAGATGAAGGTATAGGCCTGAGCATAGCGGACCGTCTCGGCAAGTGAGAGCGTCTGCTCAAAGTCTTCTTCAGTCTCACCCGGGAAGCCAACGATAATGTCGGTCGAGAGCGCGATATCGGGCATGCGGTTGCGAATGCGATCGACAAGGCCCAGATAGTCCTCGCGTGTATAACGGCGATTCATCTCTTTGAGGATCCGCGTCGAACCTGACTGGACGGCCAAGTGCAGCTGCTGCATAACGGCAGGCGTCTCGGCCATGGCGTCGATGGTCTCGGGCAACAGGTCCTTGGGATGCGAAGACGTAAAGAAGATGCGCTCCACGCCCGTATCGCCCACGGCACGCAGCAGATCGGCAAAACGCGGCTTGCCAAACAGATCGCGACCATATGAGTTAACGTTTTGGCCCAGCAGCGTAATCTCACGCACGCCCTGGCGCACCAAACCGGTCACCTCGTCGACAATCTCCTCGAAGGGGCGGCTCTTTTCGCGACCGCGCACGTACGGCACGATGCAATAGGTGCAGAAATTATTGCAGCCCGTCATGATGGGCACCCAGGCGTGATACTGAGTCTCGCGATGCCACGGCATGCTCATGGCGTCCGTATCCTCATGCTCATTGGTGCGGATATGACGCTTACCATCAAGGAACGCCTCGGCAATGAGCTCGGCCACATGTGCAATGGAATGCGTGCCAAAGATGACATTGACGTTATCGACGTTGGTGAGCAGGCCCTCGCCATCGCGCTGCGCGATGCAACCGCCAACGGCAACCACGCGCTTGCCCGAAGGCGAAGGCGGCAGGCTTTTGCAGGAATTGCACTGACCGTACAGGCGAGTATCGGCGGCCTCGCGCACGCAGCACGTCATGAAGACAACGATATCGGCATGCGCGGGATCGAGCGCCATGAGGCAGCCATACGAATCAAGCAGACCGCTCACACGCTCGGAGTCGTGCTGATTCATCTGGCAGCCAAAGGTGCGGATAAAGTAGGTTTTACCGGCAAGAATATCGCGTACGGAACGCTGGTCCATGTGCATAAGTCCTAACGATGGGGAGCGAAACAAGGCAAGCAGAAGCTATGCCACAGGCTTAACATCATCCATGACGACGTTATCCATAGCAGCTCGATTGATCTGGTGAACGTAGATAGAAAGGCGGATGGCCGTGCGCGACTCCCCGTTAATGAGGATGTCGGAGAACACGGGCGCGCAGGAAATATCAAAACCGGTTGGAATCAAAAAACCGCGCGCGATAGCAACGGCCTTAATGGCCTGGTTGACGGCACCGGCGCCGACACACTGGATGTTGACGGGCACACCATCCTTGACCATGCCGGCGATGGCGCCGGCAACGGACGCGGGCGATGATTTGCTTGATACCTTCAGGCAATCCATGAAGAAACTCCTGCATTTAAAAGTACGTTTTAACTGCAATAACTGTATCGTACCGAGTGGACTCGGTAAAGGCACTATTCCTCTTTGGCAAGATCAAAGGTCACGGTGATTCGATCACGCGAAACACGGATCTTTGGGTCGCCGCAAAGGTTGAGATAGTACCGGGCGGCAAGGTCATTAAAGTCGCGTTCCACAGCGCGCGAAAACTGTGCCATGTCATCCTTGGCAATACGTAGCCCGCGACGATCCTTCGCGAGATCGACAGGAGCCGGCGCATGCGAGGACGAATCACGCTCGCGCAGCAGACGCGCGGTCACACCGCGAACGGGCTTAATCTGCCCTGTCAAAATACGATGGGCCGTGCGCTCGGACATCTCAAGACCCAAACCCGAACAAATACGAATAAAGTCCTCGGCATCAGAAGCAAGGCCTAAACGATCGACAACCGGAAGCTCGCTCTCATCATCAATGAACAGGAGACGAGACGTATCGAGCCGACTTGACGCCTGAGCATAAAGGGTCGCGGCAATCTCAGACGGAGAACCAAGATAGACATCGCAACCACGCAACTCCTCGAGCGCAAACTCACAAGCAGCGCGAATAATATTATGCGGACCGCGAGCACAGACATAACGTCCGTCCTCATCCTTGACGGCCTGGGGCCAGCTGGACTGATCGGCACGCTCACTGAGGCGGTCGGCCGCGACGCTCACCTTAAAGGCTGAACCAAGATCGACACCGGACGTGACCACACGGGCCTCATCGGTGTTCTGCTTGATCGAAAACAATGCCATGCCACGACCGTGAACGCCCCAACGGTCCATCTTCATGCTCTCAAGCTTGGAGGTAACGCGGGCATCGAAGATTCGCTCTTGCATATCCTGCGGAACGCCCGAACCGTTATCCAGAAAGACAAGCGTGCGGACGCCGTCTTCCTTGGTCGTGGCGAGATAGACCTTGTCGGCGCCGGCATCGCGAGCATTACGGAGCATTTCGATGACGATATCCTCGACATGCTGAATGTCGTGCTTTGCCTGGCGCCGCTCGGCCTCCGAAACGCGGAGGCGGACATATCCCTCGCCAAGGTTCTCCTCGACGCGAAGGTTGCCCTCCCCCGACATCGACGCGATAAATGAGATGAGCTCGTTCGCGTCGCTCATGTTATTTAGCGATATCGACAGCGCGGCTCTCGCGAATCACGACGACGCGCACCTGACCGGGATACTCCATCTCTTCCTCGATCTGATGGGCGATATCGTGAGCCAGGACCGTGGACTGGGCATCGGAGATCTTGTCCGGCTGGACCATGACGTGGACCTCGCGACCAGCCTGCATGGCATAGGTACGTTCGACGCCGTCATGAGAGTTGGCGATCTCCTCGAGCTTCTCAAGACGCTTGATGTAGTTCTCGGCAGACTCGCGACGGGCGCCGGGGCGAGAGGCAGAGACAGCATCGGCGGCCTGCACCAGGACATCGAGCACCGTGTTGGGGTCGACATCGGCATGGTGAGCCTCAATAGCGTGGACGATAACGGGCTTCTCGCCATAACGGCGGGCAAGCTCGGCGCCGATGACGGCATGCGGGCCCTCGACGTCGTGGTCGATTGCCTTGCCCAGGTCATGAAGCAGGCCGGCGCGCTTGGCGGTCACAACGTCCAGGCCAAGCTCGGAAGCCATCACGCCGCACAGATCAGAGACCTCGAGGGAATGCTGAAGCACGTTCTGACCAAACGAGGTACGGTAGCGCAGGGCACCAAGGGTCTTGACGATCTCGGGGTGCAGATCGTGGATGCCGGTATCGAAGGCAGCCTGCTCGCCAGCCTCGCGCACGCGCTGCTGAACCAGGTCGGCGGCCTTGTGATACATCTCCTCGATACGGGCAGGGTGAATGCGGCCGTCGGCGATGAGGTTCTCGAGGGCGACACGGGCGGTCTCACGACGGACCGGGTCGAAGCTCGAAAGAACGACGGTCTCGGGCGTGTCGTCGATCACGAGGTTGACGCCGGAAACCTGCTCGAAGGTCCGGATGTTGCGACCCTCGCGACCGATGATACGGCCTTTGAGGTCATCAGAGGGAATGTGCACGGAGGTAACGGTGACCTCGGCAGTGTGATCGGCAGCGCAGCGCTGAATCGCCAGAGACAGAATCTCCTGGGCGGTCTTGTGGCACTCGGCGCGAACCTGCTGCTCGGACTCGCGAATGATCGTGGCGGCCTCGTGGGTGACCTCGCCGCGAACCTTATCAAGGAGCTCCTTGTGCGCGTCCTCGCGGGTAAGGTCGGCGATACGCTCGAGCTCGGAGGTCTGCTTTGCGCAGAGCTCCTCGAGCTCACGGGAGCGCTTCTCGACCTGACCGGCCTGGCTGGACAGCTGATGCTCGCGCTTGTCGAGAGCGTCGTTGCGGCGATCGAGAGATTCCTCGCGCTGCATCACGCGGTTCTCGAGCGTACGAATCTCGTTCTTACGCTGCTTGTCCTCGGCCTCGGCGGCCTGCTTGTTCTTGATGATCTCCTCTTTAGCCTCGAGCAGAGCCTCTTTTTTGAGGGTCTCGGCCTGACGCTTAGCATCACCGATCAGGGACTCAGCCTGTGCGTGTGCCGACTGGATTTTTTCGTCGGCCTCGTGAAGACTACCCTGCTTGGCGGTGCGCATGTAGGCAATGGCGGCGATGGCACCCAAAACGATGCCAACGAGCGCTGCGATGATAGGCATGCTCACTCCTTTTTATGGATTCGTTACACAACAAAGCGAACCGTCCTTACGAACGGCTCGCGACATTTGAGTAATATGGGCGCAGCTTATGCGGGTCGGATACAGATAAACATATAAACAAACTCATCACAGATGAGCACATATCACAAAGCAAATGACAGTGTTTATCGTACGTTGAACCACAACAACTGTCAAATAAATGGCCCCAGCACGGCGGCTAAAACGCGGTGAACGGCAGGGCCACAAAACGCATACGCCTAAACCGCACATTCCTCACGTTCGGCATCGAGACGTGCCTTAACGGCATCGGCGGCGATGTGATACGAGAAGCCCTTGCCCATCAAAAACCGAACCAGTTTTTCGAATCCGCGCGTCTCTGGAACACGCCGCTTGGCGAGCAGGGCTGACGCACGCGCCAAATCGTCTTCGACGGCAAAATAATCCTCGGGATAACCGGGAATGTCATCGAGCACGACATGACGGCGCTTGAGCTCGGTCTCGATTTTACGCTGTCCCCAACCGCGCCGCTTGCGTTCCTCGATAAAGTACGAGCAAAAGCGGTTCTCGTCTAAAAAGCGATACTCGGTGGCGCGCTCGACGGCGAAATCGATCGCGGACTGGTGAAAGCCGTAGCGAGCCAGCTTGTCACGGACCTCACCCGTCGCATGGTCGCGGCGCGATAACATCTCGGTCACCATGGTAAGCGCACATTTACGCTCGATGAGCTGCACCGCATCACGATAGTTATCCCAATCACAGGGAAGATCGGGACGGTTTTTGACATACAGCCGCGCGACCCGCACGGGGATCCAAATGGACCGCTCAAAACCGCCCTCAAGCTCACAATCGATATGTGCGCAAGGCTTTTTGGACGCATACCCACTCGAGAACGAGGAGGCCGCCTTCTTATCGGGAAAGACGACCGTGGCCTCGGTCACCGTATACGACATGAGCGTAACCGCTACTCGTCGTCATCATCGAGCATGGCGGAACCATCGATGGCGTAAAGCTCGTCAAACTCCTCAGGCGCAGGCTGATCGGTCAGCTCGACCTCGGACGGAGCATCGTCATCAAACTCAAGCCCGCAGGCAAGGCGGACCTTATGCTCAATCTCGTCGGCGCAATCGGGGTGTTCGCGCAGGAACGCCTTGGCGGCCTCGCGACCGTTGCCGAGCTTGTCCTCGCCATAGGCAAACCAGGAGCCCATCTTCTTGCAGATACCGCACTCGACAGCCATGTCCAGAATCGAGCCCTCCTTAGAGATACCCGTACCGTACATGATGTCGAACTCAGCAGAACGGAACGGAGCTGCCACCTTGTTCTTAACGACCTTGGCGCGCACGCGGTTACCGATAACCTCGTCCTTAAGCTTAATGCTGTCGATGCGGCGAATGTCGATACGTACCGAAGAGAAGAACTTAAGGGCGCGGCCGCCCGTCGTGGTCTCGGGGTTGCCGAACATGACACCGATCTTCTCACGCAGCTGGTTAATGAAGATGCACGTCGTGTTGGACTTGGACAGCGAACCGGCGAGCTTGCGGAGCGCCTGGCTCATCAGGCGAGCCTGAAGACCGACCGTAGTGTCGCCGATCTCTCCCTCGATCTCGGCACGCGGGGTCAGCGCGGCGACGGAGTCGACGACGATGGCATCGATGGCGCCGGAACGCACGAGCATGTCAACGATCTCGAGCGCCTGCTCACCCGTATCAGGCTGGGAAATCAGTACCTCGTCGATATCCACGCCAATGCGCGCGGCATACGTGGGATCGAGCGCGTGCTCGGCATCGATAAATGCCACCACGCCACCCATTGCCTGGGCTTCGGCCAGGATCTCGAGCGAAAGCGTCGTCTTACCGGAGGACTCAGGACCGTAAATCTCGACGATACGGCCGCGCGGCACACCGCCGATACCCAGAGCGGCATCGAGTGCAAGAGCGCCCGTGGGGATGGCCTCAACCTCAAGCTCGGGGCCGCCGTCACCATACCTCATGATGGAGCCTTGACCGAACTTCTTCTCGATCTCGGCCTTGGTGGTGGCGATCATCTCATCGCGCTCTTTACCCGTCGTGCGAGCATGAACGGTACGTACGGGACCTGAATTCTTGGCCATGAATAGCCCTCCTCTTAACAACCTGCATCGATAATAAACGAACGGCTGTTCGTGGTCAACCGTTCAGGCCAATCATATGCAGGCAGTCTTTCCAAAACCCAACCAAACGCCGACCAAACACTGACCAAATGCTTGACCACAAAGGGCCGAATAGGAACAAGGAAGGCAAGAATACACCTATAACCAGCGCAAACGCTAAATTCGTCAGGGGTCCCTATCTCCACAATTAAGGGGCCCTAAGGCCCCTTAAAACACGTCTATTCCATAGAGTTGAGCACAAGGGCAATGCGTCCCAATGCCTCCGCGACCGCATGGGCACGAACACACGAACGGTCGCCCTCATAGTGGCAGCGCACAGAGTCCACGACCGGCACTTCCCCATCAGCCGCGCGATACGCCCAGCCAATATAGAAAGTGCCAGCCGGATCGTCCTCAGTGCCGCCGCCGGGGCCGGCATAACCCGTTGCGCTCACTGCAATATCGCTCTGGTACAGCTCCAGCGAACCCGCCGCCATCTCGCGCGCGGTCTGATGCGACACCGCGGTATAGCGGTCGAGCGTCTCCTGATCAACACCCAAAACGCGATGCTTGATCTCATCGCAGTAGGTCACCGCACCGCCACGCAGCACCACCGAGGCGCCCGGGATATCGGCAATCGTCGAGGCGATCATACCTGCTGTCAGCGACTCAGCCGTCGAAACCGTCACGCCCCGAGCGCTCGCGCGCTCGACAATATGACGCGCCAGCTCCTCGTTATGTGCGGAAATCAGATCAAAAGAGTCCGTCATACCCACCAGGACCTAGATCGAAAAGACGATCTTGCGGCAGTTCCAGAAGTATTGGGCGCCCGAGATAACGGTCAGGACAACGGCAACGGCGTACAGGAAGCGCGACACCGAGTAGATGCCGAGCGTCAGCGCCAGCGGGCCAAGGTGCAAGCCGGCCATCGCAAAGACGCACAGGTAACCGCAGATGGAGACCATCGTGGTCGCCGTCTTGTACTTGCCAAGCTTATCGGCGGCAACGACCACGCCGGCGGCACTCGCAACCATGCGCAGGGCGCTTACCAACAGCTCGCGGAACAAGATGATGAACACGGACCAAACCGTCACGGTGCCAAAGTCCAAGAACAGCAGCAAGGCCGAGAACACGAGCAGCTTGTCGGCGATGGGGTCCAAGAACTTACCGAAATCGGTAATCTCGTTGCGCGAGCGCGCCAGGTAGCCGTCGACCTTATCGGTGCACGACAGGATCACATACAGAATGAAGGCAGCGGCGGCGAGCGGGCCGTCGAAGGTGCTCCAATCTGTACCGGCAACACTCGTGTGAGAAAGCGCCGACACGATCATGAACACCGGGATAAAGACGATGCGAACGCACGTCACGATGTTGGCGGGCGTCCAAACACTCGTCAGTTCCTTATTGCTCTCGTTTGCCACGATGCTCTCCTACTCCACAACATGGCCGATAAGCTCATAGCAGAAGCTATCGGTAAACTCGACCGTCAGAATATCGCCCACGGACGCCTCGCTGGCGTCCAAGTGCACCGCGCCATCGGAATCGGGCGCCTGGAACCAAGCATGGCCGATCAGCTCGGCGCCGTCCTCGGTCTCCTCGATGCCGTCGACAATCACCTGGGCGCGCTCGCCCACATGTGCGGCGGTGGCGGCAAAACCGAGCGACTCGGCCAGGTCCATGGCCTCCTGGGCGCGCTCGAGCTTGACCTCCTCATCGACCTGACCTTCCATCTTAGCGGCCAGGCTGCCCTCCTCCTGCGAGTAGGCAAAGACACTCGTGTAGTCAAAGCAGACGGTGTCCATAAAGTCGATAAGGTCGCGGAACTCGTCGTCGGTCTCGGTCGGGAAGCCGACCATGGCCGTGGAACGGATCACGATGCCGGGGATACGCTCACGCAGATCGCGAAACAGGTCCTCGAGCTCCTGGCGCGAACCGGAGCGACGCATGGCCTTAAGGATGCGTGCGTCGCAGTGCTGCACGGGGATATCGATATAGGGTAGCACCTCGGGGGTATCGCGAATCGTCTCGATAAGCTCGTCGGTCATGCCCTCGGGCTGCAGGTAGAGAACACGGACCCAGACGTTCTGCGGGCGCACGGCCTCGGCGACGGCATGCAGCAGCTGCGCCAGATTGCGCGGCGAGCCATCGGTGGCGTCTTCGTCGGCAAAGTCGGTGCCCCAAATACCCGTGTCCTGGCCGATCAGCACGATCTCGCGCACACCGCCGGCAACCAGGTCGCGTACCTCGGAGATAATGCTCTCGGCATTGCGCGAATGATAGCGACCGCGAATATAGGGGATCATGCAGAAGCTGCAGAAGCGGTTGCAGCCATCGGAAATCTTGACGTAAGCAACAGCGCCCTCGACAGTGCGCTTGACTTGCGGAATATAGGCAGCGATCTCACGCTCGACACCCAGCACGCCATCGATGACCGCCACGATGCCGTCCTCCTCGTCGGCCTTCACAAAGGCAGCGACCTCGGGCAGCTCGTCAGGCAGGTCGTCGCCATAGCGCGACGGCACACAGCCGCACATGACGATGGGACAAGAACGAACGCCGTCCTGAACCTCGTTGGCGAGCTCGAGCGTGGTCTCGATGCTCTCGGACGTTGCGGAGGCGAGGAACGAGCATGTATTGACGATGGCGATATCGGCATCCTGTGGGTCGAATGCCTCCTCGTAGCCCGCGGCGGTCAAAAGAGAACGCATGCGGTCGGTGTCAACCTCGTTCTTAGCGCACCCGAGGGTGATGTAGAGCACGGAGCCCAACGGTGTATCCATGTTGGAGAGCAGTCCTTTCGAATGATATTAGCGGTAGTTGGTGAACTGCAGCGGCTGACCGTAGTCCTGGTCGCGCAGGAACTGGATCACGGTCTGCAGCGCATCCTTCGAAGCGGAGGAAACGCGCAGTTTGTCGGCCTCGATCGTCACCTTGACCTTGAGCTTTTGATCCTTGATGTCCTTGTTGATCTTCTTGGCGGTCGCCTGGTCGATGCCTTCGACGATATGCCCGAGCACACGCACGGTGCCGCCCGAAGCCGCCTGCGGGGCGTCCCAGGAGACGGCCTTGAGGTCAATGCCGCGTTTGATGAGCTTGGAGCTCAGCACGTCGATGACCTGCTTGGAGACAAAGTCGGCCGGCGCGTTGATCGTAAAGAGCTTATCGCCCTTCGAAAGCTCGATGGCGGCGCCGGAGTCCTTTAGGTCGTAGCGCTGGGAAATCTCGCGCGTGGTCTGCTGGAAGGCGTTGTCGACCTCCTGCATGTTGACCTCGGACACAACGTCGAAGCTGGAATCTTTAGCCATGGTTCATCCTTTCGCTTACGAGCGGCTTAGTAGCTGTCGTACGAATAGTCGTCTGAATTGGTCGTGGTCTGCCCGTCGGTGGCGGTATCGGTTCCGTCAGTGGACTGGGCGTCGGTGCCATCTGTGCTGTTGGCGGCATCGGTACCGTCCGTGTTCTCGCCGTCCTCGGAGTCGGTCGTCTCCTTCTTGGGAACGGTAATCGTCACGCGCGCCACGCCCGAAGTCTTGGTGTCGTAGCGGACCTTTTCGCCGTTCTTGGTAACGGTGACGTCGGAAGGCTTGGACGTGGTGATCTCGATCGAGGACTCGGGTGTGTACTCCTGCTCAAAGGGACCGGTCGCCTGGGCGCCATAGACCGATTTACCATCGACCTTGACCTCAATCCAAGCGGTCTTGCCCTTGGCAACAGAGACCTTGACCTTTGTGACCTCGTTTTCTTCCTTCTTGGCCGTCGTCTTGGTGGCATCCGAATCGGACGACTCATCCGTCGCCTCATCAGTGTCTTCATCTTCATCGACGGATTCGGTCTTCTTGGAAGATTTCTTGGTCGTGGTTTTGGTGGCAGCGGGTGTCACGGGCGTCGTATCGGGCGCCGAGGAACTGCAGCCGCGCAGAAGCACCACGATAAGCACGATCAACAGCAGCGCCACGGCACCGATCCCGGCGTAAACGATACGAGGATCGAGGCCGTTGTTCTGAGGGGTACGTCCACCGCCGCGTCCACGATTGGAACCACCACGACCGTTACCCTGAGGCATACGAACACGGTTATTGTCGGGACGGCCACGATAGCCACCTTGGCGCTGCATAGTGCGCTGGCCCGAACGGGGCGCGAGTTCGCCGCGACCCTGATAGTTGCGCTGACCCGAACGCGGAGCTGAGGAGCGCTGACTATAAGGCTGCGATTGAGAACGAAGGCGCGGCGTTACCTGCGTGGTATCGGCATCTGCATACCCGCCGCGCGGGCCGCCGGCAGATACGCCACGGTACCCGCGTCCGGAATATCCGCCATCGCCGTAGCCGGCTCGAGGATCCCGAGCGACACCGCGGGCAGCGGGAAGCGCGCGCTCCTCGGGCGCCGGCGTACTGCGAAATCGATCACGCTGCGAGCGGATCTCCTCGCTCGAGCCCGTCTCGGTAACATAGCCGGCCTGCTGAGGGCGCTGGCCATAACGCGTCGAGCGTCCGCCCTGAACCATCAGGAAGCGGCCGTTATCGACCGAGGAACGCGAATTGACGTAGCCGGCGGCGTCTTGAAAACGACCGCCCTGCTGCGACGTCTCGCGTTCGTATGCCATCAGGTCGTCAAAATAGGCGTTGACGACCTCGCGCGGATTGAGGCCCAAAAAGCGTGCATAGCTCGAAATCATGCCCTGCGCATAGCCACGCGGGGGCATCGATGCAAAATTGCCATTCTCGAAAAACTCGATGATCTGCGGCCTGATTTTGATGGTGTTGGCGACTTGCTGAATGGAAAGGCCCATTCGGCGACGCTGCTCGAGCAGCATGTCACCAAAGCGTGCAGCCATCAGAATCCTCCAAACTCACGATCTTCACGTGCCATCTCGGCGTCGACAGACTCCAGCGCGGCAAGGCCTTCCTCGTCCAGCAGGACCTCGCGCGGCTTGGATCCGTCGGGCGGACCGACGACACCCTTTTCTTCCAGCATGTCCATAATACGCCCGGCGCGCGCATAACCAACCTTCAGGCGGCGTTGCAGGCCAGATGTGGAGCCCAGCTGCGATTCCACCACAATATGGGCAGCTTCCCAAATGAGCGGATCGTCGTCCTGCGGCTCGGCGACACCGGTGCGGACGATACCACCGCCGCCCGCCATGGACATGGAGGCAGGCGCCACAGCCGATAGGATCTCCTCGTGGTAATCGGGCTCGCTTTGCGACTTGACGAACTCGACGATCTCGTTGATCTCGTCATCCGAGACAAAGCAGCCCTGAATACGACGGGGCTTGCCCCAGTCGACCTTGGAGAACAGCATGTCGCCCAGGCCGGTGAGCTTTTCGGCGCCCATCTGGTCGATGATGACGCGGGAGTCGATACCTGTTGCGACGTTAAAGGCGATGCGGTTGGTGATATTGGCCTTGATGAGGCCCGTCACCACGTTGGAGCTCGGACGCTGCGTAGCCACGATGAGGTGGATGCCGGCGGCACGGCCCAGCTGTGCGATACGTACGATCGATGCCTCGACATCCTTGCCGGCAACCATCATCAGGTCCGAAAGCTCGTCGATGATGATGACCAGATAGGGCATCTTTTGCGGCGGGTTGTCGTAATGCTCAAACTCGCCGGCAGCCTGCTTTTCGTTGTAGGTCGAGATCTTACGCACGTTCAGGCGCTCGAAGACCTTCAGGCGGCGCTCCATTTCGGACACGGCCCACTGCAGGGCGCTCGCGGCCTGCTTGGGCTCGGTCACCACCGGCACGTAGAGGTGCGGCAGGCCATTGTAGCCCGCGAGCTCGACGCGCTTGGGGTCGACCATAATCAAGCGAACGTCCTCGGGAAGGGCGCGCATGAGCAGAGTCGTGATGATGGAGTTAATCATGACCGACTTACCGGAACCGGTGGTACCGGCGATCAGCAGGTGGGGCATCTTGGCGAGGTCGGCGACGACCGGCGTGCCCTCGGCATCGCGGCCGATGGCAAGCTCGAGCGGGCCACCCTTCACATAGGGCAGCACGTCGCCCAGGTTGACGTTTTGACGCTTACGGTTGGGGATCTCGATACCCACAAGCGAGGTGCCGGGAATCGGCGCAAAGATACGCACCGACTGAGCAGCAAGAGATAGCGCGATGTCGTCCTCGAGGCTCGAGATCTTGCTCACGCGCTCGCCCTCGCCGGGCTGCAGCTTAAACGTCGTCACCGTGGGGCCGGCAATCCAGCCGACGACGCGGGCGCTGCGGCCAAACTCAAGCAGCGTGGACTGCAGCGACTCGGCAGTCTGCTCCAGCTCCTTGTCAGAAGACGCGGCAGAGGCAGACTGCGGGTTGGCATGAAGAATCTCGAGCGGCGGAAGCTTGAGGCCGTCCTCTTCTTCGCCTTCGTTGTCCTCAGAGACGTTGCCCGCTCCCCCATCACCGGCCGCAGTCGCTTCGGTAGCACCCGCAGCAGAAGCACCGGCAACCTTTGGGTGTTTGAGGAAATCGGGGATCTGAGGAGCGGCAGAAACAGGATTCACGGCAAAGGGCGGCTCGGACTCGTCAATCTTGGCCGGATCGTCTTCCATCGAAAGCTGACCGGTCACCTGACCGCGCTTGGCATGGCGGCGCGGCAGCAAGGTCGTCTTGGCGGTCTCAATCGGGGCCTCATCGTCATCGCCCTCGGTAAGCTCAATCTCGCTCTCGGACCACGACGGATCGGGTTCACTTGTGTTGAGTTTGGGCGCAGCCTTGCCCTTCTTGGCGTGGCGACGCGGCAGCAGCGTCGTCTTAGCGCGCTCGGCCTCCACGGCATCGGACACGTCGACAAACGGATTCTCGTCCTCGTCGTCATCGTCCAAAACCGAGTCGACATCGTTGCCCATGACCGTGGTCACGGCGGCGTCGGAGCCCTTCTGACGAAGAATGCTCAGGCGCGGACGGGCGATACCGGGCACCGACAGGGCCTCGTCGTCACCCCACGGGCTCTCGTTAACGTCGGCACGTCGGCGCTCAGCAAAATCTGCCGCACGGTCGCGGGCAGAGCGCAAAACGCCGCCAACTGAAAAGCCGATAATGACAAAGCCCACGACGGCCAGGCCCAACAGGACCACCATCGCGATAGGCTTACCCAGGGCATTCTGTAGCGCGCTCGCAATAAACGCACCAATGTAGCCGCCCGAAGCGGACAAGTTTTGCGGCGTGAACATAAGGTCACACGAGTCGCTCGTACCCGGCACCATCAACGACAGGATGGAGACGACGGCGACAAACACCACGGCGCCACCCGCAACAGAGCGAATGTTGAGCGGCGAGTCCTCGCCCAAAAAGAGCGTGGCAGCGAACAGCAAAATGACGATCGGCAAAACGTAGGCGCCCAGACCAAAGCCCAGGTGGTAGAAACCGGCAACCGCAGCTGTAACGGGTGCGGTTGCCGGCGAAATCACGGCAATAAAGGACGCAATCGCCAAAACGGCGATGACCACGCCGGCGATATCACGGTTGGCCGAAGGCTCGACCAGGGGCTCAAAATCGTCGAACTCGGCCTCGTGGCCCTTATTGGCACGAAGATGGGAACCGGCACCCTTAGCAGATGCCGGTTGGTTGTTGGCTTTATTGCCTTTGGCGTTTTGTGCAGATCCGCGCGCCAAACTAAACCTCCATGACGACCGGGATGATCATCGGACGAGTGCGCGTACGGCTCCAGATAAAGTTAGAGAGCGAGTCACGCACGGCCTTGCGAATGGCATCGGAACCGCTGCTCGTAAAGCTGAACTTGCCCTTCTCGATCGTCTTCATGATAGATGCGGAGGCGTCCTCGGAGAACTGGTCGTCGATGGCAAAGGAGACGCCGCGGCCCGAGAACTCGATGGCCTCGATCTTCTTGTGCTTGAGCGAAACGATAGCGACAGCCGTGACCATGCCATCGTTGGCAAGCTTCTGACGATCGCGCAGAACGATGGGGTCGGTGTCGCCGATACGCAGTCCGTCGACATAGACGACGCCAGACTCGACGGGCGTACCGCGCTTGACGATACCACCACGCATCTCGAGCGTATCTCCGTTGTCGAGGATAAAGATATGATCTTCCTTGAGGCCCATCTTGCGAGCAAGCTGAGCATGGGCGCGCAGATGCACGGCCTCGCCGTGGACCGGCATAAAGTACGTAGGCTTAGCCATAGCCATCAGGAGCTTGAGCTCCTCCTGGCTACCGTGACCCGAAACATGAACGAGGGCACGGTTCTTATCCCACACGTCGCAGCCAAGCTTAGCCAGGCTGTTGACGACCTGCTGGACGGCCTTTTCGTTACCGGGAACAGGAGTCGCGGAAAGAATGACGGTGTCGCCCTCGTGGATGGAGAGCGTCTTGTGCTCGCCGTTGGCCATGCGCGAAAGGGCCGACAGCGGCTCGCCCTGCGAACCGGTGCACATGACGACGATCTTGTCGTCGGGCAGGTTATCGATATCGAAGGCATCGATGATATCGGCATCATCGATGTTGAGGTAACCGAGCTCGCGCGCCACGCGGGTGTTGGTGAGCATGGAACGACCGGTCACAACGACCTTGCGGCCGCACTTACGAGCAGCATCGCAGATCTGCTGCAGACGGTGGATGTGGCTCGAGAACGACGCGACGAACACGCGGCCCGGGGCATTCTTGATGGCGTGCAGCAGGTTGGGGCCAACCTCGGCCTCGGACTTGGTAAAGCCGGGGACCGTAGCGTTGGTGGAGTCGGACAGCAGCAGGTCAATGCCCTGCTTGGCGAAACGGCTAATAGCGGCATAGTCGGGCGTGACGCCATCGATGGGCGTCTGGTCGAGCTTAAAGTCGCCGGTGTGCATAACGGTGCCCTGGTTGGTGCGGATGAACACGCCCAGAGCACCCGGAATGGAGTGCGTCATCGAGAAGAAGTCGAGCGAGATGCCGCCAAGATTGACGTGGCTGCCGCCCTTGACCTCGCGGAACTTAGGTGCACGGATGCGGAACTCAGAGAGCTTGCCCTCGATAAAGCCAAGCGTCAGCTTGCTCGAGAAGATAGGCACCTTGTTGTTAAGATCCTGCAGCAGGTACGGAAGCGAACCGGTGTGGTCCTCGTGGCCGTGGGTGACGATGATGCCGCGGAGCTTCTCCTCGTTCTCCAAAACGTAGGTGTAGTCCGGGAGCACCAGGTCGATGCCGGGCTGGGAGTCGTCGGGGAACATGAGGCCAGCGTCGACGAGCACCATGTCGTCGCCGCACTCGAAGACCGTCATGTTCTTGCCGATGCCATCAAGGCCGCCGAGCGGGATGATCTTCAAGGGAGATGATTTTTTAGCTGCCATAAGTGAGTGTTGTTTCCTTTCTTCGAAACGGGTCTGGAACAACCGACGGGGCGCTTCTGGCAAACCGACCGCCGGGCACATACAACAATGCATCGCAGAGTCGATGCAGTAACCTCAGTATGATACCCATTTGCACAACAACAGACCACCCATGCATCAAAGCCCCATCTGAACTGGTCTATCCCGCCGGTCTGGTCTCAGCGGGCCCGGCACGGGCTAAGTTTCCTGCTCTACAGTCCTGCGCAAGAC
>CATVTM010000002.1 GCA_958346935.1 uncultured Collinsella sp.
ATCCGCGACGTCATGGCGTTCCCCAAGACGGCCAGCGGCTCCGACCTCATGTCGGGCGCCCCGAGTGCCGTTTCCGGCGCCCAGCTCAAGGACGTCAGCCTGCGCCTGATGTAGGCGAGCGACTACATATTGCCCGTTGCGAGGGAAGGACGCGTGCCTTCCCTCGTTTTTTATACGCCGAGGTTGCGAGGGTATAGGTTGACTGGGCGTCGCGGAAACTACGTCCCAGAATTTGCGTCCAAAACGGGTCGCAGTTTCCCAAACAGGCCCCTTTGGGAAACTGCGTCCCAGAATCCAGCCAAATAACGGGTCGCACTTTCCGGTTGAGCCTTCTGGCGGGCTTCAACAAGCATCTAACGCTACAATAACTACCACATGGCTGGGTTTGCCAGCCGAATGTACGATGTCGTGGGAGGGGACATGGTCGAGTTTACAAAGACGATTAAAGATCCGTTGGGATTGCATGCCCGCCCGGTTGCGCTGCTCTATGACATTATCGCCAAGCATCGTAGTGACGTGTCGGTCAGCATCGGTGACCGCCATACCGACGGTCGCGACGTTATAGGGCTCATGGCACTCTGTGGCGAATGTGGCGAAGACGTCGTGTTCCGCGTTTCGGGCGTGGATGAGGCCTCCTGCGTCACGTCGATCAGAAACCTCTCGCTCTAACCTCAACAATGTGACAAGGGGACAGTCCCCTTGTTGCATAAATTGGTATGACAAGGCACCGCAAAGAGATGGTCTTTGCCGCGCCCTTTTGTTTCGTATAGGAAACTTTTTCGAAATCTGAATGGGGACCCTTTCCAAAAAGTTAACCACGTGTTAGTTTACTAAAGCGAACATAGGCGTGGTTAACTTTTACCGCGTCGATGTTGAGGACGAACTGACGTTAGGAGCCACTCATGTCTTGCGGACCGCAGATGCCGGCAATGCCGCTTTCGATGGTAAAAGCGGGCGAAACCGTGCGCGTGTCTCGTGTAAAGGGCAATGAGGATATGAAGCACCACCTCAAGGACCTCGGCTTTGTCGAGGGCAGCGAAATCCACGTGGTGAGCTCGAGTGGCGCCAATATCATCGTCACTGTGCTCGGCGCACGCTTTGGCATCGATTCCAAGGTTGCCATGCACATCATGACCGTCGGTTAGTCCACAGCATTTGATAAAAACCGAAAGGGGGACAAGAGGATGAAGACGTTGGGTGACGTTAAGGTGGGCGAGAGCTCCACCATCGTCAAGCTTCACGGTGAGGGCGCGCTTCGCCGCCACCTTATGGACCTGGGGCTCATCAAGGGCACTTCGTTCAAGGTCGTAAAGGTAGCACCGCTCGGTGATCCGGTCGAGATCAACGTACGCGGCTACGAGCTTTCCATCCGCAAGGAGGAGGCGGCCGTCGTCGAGGTCCAGTAAGGGCTCGCGACGTATATTTCTGCAGATAAAGTTAGGTATTTCTAACTTAATGCAGCATCTTTGAAGCACATTATCCAGCCTGCGCGGAGAAAGCAGCGCGGGCACACAAGGAAGAAGGATTGAATGGCGGATTCTCAGATCCATGTCGCGCTGGCGGGTAACCCCAACTGCGGCAAGACCACGCTTTTCAACCTGATCACCGGCGCCAACGGCTACGTTGGCAACTGGCCCGGCGTCACGGTTGAGAAAAAGGAGGCCAAGCTCCTAAGCGACAAGAACGTTACCATCACGGACCTCCCCGGCATCTACTCGCTTTCCCCCTACAGCCCCGAGGAGCAATGCTCGCGCGATTACCTCATGAGCGGCGAGCCCGATGTTGTCGTCCAAGTTGTCGATGCCACCAACCTCGAGCGTAACCTGTACCTGGCGCTTCAGGTTATCGAGACCGGCCTGCCCGTGGTTGTTGCCCTCAACATGGCCGACTTGGTCGAGAAGAACGGCGACAAGATCGACACGGACAAGCTCTCCAAGAAGCTCGGCTGCCCGGTCATGATGATCTCCGCTCTTAAGAACAAGGGTATCAAGGAGCTGTTCGAGCAGGTCAAGAAGTCTGCTGCTTCCAAGGGCCAGGTGCCGGAGCACAAGTTCGATTCCTCCATCGAGGACGTTCTTGACCACATCGAAAACAATCTGCCTGCGAGCGTTCCCGCTAACAAGCGCCGCTATTACGCCGTCAAGCTGTTCGAGCGTGATGCGGACGCCTGCAAGCTCATCAACCTCACCAAGGAGAAGGCCGCTCGCGTCGAAGAGCTGGTCGCTCAGTGCGAGCAGGACTGCGACGATGACGCCGAGTCCATCATCACCGGTGAGCGCTACGGCGTGATCGCACACATCATCGACGAGTGCCTCACCAAGGCCCCGGCCAAGATGAGCACCTCCGAGAAGATCGACCGTGTGGTTACCAACCGTATCCTGGGCCTGCCGATCTTTGTGGTCATCATGTTCTGCGTGTACTACATCGCCGTTTCCACCTTGGGCGGCACGGTGACCGACTTTACCAACGACCAGCTCTTCGGCACCGACGGCTGGTATGTGCTCGGCCAGGGTCGCGACGCCTACGACGCAGCTGTCGAGGCCGCGGGTGACGACGCCGACTCGGTCGACCCGGCACAGTACGGCCCCTATGTCCCGGGTATCACCACCATGGTGCACGATGCCCTCGTGGCGGGTGGCACCGAGGACGGTGGCCTGGTCGATTCGCTGGTCTGCGACGGTATCGTTGGCGGCCTGGGCGCCATCTTCGGCTTCGTTCCGCAGATGTTCCTGCTGTTCGTCATGCTGTCCTTCCTGGAGGACTGCGGCTATATGGCCCGCGTCGCCTTCATCATGGACCGCGTGTTCCGCCGCTTTGGCCTGTCCGGTAAGTCCTTTATCCCCATGCTCGTGTCCTCGGGCTGCGGCGTCCCCGGCGTCATGGCCACCAAGACCATCGAGAACGAGAAGGACCGCCGCATGACGGTCATGACCACCACGTTCATCCCCTGTGGTGCCAAGCTGCCGATCATCGCCCTGCTCATGGGCTCCATCATCGGCGATTCTTCCACCACCGCGGCGTGGATCAGCCCGCTCTTCTACTTCCTGGGCGTCTTTGCCGTCATCGCCTCGGGCCTCATGCTCAAGAAGACCAAGCTCTTCGCCGGTCGCCCGACCCCGTTTGTCATGGAGCTCCCCGCTTACCACTTCCCGGCGATCCGCTCTTGGGCGCTGCACGTGTGGGAGCGCTGCTGGGCCTTTATCAAGAAGGCCGGCACGGTCATCTTCGCGTCCACTGTCGTGGTTTGGTTCCTGTCCAACTTTGGTAGCTACAATGGTTCCTTTGGCTTCCTGCCTGCGATGGACGGCATCCCCGAGGAGTTTATGGACTACTCCGTGCTCGCCATGCTGGGCAACCTGGTCGCTTGGATTTTCGCCCCGCTCGGCTTTAGCACCTGGCAGGCAACCGCACTGACCGTCTCTGGCCTCGTCGCCAAGGAGAACGTTGTCGCCACCGCCGGCTCGCTGCTGTCCGTCGCCGACGCGGGCGAGACCGACCCGAGCCTGTGGACCGCGTTTGCCGGCATGTTCCCCACCATGGGCGCTTGCGTTGCCTTCGGCGCCTTCAACCTGCTGTGCGCTCCGTGCTTTGCCGCCATTGGCACCATCCGCAACCAGATGGACTCCGGCAAGTGGACCGCGATTGCCATCGGCTACGAGTGCGCCTTCGCTTGGGTGATCGGCCTGTTCATCAACCAGTTCTACAACCTGCTTGTTCTGGGTCAGTTTGGCATCTGGACGGTTGTGGCCATTGTGCTGCTGGTTGCGATGCTCTTCCAGATCTTCCGTCCCATGCCCAAGCATGCATGGACCGACGAGGACGAGACCAACACTGCTTCCGCCGCAGTTTCCGCTTAAGTCCAAATAAGGATTAACCCCTTTCCACGAGCCCGGGTGTCCCAGCGACACTCGGGCTTTTTTGGTGGGAGAGATGTGGCGTTTCCGCAGATAAAACCGAGCAAAATAAACCTGTTCCTTTTTGCTAGGTGGAGAATGAGGTAAAGTAAGTGATGGCTAACTAGAGGAGGCTTACTATGGCACCTATCGATATTGTTGTACTGGCTGTTATCGGTATTGCGTTTGTCGCGGTATGCGTGCGCATCTACCGCAAGGGCACCTGTGCCGACTGCGCTCAGGGCGGCGTTTGCACGGGGCATTGCTCCAACAAAAAGACGTGCGCCGCACTTAAGGGTGTGGACAAAATCGCCGAAGACTTGGGCCGCGGTATCAAATAAGGTCCGGACATCCAAGCGCTCCGCGGGCATCCGTTCGCGGGGCGCTTTGTGCATTTGAGGGAGAGCACGGCGAGTCGAAGAGTATTTTTGGGGTATCGTTAACTCGACTATTAATTGGCAACTTATCTATAACGGAGTAACCGCATGAGCGCTCGCGTAACCATGAAGGACATAGCCGCCGAGCTTGGCGTTTCCATCAATACCGTGCACAAGGCCCTGACGGGAAAGGCCGGCGTGAGCGAATCCGTGCGCGCCAAGGTGAACGCTAAGGCCGAGGCCATGGGCTATCACCGCAACACAAGTGCCTCAAGCCTGCGCCGCAAGGATATCAATCTGGTGTTTTGCCTGCCCCGCGCATCGCGCGAGGGAGCGTACTTTTTCCGTTACCTGTGGGAAGGCTGCAATCGCTTTGAACAGGAGGTCATCGACCGGGGCATTACGGTTGAGCGCGTTGAATTTGGCGTGGGCGGCTACGCTGATGCACTCGAGCAAATCGACGAGCGTCTGCAGGTGGGCGAGAAGATTGATGGCTTGCTCGCCTATGCGCCGGGCGACGATCGTGCGACTGAGCTTTTGGGGCAGATCGCCGAGGCGGGCGTGACGATTGAGCTTGTCGACGGCGACCGTCCGCATTTGAATCGTTTGGGTGCGAGCTTGGCCGATTATTCGACGGCAGGCAGCCTTATGGCCGAGCAGGCGGCAAACCTGGTCCATGCTTCTGGGGCCGACGCCCGCGTGCTCCTTTTGACAGGCGACCCATATACCGATTCGCACTATCTAACCGCCCGCGCCTTCCACAATTACCTGCGCGAACGTGATATTCCATGGCAGGTTGAGGATCTTGCAGGTGCCCATGCGCAAGTCAAACAACTCGAGCATGAGCTCGAAAAGCGCTTGAGTGCGCCGGACGCCCCCGAACTTATCTGTAGCGTTTTTGCCGTTGGTTCCGAAGTGGTTGCCGACGCGCTCGTCTCGACCGGCAAGGCCGGTCAGGTCATGGTGATCGGCAACGACCTGTTTCCCGAAAGTGCTCTGGCCTTGCGCCGCGGTATCTTTACCAATATTGTCTATAAGGACCCGACGAGCCTGGCGTATCGCGGCGCTAAGACGCTGGGCGATTATCTGCTGTGGGGAAGGACCCCGACGGTGCCCGTCCAGAAGGGCGCCGTCGAGATGGTATTTGCCAGCAATGTCGACCGCTACTGCGAACTTGCGGGTATTTAGCCGATTGAGCAGGTACCCCCTCTTGCGACGTGCATTTTTGGGAGTATTCAGCATTGGCATGCCCTGAATGAGGTGCAGAACGACTGTTTTAAGTGCCCCCGATGGCGTAATTTGCCATCGGGGGCACTTTTTATGCCGATCGGGCGCTATCTGCGTTCCAAATAGGACGCTGAGGATGGCGCACGGTGCGCTCCAATGCTGAATACTCCCAAAAATGTACGTCGGGACATGACCCACCTGAGCAAAAGCGCTCAAGTTCGGTGTTCGGGGACGCCAACCAGTCCGCAATACATGCAAGTCACATCCCCAGCAACCGTTGAACGGGCAAAATCTACCGTTCACCCCGTGGTGGTTAGGTGAACGTTCACCTTTTGAGGTGCAATGGATTAGTATAGTGAACGTTCACCTAAAGGATAACGAGCGCGCCGTGCGCCCGCCTTGCCAGCAAAGGGGCTGTTTGATGAAAAACTTTATGGACGATCAGGATTTCCTGCTGAGCACCAAGACCGGCGAGGAGCTGTTCCACAACTTTGCCGAGGGCATGCCCATCGTCGACTATCACTGCCACATTTCTCCTAAGGAGATTTGGGAGGACAAGCGTTTCGAGAACATCACCGAGGTTTGGCTGGGCGGCGACCACTACAAGTGGCGCCTGATGCGTGCCAACGGCGTCGACGAGCGTTTTATCACTGGCGACGCCCCTGCTCGCGAGAAGTTCCAAAAGTGGGCCGAGACCCTGGGCCGTTGCGTGGGCAACCCCGTTTTTGAGTGGAGCCACCTGGAGCTTAAGCGTTACTTTGGCTACGAGGGCGTCCTGAACGGCAAAACCGCTCAGGAGGTCTGGGACCTTGCCAACGCCAAGCTCGCTGAGGCCAGCTTTACCTGCCGCAACCTGATCAAGCAGTCCAACGTCCGCATGATCTGCACTACCGACGACCCCGCCGACAGCTTTGAGTGGCACAAGAAGATTGCCGCCGACGACAGTTTTGACGTTCAGGTCGTTCCCGCCATGCGCCCCGATGCCGCCCTGCGCATCGAGCGTGGCCAGGAGTTCGCCGACTACTGCAAGCATCTCTCCGAGGTTGCTGGCGTTGAGATCAGCGACTTCGAGGGCATGAAGGCTGCCATCTCCAAGCGCTACGACGTTGCCCACGAGCTGGGCTGCCGCGCTTCCGACCACGCGCTCGACTACGTTATGTACGTTCCGGCTACCGCCGACGAGATCGAGACTATCTTTGCCAAGGGCCTTGCCGCCGAGCCGCTTGCCGAGGACGAGGTCCTCAAGTACAAGACGGCCTTTATGCAGTTCGTCGCCGGCGAGTATGTCCGCCTTGGCTGGGCCATGCAGCTGCACTTTGGCTGCAAGCGTGACAACAACCGCGCTATGTTCGCCAAGCTCGGTCCCGACACCGGCTACGACTGCATCTCCAACTACACGCCGTCCGACCAGCTGGCCGATTTCCTCAACTCCATCCAGGAGTCCACGGGTCTGCCCAAGACCATCCTGTACAGCCTGAACCCCATCGACAACACCATGATCGATACCGTGATGGGCTGCTTCCAGGAGGCTCCGACCGCCGGCAAGATCCAGAACGGCTCTGCCTGGTGGTTCAACGACAACGAGGTTGGTATGCGCGAGCAGCTCACGGCTCTGGCTAACGAGGGCGTGCTGGGCAACTTTGTGGGCATGCTTACCGATTCCCGCTCCTTCCTGTCCTACCCGCGTCACGAGTACTTCCGTCGCGTGCTGTGCGGCGTGATCGGCGAGTGGGTCGAGCAGGGCAAGTATCCGGCCGACATGGAGCTGCTGGGAGCCATCGTGCGCGACATCAGCTACAACAACGCGGTCCGCTACTTTGGCTTTGACCTGGATACCGTCGAGGCCTAAACCCGCATCGAACCACACCGAACTCGGGAGCGCCGTTGCCACACGCGGCGCCCCCGTTTTGCCTGCACGCTAACAGCAATCTAAGGAGAGACATCGATGGAGAACATCAGCTACGAGACGCTCGAGAAGATTGGCTACAAGGGCTACCTGCTGCCCAAGGACGCGCCCGAGAAGGTTCTGCAGTTTGGCGAGGGCAATTTCCTGCGCGCCTTCGTCGACCGCTTCTTTGACATGGGCAACGAGGCAACCGGCTGGAACGGCAAGGTTGTCATGGTACAGCCCATCAGTGGCGCCTTTGGCTTTGCCGATGGCATCAATGCCCAGGACGACCTGTACACCGTGCTGGTGCGCGGCAAGGAGAACGGCAACACGGTCGACGAGTCCCGTGTGATCAGCGCCTGCAGCCGCTGCCTCAATCCGTATCGTGAGGACGACTACCGCGCCATGATGGAGGTCGCCGTCTCCGACGATTTGGAGATTATCGTCTCCAACACCACCGAGGCTGGCATTGCCTACGATCCGTCCTGCAAGGCCGACGACATGCCGCCCGCGAGCTTCCCCGCTAAGCTTGCCCAGGTGCTCCACACCCGCTGGGCCGCCGGCAAGCCGGGCGTCATCGTGCTCGCCTGCGAACTCATCGATCACAACGGCGAGGAGCTGCTGCGCATCATGAACCAGTACGTGAGCGACTGGGGCTGGGAGGACGAGTTTGCGCAGTGGATGGCCAACGACTGCACCGTCTGCACCACGCTCGTCGACACTATCGTCCCCGGCCGCATCCGCGACCCCAAGGAGGCCGCTGCCGTGGCCGAGCGCCTGGGCTACGAGGATCCTTTCCTGGCCGTGCGCGAGCCCTTCCAGATGTGGGGCATCCAGGGCGATGAGTCGCTCAAGGAGCGTCTGCCCTTCGTGAAGGCCGGCCTGCCGGGCGTCTTTGTGACCCCCGATGTCACCCCGTACAAGAAGCGCAAGGTCCGCATCCTCAACGGCGCCCACACTGCCTTTGTTCCGGGCTCCTGGGTTGCCGGCTTTGACATCGTGCGCGATTGCATGCACGACGAGACCGTCCGTGGCTTCATGAACACCATGCTCTACGACGAGGTCATCCCGACGCTTGCCGCCGATCTGGATGTCGAGGACTGCAAGGCCTTTGCCGCCGCCGTCGAGAACCGCTTCGACAACCCGTTTATCGACCACGCGCTGCTCTCCATTTGCCTCAACTCAACCGCCAAATGGCGTGCTCGCGACCTGCCCACGCTCAAGGACTATGTTGCCGAGACCGGCAACCTGCCCAAGTGCCTGTCGACGAGCCTCGCTACGCTCATTGCCTTCTATACGCAGGAGCTCGTTGCTCGCGAGGGTGACGGCCTGCACCTGCGCCGCGCCGACGGCACCGAGTACACCGCTCAGGACGATGCCTTCGTGCTCGATTTCTACGCCGCCCACGCCGGTGCAGACGATGCCGAGCTGGTGCACGACGTGCTCAGCAACGAGCAGATGTGGGGCGAGGGCCTTACGCAGATCGCCGGCCTTGAGGAGTTTGTCGTCAACGCGCTTGCCGTTGTGCGCGCCGAGGGCGCCAAGCAGGCATTTGCCAACGCCCAGGCCTAAATCCTTCTGTGCGCCCGCCGGGCAACTGGCGGGCGCCCGCTGACTTCTGCTCAACCTGTAGGGTTAGGACTCTTTGTAATGAATACTATCCAGATCAATCCGGCCGACAACGTGATCGTTGCGCTGTCGCCGCTTGCCAAGGGCACCGCCGTCGCGGTTCCCGGGGTGGGCGAGATCGTGGCCGCGGAGGATATTCCGCAGGGCCACAAGATGGCCGTGCGCGCCATTGCGGCGGGGGAGGACGTCGTCAAGTACGGTCTTCCTATCGGCCACGTGACGGGCGACATCCAGCCCGGTCAGTGGCTTCATACGCATAACGTCAAGACCAACCTTTCGGGCGAGGTCGAGTACGCTTACAACCCGACGCATCCGGTCGTTGAGCCGGTTGAGCCCGAGACCTTTATGGGTTTCCGCCGCGCTGACGGCCGCGCCGCCACGCGCAACGAGCTGTGGATCATCCCCACGGTCGGCTGCGTCAACGAGGTCGCACGTGCCATGTGCGAGCAGGCTCAGGATCTGGTCGAGGGCTCGCTGGAGGGCGTTTACTACTTCCCGCATCCCTTTGGCTGCTCGCAGACCGGTGCCGACCATGCCCAGACGCGCCGTCTGCTGGTGGCGCTCTCGCGTCACGCAAACGCTGCGGGTGTGCTGTTCCTGTCCCTCGGTTGCGAAAACTGCACGCACCAGCAGGTACTCGACGAGCTCGGTGACTTCGATCGCGAGCGCGTTCGATTCCTCGCCTGCCAGGATGTAGCCGACGAGCAGGTCGAGGGTCACAAGATCCTGTCCGAGCTTGCCGACCTGGCCAAGCAGGCCAAGCGTGAGCCCATTCCTGCCTCCGAGCTGGTCATTGGCCTTAAGTGCGGCGGCTCTGACGGTCTTTCGGGCATTACCGCCAACCCCACGATCGGTCGCGTGAGCGATATGGTTGTCGCCCGCGGCGGCACGTCGGTGCTCACCGAGGTTCCCGAGATGTTTGGCGCGGAGAGCATTCTGCTCGATCGCTGTGAGAGCCAGGACGTCTTTAACGCAGCTGCCGACATGCTCAACGGCTTTAAGGGCTACTTTATCAGCCACGGCGAGGTCGTCTATGAGAACCCGAGCCCCGGCAACAAGGACGGCGGCATTACCACGCTCGAGGACAAGAGCTGCGGCTGCGTGCAAAAGGGCGGATCTGCCCCCATCGTCGACGTACTGCCGTATGCCGGTCAGGCTACCAAGCATGGCCTGAACATGCTGTGCGGTCCGGGCAACGACATGGTATCCACCACGGCCCTGACGGCTGCCGGCTGCCACGTAATCCTGTTCTCGACCGGCCGCGGCACGCCGTTTGGCGCACCGGCGCCTACCCTCAAGGTGTTCACCAACCAGCGTCTGTGCGACCACAAGGCCAACTGGATGGACTTTAACGCCGGCGTGGTCGCCACGGGCGAGCGTACACTCGACGAGGCTGCCCACGACCTGTACCAGCTGGTGCTAGAAACGGCGAGCGGCAAGCTTACGAGTGCCGAGCGTCGCAGCTGCCACGAGATCAGCATTTGGAAGGATGGCGTCTGCCTGTAGCGGTAAATGGGTTCGCATAGGGCGCTATTGACCATGGCCCCGTCGGGAGTGTTCCCGGCGGGGCCATGTTTGTTCTGTCTGTTCGGGCGTGTCTTCCTGAGGGTACGGGAGCGGCGAAAACAATAAACGTTCACCTAATCGACCTCAAATTTAAACCCACTCAATACCCATGTAATCGTGATTTTTTTCAAGTCAGATGTCCGTTTAACGGCAAAAAACGACCGTTCAAGGATAATATACAAGTGAACGTTCACCTATCATATGCAATCGAGCATAATCTAGCTAAACGTTCACCCTACGAGTGGGCGATATGCAGACAGACATCGGTATGGACTCCAATGTCTTGTTACAAGACAATCGAGAAAAGAGAGGGAGCTCGATGACTAACAAGATCGGTAAAAAGCGCAAGATCACATTCTGGACGCGCTTGGGCTTTGGTATGGGCGGCATGCTCAACTCCGGTGCCCTGAGCTTTACGCACAGCTACATGGTGCTGTTCCTGTCCACGGAGTGCGGTCTGTCCGCAGGCGAGGCTGCGCTGATCAGCTCGTTCGCCATCTATCTCAACGCCATTCTGTGCCCGCTCATGGGCTTTGTGGCCGATAACTTCTACGCTACTAAGATCGGCCGCATCTTTGGCCGCCGCCGTTTCTGGATCTTGCTGGCTATCCCGATGATGGTCGCCGAGCCGCTCATCTTTGTGGCTACGCCGTTTGGTTTCCCGTACTACTTTGTGTTGTACCTGATCTACAACGTCGCGTACACGTTCTGCACCGCCAACCTGTCGCCGCTTACCATCGAGATGACCGACGACTTCAAGGAGCGTACGTACCTCACCGGCTACAAGCACCTCTTTGGTAACGCCGCCGGCTTCCTTATGGCAGCACTCGTCGGCTTTGGCTTTGGCACCTTCGGTGAGACCAACCCGTTCAGCTACTTCATCATCGCTACGATCAATGCTTCGGTCATGGCAATCTCGCTGCTGTGCGTGTACCTGTCCACGTGGGAGCACACCCCCGAGGAGGTCGCTCAGGAGAAGATTGAGAGCGTCGGCGAGGGTATCAAGAAGTTTTTCATCGACGTTATCTCTACCTTCCGCAACAAGTCCTTCCGCAAGGTCCTGTATGCGCAGGTCTCCACGAAGCTCGCCGCTGCCTGCTGGTCTGCGTGCCTGTCCTTCTTCATCGTCTACTGTCTGCAGATTCCTAAGTCCTACGAGTCCGTGATGGAGATGCCCGGCAAGGTCGTCGCTATCGTCTGCACCGCCATCTGGGTCGCCCTCATGGCCAAGAAGGGCTTCCACAAGTCTTGGTACCTGGCCAACGTCGGTTGCGCTGCGTGCATCATCGCCTACAACTACTTCGCCTTTGGTCAGATCAACGGCACCTCCACGGTCGCCATCGCCATGATTGCCTACCCCATCATCTTCGCCATCTGGAAGTTCTTCTACGTTGGCTTCCAGTATCTGCCCGATGTTCTGCTCAACTACATCCCCGATGTCGATGAGCTCATCACCCTGCGTCGCCGCGAGGGCATCTACAGCTCCGCTCAGCAGCTCTGCCAGCAGATTGCCCAGGCTGTTGCCGTCAACGTATGGGCTATCGTCCTTGCTGCCTCCGGCTTCATTCAGACCGCCGGCAACAGCGACGCCGTGACCCAGCCCGCCACCGTGCCTCTGTACATCTGCGGCTACATGCTCATCGGCTGCGCCGGCTTCTTCCTGCTCGCGGCCGTCCTTGCCCGCGGCATCAAGATTGACAAGGAGCAGTGCGACATCCTTTGCGACGAGATCCACCGTGTCAAGGAGGGTGGCAAGATGGCCGACGTCAAGCCCGAGGTCAAGGCGCTTTGCGAGGAGCTCTCCGGCTTTAAGTACGAGGACTGCTTTGCACACAACAATGTTGGCTTCCAGGACGGCAGCGTAATTCCCGCCGAGTAGGGCAGGCGCATCGTCCAAACCACAGGGCCGTGCCACCGGAGATCCACCGGCGGGTACGGCCCTTTTTTAAAAACGAGTAGTATGAACTTCTGATTACATTTGAGGGAGAGACCCATGGAGACGAACGTTATCTGGCGCAATGCCCGCGCGGCCGTTATCGAGCTCGACGATGGCGGCTACTTTACCTGTGCCGATACGTGGGAGATCTTTGTCAACGATGAGCCCGCCGGTACCACGAATACGGTCGAGACCTATGTCGATGGCCTGACCCCCGGCAAGCGCAACCTGATCCGCTTTGTCTGCGGCGAGCGCGAGTTGAGCGTAGGCGTCACCACGCCGGCGGAGCCCTTTACCATCAACGTTCGCGACTGCGGCGCCAAGGGCGATGCCGAGCACGATGACACCACCAACATTCAGGCTGCCATCATGGCCTGCCCCAAGGGCGGGCGCGTGCTGATCCCCGCCGGCAACTACCGCATCAAGTCCCTCTTCCTTAAGAGCAATATCAACATCGAGCTTGCCGAGGGCGCGGTGCTGCTGGCCCGTCACGACCGCGCGGCGCTTGCCTACATTCCGGGCACGGTCACGGGCGATGAGGGCGCCGGGTATGCTGGCACCGACATGCTGCCCCTGGGCCGCTGGGAAGGCGAGAGCTTTTCGACCTACTGTTCGACCTTTACGGGCCTGAGCGTGCACGACGTGTGCATCTATGGCCGCGGCGCCATCGACGGCCAGACCGATTTTGCCGAGGACAACTGGTGGAACAAGGACTTTAAGAACATCTTCCGTCCCGAGGAGGGCCGCGAGGTCGCCCGCCCGCGCATGATTTTCCTGTCCGAGTGCGAAAACGTGAGCCTTGCCGGCTTTACCGTGCGCAACAGCCCGGCGTGGAATATCCATCCCATTCTGTGCGAGCACGTCGATGCCCTGTGCCTGTCCATCGAGGGTCCCAAGAACTCCCACAACACCGACGGTTTCGATCCCGAGAGCTGCGGTTTTGTCCGCATCCTTGGCTGTCAGTTCTCGGTGGGCGACGACTGCATCGCCATCAAGAGCGGCAAACTGGGCATCGAGCCCGAGCTTCGTCCCGCCACGCACGACGTGCTGATCTCGCACTGCTACATGCACGACGGCCACGGCGCCGTGGTGCTGGGATCCGAGGCCGCCGGCGGCATCAAGGACCTCACCGTGAGCAAGTGCCTCTTTGAGCGCACCGACCGCGGCCTGCGCGTCAAGACACGCCGCGGACGCGGCAAGGACGCCGTCAACGAGGGCATCACCTTCGAGCACATTCGCATGGATAAGGTGCTCACGCCCTTCGTGGTCAACTCGTTCTACTTCTGCGACAGGGACGGCAAGACCGACTACGTGCAGTCTCGCGAGGCGCTGCCCGTCGACGACCGTACGCCCGGCTTTGGCGCCACGACGTTTTGCGATATCGAGGCCACCAACTGCCATGCGGCCGCGGCCTATATCACGGGCCTTCCCGAGAGCAAGGTGACGCGCCTGACGTTCCAGGATGTCCATGTGACCTTTGCCGCCGATGCCGAGCCCTTTGTGCCGGCCATGGCCTGCGGCGTGGAGCCCATGGTGCGCCAGGGCATCATCGCGCAGAACGTGAAAGTCCTCGACCTGCAGAACGTGCGCATCGAGGGTCAGGATGGCGACGAGCTGCAGCTGCAAAACGTCGACAAGGTTATCCGCGCGTAGGGTAGTGCTCCTGCACAAGTGAATACGGCATGTTGAGGCGTGCGACGGTCGGGTCTGCCCGGCTGTCGCACGCAATCTATAGGTGCCGGTATTGCATGGTGGGTGTTCTGTGACAGAAAGCGTAATGACAGATGAGTGGTAAAGAACAGCTCTTTGAGGTATCGCTCGAACGCGAAGGCGCGTATCGCAGCATTTCGGCGGCGCTCGAGGCGGCGGAGCGGTGTGTGCCCGATGCGACCGTGCCGGTGCGCGTGCTGGTGGCGCCGGGTGAGTACCGCGAACGGGTCGAAATTCGTCGTCCGCATGTGACGCTCGAGGGCGAGACGGCCGACAGCGTGCGTATCGTGGGAGGCCTGGGTGCCAAGATGCCTTCGGAAGATGGTAGCGGCCAGGATGGAAGACTCGGCACCTTCCGTACGTACACGGTGCTGGTCGATGCCGACGACGTGACGCTTGCGGGTCTAACAATCGAAAACAACGCCGGTGATGGGCGCGAGGTCGGCCAGGCGATTGCCCTGTATGCCGACGGCGACCGTTTGGTGGTCGACGCCTGCTGCATTACGGGACGCCAGGACACCCTGTTTTTGGGTCCGTTGCCCCCACGCGAAGTCAAACCGGGCGGGTTCATAGGACCCAAGCAGTTCGCCCCGCGCCGCGTGGGGCGGCAGTATTTTCGACGTTGCCGGATCGAGGGCGATGTCGACTTTATCTTTGGCGGCGCGCGTGCCTACTTTGAGGGGTGTGAGATTCGCTCGCTCAACCGCGATATGGATGTCAACGGGTATGTAACGGCAGCCTCCACGCCTCAGGGCGAGCCGTACGGATTTGTGTTTCATGGCTGTTCGTTTACAGCCGATGAGGGCATTGCCCCCGGATCGGTCTATCTGGGTCGTCCATGGCGCGAGTGGGCCCAGACCGTTTTGCTCGAATGCTGGCTGGGCCCCCATATTTCACTCGAGGGTTGGTGGGATTGGAATAAGCCAGCGGCACATGACGGCACCCTGTATGCCGGCGGTGCCCTGTTTGGCCCGGCGGGTGATACTGCCGCTTGGGTGCCGTGGGCGCATTGCCTGACCGGTCAGGATTCCGAACGCTATGCGCGTGACCGAGTGCTTGCCGGCACGGATGGTTGGGATCCCGAGGGCGGCGACGGTGATGCGGTAGAGACGGCCGGGCTATCTGCCAATGGCCGCACCGTGCACATCGAGACGTACTACGAGGACGAACCTGCGCTGCGCGCCCGACTGAAGCGCGAGGGGCGCTCGGCCGCATTTACGGGCAAGACTCCCACAGACTTTGAGGCATGGAAGGCTGCGACCAGGACTCGTCTGTACGATATTTTGGGTCTTTCGCTTATGGACCGCGCCCCGATTGAGATTCGTGAGCTCAATCGCGTGCGGGTTGCCGGCAGCATCGTGCGTACTCATGCGGTGTTGCAGGTTGAGCACGATGTGTGGATGCCGTTTTACCTGTTGGAGCCGTCCCGCCCCAAGCTTGACGAGCGGGGACTCAAGCGCTGCTATATCTGCCCGCATGGTCACCAGGGGGCGGGTGCTGCAAGCATAGCCGGCGTTGCGGGCGTGCCGGCGGTCGACGATGCCGTGCGTAAGTTCAATTACGACTACGGTCTGCGTTTAGCGCGCATGGGTTACGTGACCGTCTGCCCCGATGCGCGTGGTTGGGGATACCGTCGTGACTGGAAGGGTCAGGGCGACGACGAGAACAGCTACCTGCGCGGTACGTGTCTGAATCAAGCACGTATGGCCGAGCCGCTGGGTCTTACGGTCGCGGGCCTCAACGCCTGGGACAACATGCGCTTGATTGATTACTTGGAGACACGCGGGGACATTGCCATGGACGACCTGGGCTGCTTTGGTTTTTCGGGCGGCGGTTACATGACGTTGTACCTGTCTGCGCTCGACCCGCGCGTGCGCAAGGCGTTTGTCTCGGGCTATCTGTACGGCGTTGATGATTCGCTACTGCACCTCAACGGCAATTGCAGCTGCAATTACACGCCTGGACTCTGGCGTCTGCTCGATATGGGCGACATTGCATCGCTTGTCGCGCCACGGCCGCTCTTGGTTCAGAGCTGCGAGAAAGACCATCTCAACGGCGCCCGCGGGCTTGCGAACGTAGACGAGCAGCTCGATATCGTTCGTGACGCCTACGCACTGCTGGGCAAGGACGAAAACCTTCTGCACGAGGTCTGCCCGGGTGGACACCACCTGGGCGTGGCGCATCTTGCCGAGGATATCGAATGGCTCGATTCGCAAGTTGCGGAATGCGCCCACGCATAGCCCCTCGGATGTTGCGAATGAACGGTATGTACCTGTAAGACCGCCGATGTGCGGGTGAGGAGAAGAATATGGAAACGAAAAACTTGAGCGAATCGACCATTTGCTGCTTTGGCGACTCGACGACCTGGGGCGATAACGGATGCGGCGGGGGAGGCAACGATATCTCCTGGACCTCGCACCTGGGTGCGCTGCTGGGCGGCGCTACGATCGAGAACTTTGGTATTAAGGGTTCGCGTATTGCCGTCAAGGCCGACCGTAGCGATTCGTTTGTCGAGCGCTTGGACGGCATCGATCACACGGCAGATATCTGCATCGTCTTTGGCGGCGTTAACGACTTTAGCCGTAACGTGCCGCTGGGAGAGCTGGGCAGCACGGACGTGCACGAGTTCTACGGTGCGCTCGACTACCTGATCCGCACCATCACGGCGTGCTCGCCTCAGGCAAAGCTGGTGTTTATGACGCCGTGCAAGACGAGCGGAAAGCACGAGAAGGATATCCCGGCAAGCAACGAGGCCAACCATCTGGGCCTGACGCAAGATGCCTATGTGCAGGCGATGCTGGAGGTTTGCGACCGATACTCGGTGCCGGTGATCGACCTCTATGCGCAAAGCGGCATCAGCCCGTTTTTGCCGGAGCACCGCGAGCTCTACATGCCGGACGGTCTGCATTACAGCCCTGCCGGCTATGAGCGCCTGGCGCATCGCATCGCTGCGGGCCTCACCGCCGTTTGCCGTTAAAAGTCTGCCGTTCACGGGGATTATAGGGTTAACGTTCACCCTATAATCCCCTTCGCGTTACACTAGGGTTAACGTTCACCCATCAAAAACGTCAGAGGGGACAGCAATGGGTTGCAATAAGATTCTGGACCGTTATATCGAGCAGTTGATCGAGACCTCTACGCCTCAGGCGCCGGCCTGGAACATCGAAAAGCTTCGCGCCGGCAAGGAGAACACCTGGAATTACATTGACGGCTGCATGATCAAGGCGCTCATCGAGCTGTACGAGATCACCGGCGAGCAGCGTTACCTGACCTTCGCCGACGACTATATCGACTTCTTTGTCCAGGATGACGGCACCATCAAGCATTACGATCCCCAGGAGTACAACCTCGACAACGTCAACGCGGGCAAAACCCTCTACAAACTCTATGACCTGGTGGGCAAGCCCAAGTACCGTGCCGCCATGGACACGATCTATCGCCAGCTCGAGACCCAGCCGCGTACCAAAGAGGGTGTGTTTTGGCACAAGGCCGTCTATCCCAACCAGATTTGGCTCGACGGCATGTACATGGCGCAGCCGTTCTACATGCAGTACGAGCTGAGCTTCCACAACCGCCGTGCCTGCTCGGATAGCTTCCATATGTTCCAGGTCGTGCATGACCTGATGCGCAACCCCCTCAACGGTCTGTACTATCACGCCTACGACGCGAGCCGCAAGCAGTTCTGGTGCGATCCCGTCACCGGTCTTTCGGCCAACTTCTGGCTGCGCGCCGAGGGCTGGTTTGCCATGGCGCTCATCGATACCTGGGAGCTCATGCCGCCCTCGATGTCGGCCGAGAAGGACGAGATCCGCAAGATGTTCCACGACCTGATCGACGCCATGCTGCCGTATCAGGACGAGAAGACCGGCATGTGGCACCAGGTCATCAACCTGCCTAATATCGCCCCCAACTATCTGGAGGAGTCGGGCAGCGCCATCTTTGCCAACGCCATCATGAAGGGCGTGCGCCTGGGCGTGCTGGGCGAGCGCTACTACCAGTACGGCCGCCGTGCGTTTGACGGCATCTGCGACACGTGCCTGTCCGAGCGCGACGGACAGCTGGCGCTCGACAACATCTGCCTGGTGGCGGGTCTTGGCAACACCGCGCACCGCGAGGGCACGTTTGGCTACTACATGAGCGAGCCCGTCGTCAAAAACGACGCGAAGGGCGTGGCGCCGCTGGTGCTCGCCTATATCGAGACCATGCATCATGACAAGTTGGCCGGTAAGCGCGATCCGCTCGCCCCTTCGGGCGTGTGCTCCATCGATGACCCGTTTGGCGGCTACACCCCGGGCATCAATGCTCATAAGGGGCGTGAATAGCGTGGGGGCCATTACTCCGGGCGTGCGTTTACACGACCTTCCGCAGGGGACCGTCGAGGAACGCATCCGCATGGCAGGAGAGCTGGGCTTTTCGTGCATTCAGCTGCCGAGCAAGGTGCTCTACGCATCAATGGGAATCGATCGATGCGGTCTGACCCGCGAGCTCGCCGACCATTTGCGTGCGGTGCTCGATGAGGCGGGCGTTTCGGTCGCCGTGCTCGGCTGTTATAAGAATCTGGCGACGCCCGATCGACAACAGCTCACGGATAACTTTGCCGAGTACGAGGCGTGCTTGAACTTTGCTCAGATGCTCGGCGGCTGTCCGGTTGGCACCGAGACCGGTCGTCCCAATGTGCAGAACCGCGTTGCTGACGACCGTATGACCGACGAGGCACTCGATGCGTTTATGGATGGACTCGCGCGCGTCTGCGAGTGCGCCGAGGCCGTGGGTGGGCAAATACTGATCGAGCCCGGCTGGAACGAGACGGTCAACACGCCAGATCGCTGCCGTGAGGTGCTGGAGCGCGTCCCGAGCCCGGCGCTCGGCGTGATCTACGACCCGGTGTCGCTGCTGCATCCCAGCGTCGTTGGCGAGGCGCAGGAAATCACCGCGCGTATGCTCTACTTATGCGGCAGTAAGATTCGCGTGCTGCACGCCAAGGATTTTGAGGTCGTCGACAACGAGGACGAAGCCGGCTGGTGCGATGGTAAGGGTTCTCGCCTGGTGTGCCACGGCGTGGGCGAGACGGGCCGCTATGACTTTGAGCCCGTGGTGGCCTGGGCGGCTGCCGCCTGTTTGGGGATTCCTTGTGTGGTCGAGAACAGCGTGCCGGCGACGGCGGCTAGCTGCCTGGCGACACTCGAGCGCATGTCCGCTCGCTGCGGGGCTCCGCATCGCGAGATATAGCATTGGCTTTTGCCGTGGCGGCATATTGAGTTTGCTTGACTGGGGGCGGCGGTGAAGGGTTTTTATCGTCGCCTCATTGGATTACATCAAAAAGGGGAGTTGCGTGGCTATCCACATTGTCGAAGAGGCGAATCGTTGCCTAGGTTGCAAAAGGGCGTTCTGCCAGCTTAAAGGCTGCCCGGTGCAGACGCCTATTCCGCAGGTCATTGACTTGTTCAAGCAGCGTCGTCTGGAAGAGGCAGGTGAGCTGCTGTTCCAGAACAACCCCATGAGCGCGGTCTGCTCCATGATCTGCAACCATTCGGGCCAGTGCGAGGGCGCGTGCATTCAGGGCCGCAAGGGCGCACCGGTGCATTTTTCGAGTATCGAGAACTATATCTCGACGGCATATTTGGACCGTAAGGAGTGGAAGCCCGCGCCGTCGTGCGGCAAGCAGGTTGCCGTGGTCGGTTCCGGTCCTGCCGGCATTACCGTGGCCATTAAGATGGCCCAGCTGGGCTGTGCCGTCACGGTGTTTGAGCAACGCCCCGAGATCGGCGGCGTGCTGGAGTACGGCATCCCCGAGTTTCGCCTGCCCCGTGCTCTCGTGCAAAAGTACCGTCACGTGATGTGCTCGCTTGGCGTACGCGTCCGTCCCTCGACCACCATTGGCGGCGCGCTGCATATCGACGACCTGTTGCGCGACGGCTACGATGCGGTCTTTGTCGGTACCGGTACCTGGCGCGCCCGCAAGCTGGGTATTCCCGGCGAGTCGCGTGGTAACGTACTGTTTGGTATCGATTACCTGGTCGATCCCACGAGCGTGGCGATCGGTCAGAACGTGGCGGTTATCGGCGCCGGCAACGTGGCCATGGATGTTGCCCGCACGGCTCTGCGCTCGGGCGCTCGCAAGGTTACCGTGTATGCCCGATCGCGCCATATCTCGGCCATCGATGACGAGGTGGAGCTGACCGAGCTTGACGGTGCCGAGATCGTGCGCGGCAAGGCGATTTGCGCCATCGACGATAACGGTCCGGTTTTCGAGACGGCTATCTTTGACGAGGACGACAACGTGGTGGGCTACGAGGAAGAACTTGACCATGTGCCCGCCGACACGGTTGTGATTGCGGCCTCGCAGGTGCCCAAGGACAAACTGGTGCTTACGACGGGCGGTCTGGAGACCGACCATCGCGGTCTTCTTTCGGTCGATGAGTGCGGCATGACCACCGTGCCTGGCGTCTTTGCCGCCGGCGACGTGGTCAACGGCCCGCTCACCGTGGTCCATGCCGTAGCCGGCGCCAAGCTCGCCGTCGAAGGCATGACCAGCTATCTGGGCCTCTAACCCACCCCGCCCATCAGTTGCGGTGGAATACGGACTGTTTTGGCTGTCAAAGGCCTTATCTACTCCGTATTCCACCGCAACTTTTTTGTGGGGTGGGCTAGAGACGCTGCATGCGGTACCCGACACCCATGTGCGTCTGAATCATCTTGGGGTGAGAGGGGTCTGCCTCGATCTTCTTGCGCAGGGTGCGCATGAACACGCGCAGGCTCGCCAGATCGCTGTCCCAGCTCGTGCCCCATATCTCGCGGGTGATGAAGGTGTGGGTGAGCACCTTGTCGACGTTTTTCGCCAGAAGGACGAGCAATTTGTACTCGGTTGGGGTGAGCGAGAGCTCGCGTCCGTCTTTCGTCGCGTATCCCGCGGCGTAGTCGATATGCAGCGGACCGTTGTCGAACGTGCTCGCTTCTGTCGACTCGCTCGACGCCATCGATGAGCGCCTCAAATTCGCACGGACGCGCGCGAGCAACTCATCCACAGAAAAGGGCTTAGTGAGGTAGTCGTCTGCCCCTGCGTCAAGTGCTGCAATCTTGTCGGAATCTTCGGAGCGCGCCGAAATGACGATAATGGGGACCGCCGACCAGCTTCGGATCTTCGTGATGACCTCGATACCGTCAATGTCGGGAAGGCCGAGGTCGAGCATGATGAGGCTGGGGCCGTGCGACACCGCATCCATGATGGCGGCCTGGCCGTTGCAAACCTTGCTCACGACATAGCCGTGGAGGTCAAGCGCGGTCGAAACGAGGTTTTGAACGGTCAGGTCATCTTCGACCAGGAGGATACGTGGCTTAGCGGCATTATTCATGAATCTCGATCTCCTCAGCGGGCAGGGTAAAACGGAAGACGGCCCCATGGGGGTGGTTGTCGCGAGCTTCGATGACGCCGCCATGCGCCTCCACGATGGAACGGCAGAGCGACAGCCCAAGGCCGATGCTTCGACGCGAATCCACGGGCCGCGTATTGCTTGAGGTGAAGAAGCACTCAAAGATATGAGGCTTGTCGCAGTCTGCCACACCCGGCCCATCGTCTGCGACGTCCACCACGACGAACGCACCCTCGCGACGTGCGCTGATGGTGACAGTTGAGTCCTCGGGCGTGTATTTGAAGGCGTTCATGATGAGATTCGTAAGCACCTGCATGATGAGATGGACGTCGATGCGTACCAGCAGGATGTCGTCAGTGTGCACGATGGTGACGGTACGTCCATGCGATGCTTGGGCGACATGGCTGAGGGCGGCCTCGATGACCTCGTCGATGAGCTCGGATGTGAAGTTGAGGTGAATGGTGCCGTCCTCGACGCGTGTGATGGCGAGGAGGTTCTCCACGGTATCGATAAGCCAGAGGGAGTCGTCGTAGATGGCATCGGCAAGATCGCAGCGTTGTTCGAGGCTGAGCTTCTCGTCGCTCTTCCGAAGGATTGCCGCAGATCCGGATATAGCCGTGAGGGGTGTCCTCAAATCGTGGCCGATGGAGCGCAAAAGGTTGGCGCGCAGCTGCTCGTTTTTCGCCAAGACCGCAGCCTCTTCGCGCTCTTGCGCCGCCCGGTCGCTTTCGAGCGCCAAGGCGCATTCACCTACGATAGATAGGACGATCGAATGCTCGAAGGCTTCGATCTCGCGCCCCTCCAGGGCGATGCCGATGACACCGAATACCTTGTCGCCGGTGCGAACCGCGAGGTAGAGACAGCGCGCCTCAGGCAGGGTCCGCGTGCTTGCGCCCGCGCGCTTGTTGTTGGTATAGGTCCAGGTTGCAACGGCGCGCTCGTAGTCGGTGAGCAGCGACGCGGAACGGTTTTCGGTGCCAGCGGACTCATAGAGTGCCTTGCCGAGCGTGCCGTGTTCGGCGGTGTAGAAGACCACGTCGAGTTTAAGCAGTTTGATGAGTTGGTTCATGGCGACGCGGGCGCACTCCTCCGCGCTATGGGCTTGCTGCAAGAGCTGGTTCGTTTCGAGGAGTACGCGCGTTTTGAATGCGTTCTCGGCGGAGGTACGGGCGTTGTCGGCGATGCGCGCGGTTAACTCGCCGGCGACCATAGCGGTAGCGAACATGATGCCGAACGTGACCAGATAGCTTCGGTCGTAGCTGGCGAGCGAAAACAGAGGCGTGACGAAGCAGAAGTTGTAAAGCACTACAGAGAGCACGCTCGATACGATCGTGCAGATGCGCCCCGTCGTGGTGACGGCGGTCAGCAGGGCCGTGAGGATATAGAGGGATATGATGCTGGAATCGGCAAAACCCAGATGGCGGAAAGCCGTGCCGATCGCCGTGGCGACAAGAGAGAGGGCCAGCGTGCGAAGCACGTCACGGCTGCTGGGCGGCTGCAGGGCGAGCGCACGGCGGCGTCCTTCGGGCCGGGAGGGCGGAGTCGACTGGTCTGGAATGATGTAAATGTCGAGGTTCGGGGCGAATGTTATGAGCTGTTCTACGAGAGATTTGCGGCCGAAGAGGGCCTGACAGACGCTGCTACGCTCGCCCGTGCGCCCCATGACGATCTTCGAAATACCCGACAGGCGCGCGAACTCGGAGATCTGAAACGCGATGTCGTCGCCATAGACGGTTTCCATATGTGCTCCGAGCTGTTCGGCTAGGGCGATATTGGCTGCAAGCTTGGCGCGCTCATTATCGCTCATGGCCTGCGCGCGCGGGCTCTCTACGAACAGGGCGACGAGCTCGCTGCGAAACGCTTTCGCCATGCGTGCGGCGGCACGGACGATGCGGGGATTGGTCGGCGCCGGGGAGACACAGACTAAGATACGCTCCCTGGTGTAGTAGTCACGGTTTCCCAGCACGCGTGCGGCGTCTGTGAGGTAGCCGGTGCGATCGGCGCAGCGGCGCAGCGCGATTTCTCGGAGTGCGGTGAGGTTCTCGACGGTAAAAAAATGCTGTTGCGCTCGGTCGGCTTGTGCGGGACGGTAGACGAGGCCGGCGCGAAGGCGCTCAAGTAGGTCTTCGGGCTCTATGTCGACGAGCTCGACCTGGTCGGCATCATCGAAGATACGGTCGGGGATTCGTTCGCTCACGATAACGCCGGTGATGGATGCAACCATGTCGTTTAGGCTCTCGATATGCTGAACGTTCACGGTCGTATAGACGTCGATGCCCGCATGTAGAAGTTCCTCGACGTCTTGATAGCGTTTGTCGTGGCGAGACCCTGGCGCATTTGTATGGGCGAGCTCGTCGACAAGGATGAGCTGAGGGGCGCGTTCGATAGCCGCATCTAGATCGAACTCGCTGAGCGCAATGCCGTTGTGCTTGATGAGCTTACAGGGCACGTTCTCAAGCCCTTGTGCAAGATGGGCAGTTGCCGGACGTTCGTGCGGCTCGATGTATCCCGCGACGACGTCGACACCTCGCCGCTTGGCGGCGTGGGCGGCTTGAAGCATCGCATAGGTTTTGCCTGCGCCAGCAGCGTAGCCAAAGAAAATCTTGAGGTGTCCCCGGCTGGTTCGAGCGTCATCGGCGACCTCGTCTTTCTCAATTGCCTTGAGGATGAGGTCTGGATTGACGCGAGTGTCCGATGCGTCGCGCTGCATAGCGTAGCCTTTCTGAAACGTTGTCCATGCGTGCATACGCGGTGAGGACGCCACTGTATGCACGCGAGGTCGAGTATAGGCGCACTGCAGCCGCAATAGTGCTTTCTACCTGCATCTTTACGGCATCTTAAGGTTGTGAGCCCCAGCCCTCACGCCTCTTTAATCCCTAGAAGCGTTTACTGTCCCCAGACGCTTGCGAGAGCAGGCGTCCGAGACATCGGACCGCGCGTGAAAGGGGCGGTAATGGACATCCTCATTCCCATTATCGGAGTCGTCTGCATTGGACTCTTTATCTATTACATCTACATTCTGATGAGGAGTGATTCGTAAACTATGGACGCTGCGATTCAGTACATCTTGTACTTTGCCGTGCTCGTCGTCCTGGCCGTTCCGCTCGGTCGGTTCATGGCCCATATCATGGATGGTGAGCATACGTTCTTGTCGCCTGTGATTGCTCCTGTGGAGCGTGGCGTCTATCGTCTGCTTCGCATCGACGCGGCAGAGCAGATGGGGTGTAGGCGCTATCTGGCGAGCGTGCTGGTCTTTTCGGGGATCGGCCTCGTGGCTCTTGTGGCACTCCAGGCGCTTCAGTCCTTCTTGCCAGGCAATCCCCAGCACCTGCCGGGTGTGCCATGGGACCTTTCGTTCAATACGGCCGCTTCCTTCATAACCAACACCAACTGGCAATCCTATTCCGGTGAGACCACCCTGTCCTACTTTGTGCAGTTCATGGGCCTCACCGTGCAGAACTTCGTTTCCGCTGGCACCGGTATCGCGGTCATGTTCGCGCTGATCCGTGGCTTCCGTCAGGTCAAGGAGCAGGATCTGGGTTCCTTCTGGGTCGACCTCACCCGCACCGTCCTGTATGTGCTCATCCCGCTGAACCTCGTGTTCGGCATCTGCCTGGCTGCCGGTGGCGTCATCTCCAACTTCCAGCCGGCTCAGAAGGCTGAGCTCGTAGAGCCCGTCGCTGTCCAGCCTAATGCAGACGGCGGCTGGAGCGTCATCGACGGCGCCCAGATCGAGGGCGACACGGTCAAGGTCGACGGCAAGGTTGTCGAGGGCGCGCGCGTGGTCACCGAGCAGTTCCTGCCCCAGGGTCCCGCGGCTCCTCAGGTCGCCATCAAGCAGTCCGGCACCAACGGCGGCGGCTTCTTCGGCGTGAACTCCGCCCATCCGTATGAGAACCCCAGTGCCTTCACCAACATCATCGAGATGACCAGCCTGCTGCTGATCCCGGCCGCCTGCTGCTTCACCTTCGGTATCGGCGTCAAGAACACCAAGCAGGGCAAGGCTATCTTTGCCGCCATGTTCATCCTGCTGGTGATCTTCACCGGCATCATCGCCGTTAACGAGCATATGGGTACGCCGCAGCTGGCAGATGGCGGCGCGGTCAACATTGAGATGACCGATGGCCAGGCGGGCGGCAACATGGAGGGCAAGGAGAGCCGCTTTGGCATCGCCTCCTCTTCCACCTGGTCCGCTTTCACGACGGCTGCTTCCAACGGCTCGGTCAACTCCATGCACGACTCCTATACCCCGCTCGGCGGGTTTGTCCAGATGCTCCAGATAGCGCTGGGCGAGGTGGTGTTCGGCGGCGTGGGCTGCGGCCTGTACGGCATGATCGGCTTCGCCATCCTCACGGTGTTTATTGCCGGCCTTATGGTCGGCCGCACGCCCGAGTTCCTGGGCAAGAAGATCGAGCCGACCGAGATGCGCTGGGCGGTGGTTCTGTGTCTCGCCACTCCGTTCGCCATTCTGGTGAGCTCCGCTATCGCCTGCATGGTGCCCGGTCTTGTCGACCAACTCACCAACGGCGGGGCGCATGGCTTCTCCGAGGTGCTGTATGCCTTCACCTCATGCGGCGGCAACAACGGCTCGGCGTTTGCAGGTATGAACTGCAACATTCCCTGGATCAACGTCATGCTCGGCCTCGAGATGCTGTTCGCCCGCTTCATGCCCATCATCGGTACGCTGGCTATCGCCGGCTCGCTGGCCAAGAAGGGTAAGGTCGCCGAGAGCGCCGGTACCCTGTCCACCACCAACGGTATGTTCGTATTCCTGCTCGTGTTCATCGTTCTACTGATCGGTGCCCTGAGCTTCTTCCCGGCCCTGGCGCTTGGCCCCGTTGCCGAGTTCTTCCAGATGATTGCGTAAAGGAGGGCGCAGATTTATGACTATGCAAAAAGACATGATGGGCCGCGCGGTCCGCGACTCGTTTGCCAAGCTGGATCCTCGCGTCCAGATTCAAAACCCGGTCATGTTCCTGGTGTGGCTTTCCGCCGTCATGACCTCCGTCCTGGCCGTCGCTTCCATCTTCGGTGTGCAGGATGCGGGTGTGCCCACTTACTATGTGGTCGCCATCGCGGTCATCCTGTGGCTCACCGACCTGTTCTCGAACTTCGCCGAGGCGCTTGCCGAGGGCCGCGGTAAGGCCCAGGCCGATTCCCTGCGTGCGGCCAAGAAGGATGTCGAGGCCCATCGCATCGAGTCCGTTGAGGACAAGGAGCACTTCACCGTCGTTCCCGGCACCGAGCTCACGCGCGGCGACCTGGTGATCGTACGCGCCGGCGAGCAGATTCCGGGAGACGGCGATGTCATCGAGGGCGCTGCCTCCGTTGACGAGTCCGCCATCACCGGCGAGTCCGCCCCCGTGGTCCGCGAGGCCGGCGGCGACCGCTCTGCCGTTACCGGCGGTACCACGGTGCTGTCCGACTGGATCATCGTCAAGATCTCCAGCGAGCCCGGCCAGAGCTTCCTGGACAAGATGATCGCGATGGTCGAGGGTGCCGCGCGTAAGAAGACCCCTAACGAGATTGCTCTGGAGATCTTCCTGGTGGCCCTCTCCATCGTCTTTATCCTGGTCACGTTGGCCCTGTATTGTTACTCCTGCTTCTCGTCCGGTCTTAACGACATGGTCAACCCCACGGCCGTGACCACGCTCGTGGCGCTGCTCGTGTGCCTGGCTCCCACTACCATCGGCGCCCTTCTGTCCGCCATCGGCATCGCCGGCATGAGCCGTCTGAACGAGGCCAACGTGCTGGCCATGTCCGGCCGCGCCATCGAGGCCGCCGGTGACGTCGACATCCTCATGCTCGATAAGACCGGTACCATCACCTTGGGCAACCGCCAGGCCGCTGAGTTCATTCCGGTCGACGGTGTCGATCCGGCAGAACTCGCCGATGCCGCGCAGCTGTCCTCTCTGGCGGATGAGACCCCCGAGGGCCGCTCCATCGTCGTGCTCGCCAAGGAGCAGTTTGGGCTGCGCGGCCGCACACTCGAGGATAAAGGCATGGAGTTCATCCCCTTCACCGCGGCGACCCGCATGTCCGGTGTGAACTACGCCGGCAGCGAGATTCGCAAGGGTGCGGCCGATTCCGTTCGCGCTTATGTGGAGGCTGCCGGAGGAGTGTTCTCGAAGGAGTGCGACGAGGCCGTCGAACGCATTGCGAAGGTGGGCGGCACCCCGTTGGTCGTGGCAAAGGACCGACGTGTGCTGGGCGTTGTGTACCTCAAGGACATCATCAAGTCCGGCGTTAAGGAGAAGTTCGCCGACCTGCGCCGCATGGGTATCAAGACCATCATGGTGACGGGCGACAACCCGCTCACTGCCGCGGCAATCGCCGCCGAGGCCGGCGTTGACGACTTCCTGGCTGAGGCCACCCCCGAGGGCAAGCTCGAGAAGATCCGCGAGTTCCAGCGTGAGGGCCACCTGGTCGCCATGACCGGCGATGGCACCAACGATGCGCCGGCGCTCGCCCAGGCGGACGTCGCCGTGGCCATGAACACCGGCACTCAGGCCGCCAAGGAGGCCGGTAACATGGTCGACCTCGACTCCAGCCCCACCAAGCTCATCGAGGTCGTGCGTATCGGCAAGCAACTGCTCATGACCCGCGGCTCGCTCACGACCTTCTCGGTCGCCAACGACGTCGCCAAGTATTTCGCCATCATCCCGGCGCTATTCTCGCCGATCTACCCCGGGTTGGACGCCCTCAACATCCTGGGGCTCACCAGCCCGTTGTCTGCCGTGCTGTCCGCCATTATCTACAACGCGCTGGTCATCGTCGCGCTGATTCCTGCCGCCCTGAAAGGCGTGAAGTACCGCGAGCTTTCGTCCGGCCAGCTGCTGACCCACAACCTGTTGGTGTGGGGTCTGGGCGGTATCGTGGCACCGTTCGTATTCATCAAAATTATCGACATGCTGCTGGCCTTGTTCGGCATTGGCATGATGTAGACGGAGGTTTGTATGTTCAAAGGTATCGCATCGCGCGCACTTGGAGTGTTCGCGCTGTTTACCATCGTCTGCGGCCTGGGATACACGCTCGTGGTGACCGGCGTCGCGCAGCTTGCGTTTCCGTACAAGGCGAACGGATCGCTCATTACGGTCGACGGCAAGGTTGTGGGTTCCGAGCTCATCGGCCAGAACTTTGATGACGAAGCCCACATGTGGGGTCGTATCCAGAACGTATCAATTGTCGAAGGCGAAGACGGCGAGCTCATGGCGTATGGTGCCCCGTCCAACCTGTCCCCGGCGAGTGAGGAGTATCGGCAGCTGATAGATGCGCGCGTGAAGAAGATCCGCGCCGCCAACCCCGATGCCGATATGGACGCTGTGCCCGTCGATCTGGTGACGTGTTCGGGGTCCGGCCTCGACCCGGAGATCTCTCCGGATGCCGCCGAGTACCAGGTTCCGCGCCTTGCCAAGGCCACGGGCAAAAGTGAGGACGAGGTGCGCGACATCATCGCCGCGTGCACCAAGGGCCGTTTCCTCGGCGTGTTCGGCGAGCCCACGGTCAACGTGCTCAAGGTGAATCTTATGCTGGACGGCGCGCTGTAGGTGAGGGAGTGGCGGATGAGGGCATGACTGCCTACCTGGGCCTCTAACCCATCCCATCCATCAGTTGCGGTGGAATACGGACTGTTTTGGCTGTCAAAGGCCTCATCTACTCCGTATTCCACCGCAACTTTTTTGTGGGCTGAGTAAAAGCCGGGGGAGCGTGTACGGTCGGGTACAGCGCAGTTGCTGATACGATAAGTACGTTAGCAACTGCCGCCGAGCGGCTCAAACGAAAGGAACCCTGTATGGAGTCTTCCGCCTACCCGATGCTCTTTAGCCCGATCAAGGTCGGTACGACCGAGGTCAAGAACCGCGTCTTTATGCCGCCGGTGTCCACGAACCTGGCCGATCATGGCTATGTGACCGACGACTTGGTCGATCATTACCGTGCCCGTGCCAAGGGCGGCGTTGGCCTGATCATCACCGAGGTCGTGACGGTCGAGCCCACCTATACCTATCTACCGGGTGACATGTGCTGCTACGACGACACGTTTATCCCTGGCTGGGAAAAGCTCGCCGCGGCCGTCCACGAGTATGGCTGCAAGATCATGCCGCAGCTCTTCCACCCCGCCTACATGGCCTTTAACATTCCGGGCACGCCGCGCCTGATCGCTCCGTCCTTTGTGGGCCCGTCCTATGCCCGCGAGGCGCCGCGCCCCATCACGGTCGATGAGATCCACGAGCTCACGCATCAGTTTGGTGACGCTGCTGTGCGCATGCAGAAGGCCGGTGTCGACGGCGTCGAGGTCCATGCGGCACACGCCCACGGCATGCTCGGCGGCTTTTTGACCCCGCTCTATAACAAGCGCACCGACGAGTACGGCGGCTCGCTCGACGCCCGCATGCGCTTCCTGCTCGAGGTCATCGCCGAGATTCGCGAGCGCTGCGGCAAGGACTTTATCATCGACGTCCGTATCTCGGGCGACGAGTACACCGATGGCGGCCTGACCCTCAACGATATGATCTATGTCTCGCGTCGCTTGGAGAAGGCCGGCGTCGACATGATCCACGTGTCGGGCGGCACTACCATCAAGCGCGGCTCCGCCATTCCCGCCGCCGGTACGCAGCAGGCCTCGCACGCCGCCTGCTCGCGCGAGATCAAGAAGCATGTGAATATTCCCGTTGCCACGGTAGGCCGCATCAACGAGGCATGGATTGCCGAGGAACTGATCGAGGACGGCGCCGCCGACATCTGCATGATGGGCCGTGCCAATCTGTGCGATGCCGAGTTCTGCAACAAGGCGGCTGCCGGCAACGCCGACGAGATCCGTCCCTGCATCGGCTGCCTGCGCTGCCTGAACGGCATCATGTTTGGCAAGCGCATCTCCTGCACCGTCAACCCGGACGTGGAGCGCGACGAGGCCGGCTACGAGCTTGCCGCCGAGGCCAAGAACGTGCTCGTTGTGGGCGCTGGTCCTGCGGGCATGGAGGCAGCCTACATTGCCGCCAAGCGCGGTCACAACGTGGTGCTCGTGGACAAGCAGGATGAGCCGGGCGGCGAGATGCGCATCGCAGCCGTTCCGCCGGCAAAGCAGGAACTCACCCGCGTGATCAAGTATCAGTACCGTCGTCTGGCCGAGGCCGGCGTGAAGTGCGTATTTGGCACCGAACTTACTGCCGAGGATATTCAGCGTGACTACGCCGGTTACGAGGTTGTCCTGGCCTATGGTGCCGAGCCCATCGCTCCGGCCTTCATGCAGGGCTTTAAGCAGGTTATGACGGCTGACGACCTGCTGGGTGGCAAGGCTTTCCCGGGCAAGAAGATCGTCATCGTGGGCGGCGGCACCGTTGGCTGCGAGACGGCCGATTACCTGGCCCCGCTGGTCAACGACCTGTCGCCGGCCAATCGCGATGTCACCGTCATCGAGATGACCAAGACGCTCGCCGCTAACGAGGGCGGCGCCGGTCGCGCGGTGCTCATCACGCGCATGCTCTCCAAGGGCGTCCACGTGCTGACCGAGGCTAAGGTGACCGAGATTACCGAGGATACCATCAGCTACGAGAAGGACGGTGAGGTCCACACCATCTCCGACGCCGATACGCTGGTGCTTGCCATGGGTTACCGTCCCAACACCAAGCTGGCCGATGACCTTGCCGCTGCCGGCGTTGCCACCCACGTGCTGGGCGATGCCCAGAAGTGCGGCAACATCCGTGATGCCATCGGCGACGGCTACAAGGTCGCCTGCGAGCTGTAGGCTCTTGGCAAATAGGGGAGCGGCCGCCTTGCGGTGACTCAAGCGATAGCCAATCAAAAAAGGCGCCGCGACACATGGATCGTCGCGGCGCCTTTTGTCTGGCGGTTTGTTGGGGGTCGGTGCGCCCCGTGGGCCTTATTACAGGCTCAAGATCTCCTTGACCTTGGCGATGATGGCCTCGTCGGTGGCGTTGGCAAAGAAGTACTCCTGGAAGTGCTCACCAGCGAGGGCGCCCTTCACCAGATCCTGATCGATCTCGCCCAGGACGTCGACGAGCGGACGCATGGTCACAGCGCGCACGCCATCGAGGATCTTCTTGTTGCGCTGCTCGGGCTCAACGCGCTCGGCGGGGTAGCCGTTACCCGAACCAAAGCCAAAGAGCTTCTCGAAGGTGTACTCGAGGTTGAGCTCCTGGCCCCAGCCGTTCTTGAGGGCGAAGGGCATGGCGACGGCATTGCCATCGTTGACCTGGGCAAAGGTGTAGGCATCCAGCGGGTCGGCAACATGGCCGCACAGCACGCCAGGGAAGGAGTTGCAGGCGAGCATGGCGCCCTCGCCGGTGCCGCAACCGGTCACGACGTAGTCGGCGGCACCGGAGTTGAGCAGCACGGCGGCAAGGATGCCGTTCTGAACGTAGGTGAGGGGCTTGGAGTCGGCGTCGGCATACATGCCATAGTTAAAGACAGTGTGGCCCATGGGCTCGACGACCTTCTTAAGGGCAGCCTCGATCATGGGGTTCTTGGAGTTCTGAGAATTCTCGTTGATGAGAGCGATCTTCATTGCGAAATACCTTTCCTATTTCTAACTTGCGGTGAAATACGGACTGTTGCCTGATAGAAGCCAAAATCAATCCCTATTTCACCGCAACTTTTGAATGAACGATTGGATGAAGCCCAATGTGGGCAGTTGCGACGACGCTTATTGAGGTTGCTTTCCAATGTATGCGAGAATTCCGCCGTCGACGTAGAGGATGTGGCCGTTGACGAAGTTCGAGGCATCGGAGGCCAGGAACACAGCGGGGCCCTTCAGGTCCTCGGGCGTGCCCCAACGGGCGGCCGGGGTCTTGGCGATGATGAACTGGTCAAACGGGTGACGGCTGCCGTCGGGCTGCGTCTCGCGCAGCGGCGCGGTCTGCGGCGTGGCGATGTAGCCAGGCCCAATGCCATTGCACTGGATGTTGGCCTCGCCAAACTCGGAGCAGATGTTCTTGGTGAGCATCTTCAGACCGCCCTTGGCAGCGGCGTAGCCAGCGATGGTTTCGCGGCCCAGCTCGCTCATCATGGAGCAGATATTGATGATCTTGCCGTGACCCTTGGCGATCATGCCCGGCAGGCAGGCTTTGGACACGATAAACGGGGCATTGAGGTCGATGTCGACGACGCGACGGAAGTCCTCGGCGCTCATGTCGAGCATCGGGGTGCGCTGGATGACGCCGGCGTTGTTGACCAGAATGTCGGGCGTGGTGCCAAAATCGGCCTCGATCTTGGCGATGAGCTCGGCGACGACGGCCTCGTCGGTGACGTCGGCAACATAGCCGTGAGCATCAAAGCCCAGCTCGCGGTAGTGCTTCTCGGCCTCGGCGACCTTGTCGGCGTGACGGGCGTTAAAGGCGATCCTGGCGCCGGCTTCGCCGAGTGCCTCGGCCATGGCCATGCCGATGCCATAGGTGGCGCCGGTCACGAGCGCGACCTTGCCGTCCAGGCGGAAGCTGTCCATAAGATCAGACATAGCAATCCTTCCAAAAGAAACGTTCATCTATATAAGTCTTGCTTTTCGTACAAGCTCAGTATATGTGAAGTAGGGTAATAAACCCTCCCATTCTCCGAAAAATAGGTGAACGTTCACTTTTAAAAGGTAAACGGTGAACTCGCACTGCTGCGCGGGCGGCTCGATTGTCCTGATCGAGGAGGGCAAGCTCGAGAGACAAGTGGGCACGGGCTGCCCGTTGGCCCCGCGCGTAGTGCTACTTTTCAAACGCGGCGCGCGCAAAGTGCCGGGCGAACAACTTACTGGCGATGCCGGCGACGTTGCCTAAGATCAGCGCCGAGATAGCGGTGGTCACGTCTGGTCACGTCAAAGCCGCCTAAGTTGTGCATGGGTGCCAGCGGCCCTTATTTCACCGCAACTGAGGGTATGGGGGATGCGATAGTATTACGTGGTGAAATTCGACAAACCGTGAGCTTCATCCGAGGGCTTTATGGAACAGCACCAGCATTATCAGAGTCTGCAAGACCAGGCATACAACGCATTACGCTCCAAGATCATCTATGCCGAGCTCAAGCCCGGTACGCGCCTTTCGGCGATCGGTCTGGAAAAGGAGACGGGGATCGGGCGTACGCCCATCCGCGAGTCCTTTGTACGCCTGCGCGAGCAGGAGCTGGTGGAAACGCGTCCCAAAAGCGGTACCTATGTTTCAAAGATCAGCATGGAGCGTGCCGAGAACGCCTGCTTTTTACGCGAAAAGCTCGAGAGAAGTGTGCTGATCAAATGCTGCTCGGCTGCCACACCCGAGCAAAAGCGCCGACTTGAGCAGATTCTCCTCGAGTCAGAGTCGCTCGACCACAGCGAGACGCGTCGCTTCTTTGACCTGGACAACCTGTTCCACGAAACGTGCTTTGAGATTGCCGGTCGCCATATGCTGTGGGATTGGATGAAGAGCATCAACACGCATTTTGAGCGGTATAACTGGCTGCGTGCGGTGTCGCAGGATCTGGATTGGGAGCCGATTCGTCGGCAACACCGCCGAATCCTCGAGGCCATTAAGGAAGGCGACACCGATGCGGCGAGCTATCTGGCGCAGACGCATCTGCATCTGATGCCCGAAGAGCAGGGCCCAGTTATCGCTCTGCATCCCGACTACTTTGAGCTGCCCAAAGATTCGTCCATCTAATCTATCCCCTCATAAGTTGCGGTGAAATAGGGGCTGTTTGCGGCCCAGACGGCGCAGCCCCTATTTCACCGCAACTGCGTTTGGGCATGGCCGGGGCACAAAGATGCGGTGCCGTTTGGAGGAGCAGACCGGAAGCAAGGGGTCGATTCCTCCAGACGGCACCGCATTTGTTTTGGCGCTCTGGGCTATGTTGAAGAGTTTAATCGGTCAAGAAAAAGCGGCTCGGGGGCGTGTCGCTTCCGTCACGTTCTATCAGCATACAAGACGGTTTCGGTTCTTGTCCGTGACGGAAACGGCACGCTTCCGAGCCGCTTTAAAAGAAAGGGGGCGAGGTCTAGGGCACGCCCCCTTTCACGATAGAGAGCTAGGTCTAGGCGCGGACCTTCTTGACGACGTCCATGGCCTCGCGGGCGATCTGCTCGACCTTGGAGAAGTCGCCGTCGGCGAACAGGGCCGGCTTGACCATCCAAGTGCCACCGCAGGCGATGATGGCGGAGGAGCTCAGGTACTCCTCCACGTTAGCGGTGCTCACGCCGCCGGTGGGCATAAAGCGGTGACCGACAAACGGAGCGGCGAGGGCCTTGATGGTGTTGAGGCCGCCGTACTGGGCTGCCGGGAAGAACTTGGTGACCTTGAGGCCCAGGTTGACGGCGGCGGTGACCTCGGAGGGGGTCACGGTGCCGGGCAGCACGGGCAGGTCGATGTCGATGCAGTGCTTGACGACGTCCTCGTTGTAGCCCGGGGAGACGATGAACTTGGCACCGGCGGCGCGGGCCTGCTCAACCTGCTCGACGGTCAGGACGGTGCCGGCACCAACGCACATCTCGGGCTCGGCCTCGGCCATTGCGGCGATGCACTCGGCGGCGCAAGCGGTGCGGAAGGTGACCTCGGCGGACTTCATGCCGGCGGCCATCAGGGCGTGAGCGAGCGGAGCGGCGTCCTCGACCTTGTCGAGCACGACGACCGGCACGATGCCCAGGGACTCAAGCGTGGTGTAGAACTGATCGAACATGATGTTCCTTTCGATGTGCGGCGCGCGAGTGCGCGTAATTGCTAAAAGGGCTGGTCATGAGCCGGTTTTGGATTGGTTATCGGAGGCACTGCTTGGGGTCACAAGCAATTCCAAAACCGGCTGCGCGACCAGTCGTGGAGGAAATGCCAGGCAAATGGGGAATGGGACTGGTCGGGTTGCCGGACCGGAAGAATCGGGGAGCGGGCTGCAGAGGTATGGGTATGGGAAACTGCAGCCCGCGGAATGGGGAACGAATTAGCGGGCGACGCGGGTGCCACCGTCGGCGGCGGATGCCACGGCTGCGATCTCGTCTGCGGTCACCAAGTTGGAGTCGCCCTTGATGGTGAGCTTGAGGATCGAAGCCGCAATTGCGTAGTTGACGGCAGCCTGCGGATCGAAGTCGTTGATGAGGGCGTGGACCAGGCCGGCGTTGAAAGCGTCGCCGGCGGCAACACCCTCGAGCACGTGCACATCGTGAGCAGGGGAGAACCAGTACTCGCCGCTCTCGGCGTCAAAGAGCATGCCCATCCAGATGGAGCGCTCGACGCAAGAGATGTTGCGGACGACCGAGGCGACCTTTTTGCAGCCGTACTCGGCGCAGATCTGACGGGCCATCTCGACATAGGTGTCGCGCTCCTCGATGCCGTGGGCAAGGGAGCCAGAGACGCAGGTCATACCGAGGCCAGCAGGCGCATCCTCGTCGTTGGCGATGCAGATGTCGACGAGCGGCAGGAGTTCCCTCATGGTGGCCTGCGACTTCTCGGGCGACCACATCTTGCCGCGATAGTTCACGTCACACACGGTGGTGATGCCCTTGGCGCGGCAGGCGGCGAGCGCATCCTTGCAGGCGGCGGCCATCTCATCGGAGACGGCGGGGGTCACGCCGGAGAAGTAGAAGACATCGACACCCTTGAGGATCTCGTCCCAGTTAAAGACGTCGCGCTTGGCCATGTTGATGGCAGAGTACTTGCGGTCGTAGACGCAGCCGTTGCCGCGCTGCGAGGCGCCGACCTCAAACACATAGGAGCCAAGACGGTCGCCCTGGCGCACGACGCGCGAGGTATCGACGTCGTAGACCTTCAGCGAACGCAGGGCGCACTCGCCCAGACGGTTGGCCGGGACAACGGAGACGTAAGCGGCCTTGTCGCCCTGGTAGGCCAGGGAAAGCGCAGTGTTGGCCTCGGCGCCGCCGTAGCGGACGTCAAACTCGGTTGCCTGCTCAATACGCAGGTGGTCTTTGGGTGAGAGTCTCATCATGATCTCGCCGAAGGTAAGAATCGTTTTACCCATGGTCGCGCAGCTCCTTTTACTCGTGCGTACACCTTTGATATGGCGTTGGCACGCAGGTGCCAAGACGGTAGGGTGCGTCTTTGCACCTGTGTGCCAACGCTCACCGAAATCGGTTTACGAAATCGGTTTCGTTTCGAGTTGTAGTATACTCACCTACAGCGTTTTGCAACCGAGATTTTTAAAAAATGCCTAAAATGGCTCAGACTGCCGACATTGGGAAACGGGGTGCGCTATGGCGCAGATGAGAATCAAGGACATTGCCGCCGAGGCGGGCGTGAGCCCGGCCACGGTCTCGCGCTATCTCAACAACCGCCCCGGGCAAATGACCGAGGAGACCCGTGCTCGCATCGCGGCAGTTATCGAGCGCACCGGCTATCGTCCACGTGCCGCCGCGCGCAATCTGCGCAGCTCGCGTACCAACCTCATCGGCGTGATCTTGGCCGACATTGCTAACCCGTTCTCCAGCGCCATGCTCGAAGGGCTTTCCGCCAGCGCCGCCGCGCGCGGCTGCTCGCTCATGACGGCCATTAGCGGCAACGACCCCGCCAAGGAGGCAGAGTCGCTCACCAGACTTATCGATGCCGGCGTGGACGGCCTGGTCGTCAATACCTGCGGAGGCAACGACAAGGCGATCGCCGCGGCTGCGGGACGCCTGCCCGTCGTGCTGCTCGACCGCGATGTTGCCGACGGCGGTGTCGATCTGGTGACCTCCAACAACCGTGAGCTGGTCGCCGGCCTGGTAGACGCCTTGGCCTCTGCTGGCAGCGAGCGCCTGTGCCTGCTCACCGAGGCAAGCGATGACAGCCCCGTGCGTCGCGAGCGCGCCGAGGCCTTTGCCGACGAGCTTTCGCGCCGCGGTCTTGCGGGCGAGGTCGTCACCCTGGCCGACGGTGGCGCCACGGGTGTCAGTCGCCTGGACGAGACCATCCGCGGCTATGCGGGTAAAAAGCTCGGCCTCATTGCCGTCAACGGTCTGGTCTTCCTGCGCCTGACCGAGGCGCTGGCACAGTTGGGACCTTCGTTGCCGGCGGGTCTCAAGATCGCAACGTTTGACGACTATCCCTGGAACCACGTGCTCTTTGGCGGTGTGACCACGGCAGCGCAGGACACTCTTACCATTGCCGAGCGCGTCGTCGAGCGCCTGTCCGAGCGCATCGACATCGTCACCACCACAGTAGGCGAGGCCGCAAGGCTCGCGCCCAAGCGCATCGAGATCCCCGGCCACATCGAGTCCCGAGCCTCTACTTCGCGCTAGTCTGTGTGATACTATATAGACAATGTCATACAGGAGGTATCCATGGCTGCGTCTGTACTGAGTGTACGAGTGGACTCGTCAATTAAAGATTCATTTGCCGAGCTATGCGAAGAACTCGGCATGACTTCGTCTGTTGCGGTCAATATGTTTATGAGGCAGATGCTGCGCGAGCGCTCGCTGCCGTTTGTTCCTTCACTTAGTAAAAACACTGCGAGCGAAAACGTTGCCGCAGACATTTTGGATATTGCTCAGATTGAGTCCGCCGTCCGCGAGGCGGCCAGCCCGATTCCCGCCATCAAAACCGTGGTCCTTTTTGGCTCGTATGCCCGTGGTGAGGCGCGTGTCGATAGTGATATCGACTTGCGTCTCGAAGTCGATCGCGAGCATGGCTTTGGTCTTTTCGCGTTGTCGGCGTTTGGTGAGGCGGTGCGCAAAGAGACTGGGAGGCAGGTCGACCTCGTCTCGAGCGACCATCTTGATGGCGATCTTGCCGCGGCAATCGAGCGCGAAGGAGTGATCGTTTATGATCGCGCGTAAATCAGATAGCCTTCGCGCACAAGAGGTCTTGGAGGCTATCTTCGAAACGAACGAGCGCATCAAGGCTTTTGATATCACCGAGGACCAGTTTCTGCATGCGAATGATGTGCGGACGAGGGCGTTGGCGGACTCCCTTTTGATGTGCGCGCTTAGGGTGACGGAAGAAGCGGGCAAGCTGTCGGAGCGCTCGCAGCGTCTTCATCCCGAAATTGAGTGGCGTGGAATTGTCGGCATGAGAAATTATCTAGCGCATGATTACGGCAATGTCGACCGCTCAGTTGTTTGGGATGCAGTGACGATGGAGTTCCCCGCACTGGAACGAGCCTGTAGGCAAATTGTCTCCGAATCCGAGCGTTAGTTACTTGCCATAGTCACCCGCCCTCGCACGTTTTTTGAGCGCTTGATACGCTTTAACCCTGCGGAAACATTTTTCTGCGATAGTATCTGCGATATAGACCAGTCGAAACCCGCCCGAAAGAAAGGGGAGCGACATGAACCAGCAGAACATCGATTACGTACTCCGCTCCGTAGAGCAGCGTGATATCCGCTTTGTGCGTCTGTGGTTTGTCGACATTCTCGGCCGCCTCAAGAACTTTGCCATTAGCCCCGAGGACCTCGAGGTCGCTTTTGAGGAGGGTATTGGCTTTGACGGCTCCGCCATCGAAGGCTTTGCCACGCCCGAGGAAGCCGACATGCTCGCATTCCCTGATGCTTCGACCTTCCAAATCCTGCCGTGGCGCCCGAGCCACAACGGCGTCGCCCGCGTGTTCTGCGACGTGTGCACTCCCGATCGCAAGCCGTTTGCCGGCGACCCACGCGATGCCCTGCGCCGCATGTTCCGCAAGGCCGAGAAGGCTGGCTATCTGCTCAACGTGGGTGCCGAGCTGGAGTATTACTACTTCCCCGACGAGCACACCCCCGAGCCGCTCGACAACGTGGGCTACTTCGATCTTTCGGTGAGCGATGCCGCCCGCGACCTGCGCCGCAACACGGTCCTCACGCTCGAGAAGATGTCCGTGCCCGTGGAGTACACCTTCCACGCCGCTGGTCGCTCGCAGCACGGCATGAGCCTGCGCCACGCCGAGGCCCTGAGCATGTCTGACGCCATCACCACGGCCAAACTCATCATTAAGCAGCAGGCCTACGAGAGCGGTTGCCACGCCTCCTTTATGCCCAAGCCGTTGGCGGGTGAGGATGGCAGTGCTATGTTCCTGTGCCAGTCGCTGTTCGACCATGACGGCAACAACGTCTTTTGGGGCGAGGACGACGAGAAGTATCACCTCTCCGAAATCGCCAAGCACTACATGGCCGGCATCTTGGCGCACGCGCGCGAGATCAGCGCCATCACCAACCCCACGGTCAATTCGTACAAGCGCATCACCACGGGCGGCGACTCCGTGCCGCAGTACGCCACGTGGGGCCTGCGCAACCGCGCGAGTATGGTCCGCATTCCGGTCTACAAGCCCGGCAAGCCGCTGTCCACGCGCATCGAGCTGCGCAGTCCCGACCCCATGGCCAACCCGTACCTGGTCAACGCCGTCACGCTGGCGGCTGGTCTGGACGGCATCGAGCGCAAGCTGGAACTCCCGCCCGAGGCCACGGCCGAGACGCTCAAGCTTACCGACCGTCAGATGGTCGAGGCCGGCTACGCGCCGCTGCCGCGCTCGCTCAAAGAGGCGCTTGACGTGTTTGAGGACTCGCAGTTTATGAAGGATGCCCTCGGCGAGCACATCCACAGCTTCTTCCTCAAAAAGAAGCGCGACGAGTGGCATAAGTTTGAGTCTACGATCACCGAGTGGGAGATCAAGCACTACCTGGCGAACTCCTAATCGCGCTGGCTTGTTTCAGTACGATTGAGCTCATTTCTTTGGAGGCCGATATGTCCGAAAAGAGTGCCCTGTTCATGGCGCGCACGACGCGCTTCCACGAGTTTGCCCGCAGCTTGACGACTACCCTGGGTGTCGAGGTGAGCCTGGCAACCCCTGATTCGCCAACTGCGGCGCACGACTTTGACCTGCTGATTCTCGATTCCGATGGCATCCGCAGCGACCGCATCGATCAGATTGCCAAGTGGCTTGACGACCGCGGCGGCGTTCCCATGCTGGTGATCGTCGACGACGAGGCGCTCGGCACCCTGCGCCTGCCGAATCACGCGCATGCCGACTTTGTATGCCCCACGGCGACGCCCAACGAGCTTAAGGCTCGCGCGCAGCGCCTGATGGGCGAGGAGGAGACCGTCACCGCCGACGATGTGCTCAACATCGATAACCTCGAGATCAACCTGGCTACCTACCAGGTGACGCTCGATAACGAGCCCATCGACCTGACGCTGATGGAGTACTCGCTGCTGAGCTTTTTGGCGACGCACCCCAACCGCGCCTACAGCCGCGAGGTGCTGCTGCACCGCGTGTGGGGCTTTGAGTACTGCGGCGGCACGCGTACCGTCGACGTGCACATCCGACGCATCCGCTCCAAGGTGGGCCCGCAGATCGCGGCACACATCACCACCGTCCGCGGCGTGGGCTATCTGTTTAAGGACTAGATTTCCACCACAAAGGGGACAGGCACCTTTGTGGTGGTTTTGCCGCAGGTGAGGGTTCCTCTCGAATCTGCAACAGAACTTAAGCCTTCCTAAAAGATTGCGTTCTCATACACGTGCGCCCGCATATTGGGGTACAACTCAACGTGAACAATGATGGCCCGCCACATGTTTGGCGGGCCTTTGGTTATTTGACGAAAGGATCGCAGCTATGAGCGAGTACGATTCCCAGCGTCCCCAGGATGCGGGCAACGCCGGCGAGACCCAGCAGCAGCCGCGCGTGCAGGTGGAGTCGACGCCTGCCGACAGCAACATTCCCTACGTGCAGGCCTACGACACGCAGACCGGAAAGCCGCTGGGCAGCCAGCAGGTTGTAAACAAGCACACAGTGGTCAAGACCAAGACCAAAAAGCTGCCGATCTTTATTACGGCGCTCGCCGGTTGTGCCTGCGGCGCCCTGCTAGTCATTGCGCTCATCATGAGTGGCACGCTCGATATCGGCGGCGGCAAGAACGCCGTGACGGCGGGTGCTTCGGGTTCGTCGACGCAAAAGATTACGATTGATTCCGAGGACACCACGCTGGCCGAGGCCGTTTCTGCCAAGGCCCTGCCCTCCGTGGTTTCCATCACCGCCACTTCGAGCGGTAGCCAGAATGGCTCACTTTCGCAGTCTGCCGATGAGTCGGACAACTCGGGCAGCGTCGGTTCGGGCGTGGTGCTCGATACCGAGGGCCACATCCTCACCAACAACCACGTGGTCGATGGCTATGACCAGTACGTGGTGACCATGGACGACGGCACCACCTATGAGGCCGAGTTCGTGGGCAACGACGCCTCGAGCGACCTGGCCGTTATCAAGCTCAAGGACGCCGATGCCTCCAAGCTCACCCCGATTGAGATCGGCGACTCCTCCAAGCTCAACGTGGGCGAGTGGGTCATGGCGATCGGTTCGCCGTTTGGCAACGAGCAGTCTGTCTCCACGGGCATTGTGTCGGCGCTGTATCGCTCAACGGCCATGAGCTCTACCAACGGTAACACCATCTATGCCAACATGATCCAGACCGATGCCGCCATCAACCCGGGCAACTCCGGTGGCGCGCTCGTCAACGACAACGGCGAGCTCGTGGGTATCAACTCGCTCATCGAGAGCTACTCGGGCTCCAGTTCGGGCGTGGGTTTTGCCATTCCCGTTAACTATGCCAAGAACATTGCCGACCAGATCATCGACGGTAAGACGCCGGTGCATCCGTACATGGGCGCTACGCTTTCGAGCGTCAATGCGCTTAACGCCCGCACCAACAAGTTGAGCACCGATAGCGGCGCGTATGTGGCGAGCGTCGTTGAGGATGGTCCTGCCGCCAAGGCCGGCATTCAGGAGGGCGACGTCATCACCAAGCTGGGCGACGATGAGATTTCGAGCGCCGACGGCCTGATCATCGCGCTGCGCAGCCACGAGGTGGGCGAGAAGGTCGAGATCACGCTCATGCGCGGCAAGGAAGAGAAGAAGGTCACGGTCGAGCTGGGTTCCGACGAGGAGTTGCAGAACCAGCAGCAGAACGACAGCGCGACCGATACCGGCAACGGCGGTATTACCGACGAGCAGCTGCGCCAGTATCTGGAGGAGCTGCTTGGCCAGCAGGGCCAGGGTCAGGGCAACGGCCAGGGTTACTAACGAGTCGTATCACACATACCGATGCCAGAGGGGGCTGTCCCGCCAACGCGGGACAGCCCCCTCTTTTCCTATCGATCCGTTGGGGACGGAGGAAAACGGATTGTTTAGAAATTGGCAAGGGCATGGTTTAATCGCGCGATCCACCCCGGTCCGTCGGTTGCCGATTCGGTGCGGTTTGAGACCGCTATTCGGCCCCATCGTGACCGGTGGTACTCTAGTATCCGTTTGAAATCGAGCGAAGGAGTGCCGCTATGGAGCAATCGAGCCTGTTTGGTGACGGTGTGGACATCGATACCGAAACGCCCGCGAGCGCGGATGCCGCCGCACCGACCGATGCCCGTGCCCAGGCGGCAGCGCGCGCGGCCGAGCTGCGCCACGAGCTCGATTACCACGCGTACCGCTACTACATGCTCGACGCACCCGAGATCACGGACGCCGCCTTTGACAAAATGCTCGTTGAGCTCCAGCAGATCGAGGCAACCTACCCCGATTTGGTAACGCCCGACAGCTACACCCAACGCGTGGGCGGCTACGTGAGCGAGCAGTTTACGCCGGTCACGCATGTGGCACGCATGTACTCCATGGACGATGCCATGGATCTGGACGAACTCGACGCGTGGCTCCAGCGTACCGAGGATGCGCTCGGTGCCGGTAGCGTCACCTATACCTGCGAGCTTAAGATCGACGGCCTGGGCGTGGCGCTTACCTACCAAAACGGAACCTTCGTGCGCGCCGCCACACGTGGCGATGGCACAACGGGCGAGGACGTGTCGCTCAACGTGCGTACCATCAAGGATGTGCCCATGCACCTGTCCGAGCCTGCGCTCGCCCACATGGGTGCCGACCGCGAGCGCACCATTGAGGTGCGCGGCGAGGTCTACATGCCCAAGGGCAGCTTTGTGCGCCTGAACGACGAGGCAGATGCCGAGGGCCGCGACCCCTTCGCCAACCCGCGCAACGCCGCCGCCGGATCCCTGCGCCAAAAGGATCCCAAGGTTACGGCGCGCCGCGACCTGGCTACCTTTATCTACGCCATCGCCGATACCGACCCGCTGCATGTTCACAGCCAGCGCGAGTTCCTTGATTGGCTGCGCAGCGCCGGCTTTAGCGTCAACCCCAACGTGGCCCGCTGCGCCACGCCGGCCGAGGTCCACGAGTTCTGCGCCCAGGCGCTCGGGCATCGCGGCGACCTAGACTACGACATCGACGGCGTGGTCGTAAAGGTCGACAGCTTTCAGCAGCAGCTCGACCTGGGCTTTACCGCCCGTGCACCGCGCTGGGCCATCGCCTTTAAGTTTCCGCCCGAGGAAAAGCAGACCATCCTGCGCGAGATTCGCATCCAGGTGGGCCGCACCGGTGTGCTCACGCCGGTCGCGGAGTTCGATCCGGTGACGGTCGCCGGCTCCACCATCGCGCGCGCCACGCTGCACAATATCGACGAGATCCGCCGCAAAAACGTGCGCGAGGGCGACACCATCATCGTGCACAAGGCGGGCGACGTGATCCCCGAGGTCGTGGGTCCGGTGCTCGACAAGCGGCCGGCCGATTCTGTCGACTGGCAGATGCCCGAGGTCTGTCCCGTGTGCGGCAGCCCCGTGGTGCACGAGGACGGCGAGGTCGCCTACCGCTGCGTCTCCATCGACTGTCCCGCGCAGCTCAAGGAACGCCTGCTCCACTGGGTGAGCCGCGGCTGCATGGACGTCGACGGCCTGGGTGACGAGATCGTCGACAAGATGATCGCCGCCGGCCTGATCCACGACGTCGCGGACTTCTACCAGCTTACGGTCGACGACATCGCCGGCCTGGACACGGGCCGCGTGTACGCGAGCTCCAACAGCAAAAAGGGCGTCAAGAAGGGCGACCCCATTCCGGTTGGTCTCAAGACGGCCGAGAAGATTATCGCCGAGCTCAACAAGTCCAAGAGCCAGCCGCTCGGGCGTGTGCTGTTTGCCTTGGGTATCCGCCATGTGGGCAAAAGCGTGGGTGAGGTCATCGCCGAGCGATTCCTGTCGATTGACAAGCTCATCTTGGCGAGCGAAGAGGATATTGCCGAGTGCGAGGGCATCGGTCCCAAGATTGCGGCGAGCGTCAAACAGTTCCTGGCCGTGCCCGAAAACCTTGCCGTGCTGGAGCGCTTGCGCCAGGCTGGTCTGTCGCTCGAGGTCGACTTGGGCGCCGCGCACGCGCAAGCCGCGGCCGACGCTGGCGTGGTGGGCGAGCTCGCCGACGCACAGCCGCTTGCGGGTCTGACCTTCGTGCTCACCGGCACGCTCGTCAACCGCACTCGCGACGAGGCGGGCGCGGCGCTCAAGGTGCTCGGCGCCAAGGTTTCGGGTAGCGTGTCAAAGAAGACGAGCTATCTGGTCGCCGGCCCCAAAGCGGGCTCCAAGCTCACCAAGGCCGAGCAGCTGGGCGTGCCCGTGCTGGACGAGGACGCGCTCGAACAGATCCTGGCTACCGGTGAGGCGCCCCAGGCTTAAGGCATTGATAACCAAATTGAAGATCCGCCCGGAAGGCATAATTGAACTGCCTTCCGGGCGGATCTTATTTGGACGGGGTAACGGGCACCGTAATCTGCGTCACGTAGGTTGCGGGGTCGTCGCTGATGATGTCGTCGATGAGGGCGATCTCGCGCGAGGGACCGGTGGGGGATAGGTTACGCTCGCGCATGTAATCGAGCAAGCGCTCGTAGCGCAGCGCCGCCTGCCCGTGCGTGCCGCGGAAGCTTACGGTCAGGCAGCGTGCGGCGGGCCGAACTTCGAGATCCCCCAGGTAGTCGTCCGTGTCATCGAGCAGCAGAAAGACCTCGTCGTAGCCATCGAAGTCGCCGACGGAAAGGCGCTCGGGCGCGATGCCCACGCCCAAGTTGCCGGGAAAGACGAAGGTCTCGTGCTGCCCTTTTTGCAGCTGACGGATCTGCCACTCCAGCGCATAGGCGTCGGTAGGGTTGACGCGTTCACGCAGTACGGCGCATCGAAGCTCGGGTGCCTCGGTCTCGCGGATGGTGTCGAGCTCGGCATTCAAAGCGTCTCGCAACAAGACAAGCCGGTCATCGATCTTGCGCGACACGCGTTCGAGTTCGCGGCGCTTGCGCTCGATGAGCTCCTGCTGCTGGGCCAGTTGCCGCTGCATCAGATTCACGTCGCGCGTGGCGACAAACTCGCGTATCTGCGCCAATGGCAAGTCAAGAACGCGCAGGTTGCTGATGGTGTTGAGGGTAGAGAGCTGTCGCACTCCGTAGTAGCGATAGCCGCTCGCGTGGTCGATATGCGCCGGCTCCAGCAAGCCCATCTGCTCGTAATGACGCAGTGTGCCAACGCTCAGGTTAAACAGGCGCGCCACCTCGCCAATGCGGAGCAGGCCGTCGTTATGTTCGCTGGATGTTTCGGTCACAGGACCGCTCCTTTCGGCAGAAAGCAGGACGGGGGCGCCAGGCTCGCGTTGCCCCGCTACGCTGCCAACTTGTCAAAAGCCCCGCGCCGGTTGAGCACGGTAAACGCGATAACACAGATGACTGCCGACAAAATCGATCCGCACGGCGAGGCGATGCCCATGGGAAACAGCGTGTCGGAATAGGCGTTCGACAGCAGCCATGCGCCCGGCACGCGAATGAGCGCCACCGCCAGCACGTTGTGCGCAAAGCCGATGTAGCTCTTGCCGTACGCGGCGAAAAAGCCGCTAAAGCAAATGTGAATGCCGGCAAAGATCGCATCGAAAATATAGCTGCGCATATAGCCGGTGCCGGCTGCGACCACTGCGGCGTCCTTGGCAAAAAAGCCGAGAAACGCCGGTGCCACCAACCACATGAGCGCCGTGATCAGGCATCCGTACACCACCGAGATGGTCATGGCATCCTTGAGAACTTGACGCGCGCGGTCGCCCTTGCCCGCACCGGCGTTTTGCGCCGTGAGCGCGCTGACGGTGGCGCCCATGGAGCTCGGCACGATGAACAAAAAGCTGATCATCTTCTCGACCAAGCCCACGGCGGCGGCGTCGACCAGCCCGCGGTGGTTGGCGATAACGGTGATGAACATAAACGCTACCTGAATGCAGCCGTCCTGCACGGCCACGGGCACGCCAATCTTAAGGATGCTGCCGAGCACCTCGGGCTGGGGGCGCAGGTCGCTGCGCTTAACGTGGATGTTTGTGCGACGGCTCTTGAGCCACACGAGCGCGAGGGCAACGCTGGCCGTCTGCGCGGTCACCGTGCCGAGCGCTGCGCCCACGGGGCCGAGCCCCATGTGGCCGATAAACAGAAAATCGAGCGCGATGTTGATGATGCACGCCACGCCGATCACGTACATGGGCGAGCGCGAATCGCCCAGCCCGCGAAAGATGGCCGAGAGGATGTTGTACGCGGCGATAAAGGGAATGCCGATAAAGCAGATATGCAGGTAGGCGGCAGTGCCTTCGACCGCTTCGGCCGGCGTGCCAATGAGTGCCACAATCTGCGGACACAGTGCGAGCAGGATAGCGGCCAGCACCACCGAGACACCCATAAAGAGCGTGATGGTGTTGCCGATGGCTGCCTCGGCGCGATCGAAGCGGCGCGAGCCCACGGCGTGGCCGACGATGACCGTCGTTCCCATGGCCAGGCCCACGAGCGTCACGGTAATGATATAGAGCGTCTGCGCGCCATTGCCCACGGCGGTGATGCCGGCGGCACCGCTAAACTGTCCGATAAAGTACAGGTCGGCCATGCCGTAGAGCATCTGCAAAAAGTACGAGAGCATATAGGGCAGGGCGAAAACCGCGATGGTCTTGAGGACATTACCGCGTGTGAGGTCGTGTTCCATGGGCGGGCGCTTTCTGGCTTGGTTCGTTTGCGTACCAGTGTAGTGAAAACCCTACAACGATTGTAGAGTCAAGGTTTATGTTGGCGGTGGGGTGAAAAAATCGCGCCTTCAATCATTTCCATTTAAATACGGTCACGCGCCGTGCGGGCTTAGTGCCTGCGCCGGCCTTATAGAAATCGATTTCGGAACACTTGACACTATCGCTCGGCGCGCAATAATACGTGCGTTTGCGAACAACGTTTGATGGGGGATGAACCTGCGTGCGCAATCTCAAAATACTGTGTTCCTATTTGGGAGAATACCGTCGCGATGCCATACTCGGCGTGATGTTCGTCTCGGTCGAGACCGCGCTTGAGCTGTTTATCCCGGTCATCATGGCGAACATCATCGACGTGGGCGTGCCCACGGGCGACGTCAATTACATGCTGCTGCAGGGCGCGTTCATGATCGTGTGCGCCGCGTTTTCGCTGGTACTGGGTTTGGGTTACGCGCGCACGTCCGCCCGTGTCGCATCGGGCCTGGGCGCTAACCTGCGCGAGGCCGAGTATCGCAAGATCCAGACGCTCGCCTTTGGCAACCTGGACAACTACGACGCCAGCTCGCTCGTCACGCGCATGACCACCGACATCACCGTCATCCAAAACGCCATCGGCAACGGCTTTCGCCCCATGGTGCGCGGACCGGTGACGCTCATCGTCGGTCTGGTTTATGCCTTGGTGTTGTCGCGCCCGCTCGCCACGGTCTTCGCGATTATCCTGCCCGTGCTGGCGATTGTGCTGGGCGTCATCACCTACCGCGTGAGCCCGCTCTACCGCCAGCTGCAGACCTCGATGGACCACCTCAACGGCGTGGTGCAAGAGGACCTCACCGCCGTGCGCGCCGTTAAAGCGTACGTGCGCGCCGAGCACGAGGAGGCCAAGTTCGACACCGTCAATACCGAGCTCGCGCACACGGCGACGAAGACCTTCGGCAACGCCGTGCTCAATCTGCCGGTGTTTCAGCTGTCGATGTACGTGGCCGCCATCTCCATCCTGTGGATCGGCGGGCGCATGATTATCGCCGGCGAGCTGGGCGTTGGCTCGCTCACGGGCTTTATGAGCTACGTGCTGCTGATCATGAACTCGCTCATGATGATCTCTAACGTATTTTTGCTGCTCACGCGCGCGCTCGCCAGCGTGGAGCGCATTTCGCGCGTGATCGACGAGCAATCGCTCATCCAGGCCCCCGCGGCAGACGCGGCCGTGCGTGAAGTGGCCGACGGAAGTGTCGAGTTCCGCGACGTGTCGTTTAAGTACCGCGCGGATGCTGCCGAGGACGTGCTCGAGCATATCGACCTTCGTATTGAGCCGGGCTCCACGGTGGGCGTGCTCGGCGGCACGGGCTCGGGCAAGAGCTCGCTCGTGCAGCTCATCGCGCGCCTGTACGACGCGACCGAGGGCGCCGTGCTCGTGGGTGGGCGCGATGTGCGCGACTACGACCTGACCGCCCTGCGCGACGCCGTGGGCATTGTGCTGCAAAAGAACGTGCTGTTCACGGGCACCGTGCGCGAGAACCTGCAGTGGGGCGCGCCCGACGCCACCGACGAGGAGCTGCTGCGTGCCTGCCGCGCGGCGTGTGTGGACGAGTTCCTGGACCGCATCGGCGGGCTGGACGGCGAGCTGGGCCAAGGCGGTGCCGGTGTTTCGGGCGGGCAGAAGCAGCGCCTGTGCATCGCGCGCACACTACTCAAGCATCCGCGCGTGCTCATTTTTGACGACTCCACCAGCGCGGTCGATATGGCGACCGACGCCAAGATCCGCGAGCACATCGCGCAGATTCCCGATACGACCGTGATCATCATCGCCCAGCGCATCGCGAGCGTGATGGATGCCGATCGCATTGTGGTGCTGGACGACGGGCGTGTCCATGGCGTGGGCACGCACGAGGAGCTACTGGCGGATGACAACATCTACCAGGAGATTTACGCCTCGCAGATGGAGTTCGCGGGGGATGCGGACGATGCCGACGACGCCGACGGCGCGGATGACCCGTTTTCCTCCGTCCCCGGCGGATCATTTCGAGCCACGGAAGAAGGTGAGCGCCATGCCTAAGACATCCGCTCAGGCCCGCCCGGCCAATCTGGGGCAGACGCTCCGTCGCCTGCTCAGCTACATGGGTCACGCCAAGTTCTCGCTGCTCGCGGTAGGCGTGCTCGCCTCTATCGCCGCCATCGCGAGCCTCGCCGGCACCTATATGGTGCGCCCCATCGTCAACGGCCTGGCCACGGGCGGGGAGGAGCTGCTCACCAAGCAGGTTCTCTTTACGGCCGCCATCTACGCCGCGGGTGTGCTCTCGGCCCTGGGCTATTCGCAGATTATGGTGCGCGCGGCCCAACGTGTGGTGTCCGACATCCGCCGCGACCTGTTCGCACATATCCAGACGCTGCCGCTCAGCTATTTCGATAGCACGCGCTCGGGCGACATCATGAGCTTCTTCACCAACGACGTCGACACCGTCTCCGAGGCACTCAACAACAGCTTTGCCAACGTGATTCAGGCGACCATCCAGGTGATTGGCACCACGGCCATGCTCATCATCCTCAACTGGCAGCTCACGATCATCACGCTCGTGTGCGACGCGGCCATTGTGCTGTACGCGCGCTACTCGGGCATTCGCTCCAAGCGCTTCTTTGCCGCTCAGCAGGCGTCGCTTGGCGACTTGGACGGATATGTCGAGGAGATGGTCTCGGGTCAAAAGGTCATCAAGGTCTTTAACCACGAGCAGGCTAACGTTGCCGGTTTTGACGCGCGCAACCAGGAGCTGCGCCGCACCGGTGGCGCCGCGCAGGCCTATGCCAACTCGATGGTGCCCATGACCGTGGTGATCGGGTATGCCAACTACGCCATCGTTGCGGTGGCGGGCGGCATGCTCTGCATCAACGGCCTGGCCGACGTGGGCGCGCTCGCGAGCTACTTGGTCTTTGTGCGCCAAGCGGCCATGCCTATCAACCAGTTTACGCAGCTGGGCAATTTCTTGCTCAACGCGCTGGCGGGTGCCGAGCGCCTGTTTGCCGCGATGGACCTTAAGCCCGAGGTGGACGAGGGCTGCGTGGAGCTGGTGCAGACGGGCGACGCCGCGTGGGCGTGGAAGATTCCCGAGGGCCGTGGCGTGGGCACGTACGGGCATCTGCACGACGTGGCCTCGGTCGATGATGCGGGTCGCGCGGTGGCGGCCGACGGCACCGAGCTTGTCACCGGTTTGGTGCCGCTTGCCGGCGACGTGCGCTTCCATGCCGTGGACTTTTCCTACGTGCCGGGTACGCGCGTGCTCACGGACCTCAACCTGTTTGCCAAGCCGGGGCAAAAGATCGCCTTTGTGGGTTCGACGGGCGCCGGAAAGACGACCATCACCAACCTTATCAACCGCTTCTACGAGGTCGATGACGGCGAGATCACGTACGACGGCATCGACGTCAAGCACATCGCCAAGGCCAGCCTGCGCGGGTCGCTCGGCATTGTGCTGCAGGATACGCACCTGTTTAGCGGCACCATTGCGCAGAACATTCGCTTTGGCAAACTCGACGCGACCGACGAGGAAGTGCGCGCCGCCGCCGAGGCCGCCTGCGCCGACTCGTTTATCCGCCGCCTGCCGCAAGGCTACGACACACCGGTGACCGCGGACGGCGCCAACCTGAGCCAGGGCCAACGCCAGTTACTCGCCATCGCGCGCGTGGCCGTGGCCGATCCACCGGTGCTCATCCTGGACGAGGCGACAAGCTCCATCGACACACGCACCGAAAAGCTCATCGAGCGCGGCATGGACCGCATCATGCGCGGCCGCACCACGTTTATGATCGCGCACCGCCTGTCCACCGTTCGCGACGCCGACGCGATCATGGTCCTCGAGCACGGCCGCATCATCGAGCGCGGCACCCACGAGGAGCTCCTCGCCCAGCACGGCGAGTACTGGCAGCTGGCGCACGGCTTAAAGGAGCTGGATTAACCCGTTCGGGCACGGTGCTTTGGCCCTCCATGCTCCTCACCCCGCCTCAAACCGTCCCAACATTCGACGTTTTTTACCAATATCAGGAAAAGCATCGAATGTTGGGACGGTTTTTCTGTCATCCGATCGGGTGGAATCGCTAACTTGCATGCGAAGGTGTGCGAATCCGCGAGCAGGGGAATAAGGTTGGTTATCCGACCCATTGGAGGGCTCATGGACTTGCCGATCGTCCTGTCCCATAAGACTGCCTGGCTGTACCACAACGTGGTGCGCCCGTCCGAGCCTCTTTCGCGAGCAAGCAGCCTATACGATGAGGACTCGATTGCCGACGAGGCGGAGTCGACCGCGGGCCTGCTCAAATTGGGGCTAGATGCCAAGGGGCTGAGAATATCTGCGGCGGTCGAGATTGTTGCCGACTACCTGGTCTCGCTTGGTATTCCTCAAGAGGAACTCGACCGTATTGACACGCTGGTTAGCTTCGATTTTGAACGCTCTCGACCGGCGGGTCTTCGACGCCATGTGTTTGGGGCGCCCATACCCTCGGATCATCTTATCGAGGTAGCAGAAGGCCTTCTGGTGGTTGATGAGGCCATGTGCTTTGTCCAGGCAGGTTCGTGGATGAGTGAGCCCGAGCAGCTGGAATATGGGTATGAAATCTGCGCCCGATACCATTTGAATCATTTGTCGTCAGGCGATTATATCGAGATGGGGCAGAGGTATACCGTTGCCGACTTGATCGCTTATTGCGATGAGAATCGATCTCGTCAGGGGGCTACACGCGCGGCTGCCGTGCTCAAACGCGTGCACGATGGCGCGCGGTCGCCCATGGAGACGGCCACCGCAATCATGGTCGTCGCGAAGCGTTCCCAGGGCGGGCTCGGGTACACCAGGGTTGAGCTTAACCATCGGGTCGATGTTCCCAACGAGTTCAAATATCTCGCTAAGGCCGGGTATTTCGAGATCGATGTATATGCACCTGCGAGCGGTACGGGGATTGAGTACAACGGCTCGGACCATCTCGATAAACAGCGCAGTGCGTCGGACGCGGAGCGTATGACCGTGCTGAGCGCGCTGGGCTTTAGGATGATCGTCCTCACCGGGACTCAGTTTGCCAACCGGCTGCAATTGCATCGGGCGATGAATGCCATTGCGCTCGCTATGGGTCTCAAATGCGATCGAAGCGAAGCGTTCCAGAAACGGCAGAATGACCTGAGGGAATTCGTGATTCGCCACTGGAACGGCGGCCTCTAGGGGCGTCTAGCTCGTCTTTCGAGCTCTGCGAACACCTAAACCGTCCCAACATTCGACGTTTTTTGCCAATATCAGGAAAAGCATCGAATGTTGGGACGGTTTGAATGCCGAGGATGAGCTCGGGAAGCCCGTCTTGCTCGAATGGCCTGTCCTGTCGTACGCGTGTCGGCACGATTCTCTTGTGGGGTATTATGTTTCCCGAAGAATAAATCGCTGCGCGAGGGGAGGGCTGCGTGGACGAGCGCGCGCAACATGACGGTTTTGGCCGCGATATCAACTATTTGCGCATTGCCGTTACCGACAAGTGCAATTTCCGCTGCATTTACTGCATGCCTGCCGACGGCGTAGCACCGCGCGCGCATGACGAGCTACTCAGCGCCGAGGAAATCGCCCGCTTTGTGCGTCTGGTGGCGGGGGAGGGCATTCGCCGCGTGCGCCTGACGGGTGGCGAGCCGCTGGTCAGCCGCCGCATTATCCCGCTCATCCGCGATATCCGCGCGATCCCGCAGATCGAGGACATCTCGCTCACCACCAATGGTGCCTTGCTGCCCAAGCTGGCGCCGGAGCTCAAAGACGCCGGGCTCGACCGCGTCAACATTTCGCTCGACACGCTCGACCCCGCGCTCTTTGGAAAGATTACGCGCCTGGGCCGGCTCGAGCAGACCATGGCGGGCATCGATGCGGCGCTAACCTGGGGCTTTGAGCCGGTTAAGGTCAACTGCGTGGTGGTCCGCCGCCTCAACCAAGATGTGGCGGCCCTCGCGCACTTGACCGTCGACCGCCCCATTCACCTGCGCTTTATCGAATACATGCCTATCGGCGATGAGCACACGAGCTCGCATTGCGCCGTGGATCCGCACGCGCCCACGCTCAATCCCGAGCTGTGGGACGCGAGCGACACCGTGCCGAGCGACGAGCTGCGGGTACGCATCAATGCCGGCGCCGCTGCGGCGGGCCTGGGCGAGCTTGAGCCGCTCGATATCAATGACGCTCCTGCCGGCGCCGGTCCTGCGCGCTACTGGCGCTTTCCGGGTGCGGCGGGCACGGTCGGTTTCATTAGCGCCATGTCCAACCATTTTTGCGCGAGCTGCAACCGTCTGCGTCTGACGGCCGACGGCAGCGTGCGTCCCTGCCTGTTCAGCGATGCCGAGTATTCGGTGCGCGAGGCGCTGCGCCGTGGTGATGATATGCAGGTACTTTCGATTTGGCGCGATGCCGTGGCCCATAAACCGCAGGAACACGCGATAATTGAGGGCACGCAACGGTTTATGTCCCAAATCGGAGGATGATCATATGGCCAAGAGCAGGTACGCCGATGCCACCAAGGCCGCTCGCAGGGCCGCGATGTCTGCCCATAAAGCCACGTCTGCCAGCAAGGACGCCGCGTCCGCGGCTATGCAGCCGTCCGCAAGCGACAACGCCGCCGATCCCGTCCGCGACGCGCGCCGCGACGAGCTGACGCACGTAAACGCCAAGGGCGAGGTTCGCATGGTCGACGTATCCGACAAGGCCGAGACCCATCGTATCGCCATCGCCGAGGGCACGATTCTCATGCATCCCGAGACGCAGGCCATGGTGCTGCAGGACCGCGCCAAGAAGGGCGACGTGCTTGCTTGTGCGCGCGTGGCGGGCATCATGGCCATCAAGCGCACGAGCGACATCATCCCCATGTGCCACCCGCTGCTCATCACCAAGAGCAAGTGCGATATCGAGCCCATCGCTCCGGCAGGAACGCCTGCCGAGGACGTGCCCGAGGGCTGGGCGCCGGCGCGCCCGGATGGACAGGTCGGCTTTCATGTGCTGGTCACGGCGGGCGTGACGGGTAAGACGGGCATCGAGATGGAGGCGCTGACCGGCGCGAGTGCCGCGTGCTTGACCATCTACGACATGTGCAAGGCGGTCGACCGCGGCATGGAGATCGTTGACGTGCGCCTGCTGCACAAGGAGGGCGGCCGCTCGGGCGTGTGGGATCGCGCAGAGCGTCAGGCCGCTGCTGTTGAAGCCGTGGCCGCCGACGGTGCCGCGCCCGCGAGCGCACCCGTCGCCGTCGCGCCCGCAGCTCCGACACCGGCCGTCCCCGCGATCGCGTTTATCGGCTACCAGAACTCGGGCAAGACCACGCTCGTCGAGAAGGTCATTGCCGAGCTCACCCGCCGCGGTCTGCGCGTGGGTTCGCTCAAGCATCATGGGCATCACGGCTTTGATATCGATGTACCCGCTAAGGACACCTGGCGCCATCACCAAGCCGGATCCAAGCACGTGGGCCTCATCTGCGCCACGCGCTGGGCGGAGTACGCCGACACGCGCGAGGAGGACGAGATGCCCGCGCGCGAGCTGCTGTCGCGCTACAACGATGTCGACGTGGTGATCATCGAGGGCTACAAGACCGAGGGCTTCGACAACATCGTGGTCGCGCGCTCGGGTGTCGACCGTCTGCGCGGCAAGAGCTCGCTCGACCTGGTCGACGGTCACACGCTGGCCCTTGCCTGCAATGAGGCCCTGGCGCGTCAGGCCTTCGACGCCGGCTTCGCGACCCGAGCCATCAACATCAACGACGCCCGAGCCATCTGCGACCTGATCCAAGATTATCTGGCCTAAAACCTGCCAAAAGGGGACAGGTTTGTTTTGGCAGGTTTTATCTGGGCAAACGTCATTTCCACCACAAAGGGGCCAAGCACCTTTGTGGTGGTTTTTGCTTTGGTGGATGTGTGGGATATGCCTTACAATCTACCAAGTAGTTCATGACGGGCGAAAAACGGAGAAAAAGGGTCCTGATGCGTCCTTAATGTTTCATGCGGATAGATTGATTTGACAGACGGTGGCGAATGCCCACCGCCCGTATTCGTATGAAACAAGGAGTCTCCATGCTCGCCCCTCTTTTCTCAAAGCCTCAATCATCGCTGTCCGTGCAGGCCAAGCGCCTGGTGGCAATGCGCTTTCTCATCTACACCGGGTTTCAGACCAGTTATTTTATCGGTGTCATCGGAACGCTTACCTATGCGGACGATGCCTCGGTCGTCGCGACATCGCTGGCCGTCCTGTTCATGAATGTTTTCGTGATCCTGGGATCCTTTGCGGGCGGCGCGGCGCTCGACGCCTGGGGCCCGCGCCGCCATTTCTTGCTGAGCATCGTCGGCGCTCTCGCAACTGGCACGGCAATTATCGCCTTTGGTAGCGCGACCGGCGTCGTCCTGCTCGGCGCGGTGTTTCTGGGCTTTACGATGGGGTTCGCCCAGCCCATTGCCACATCCTATCCGGCCTACCTCACCAACGACCCCGTCGAGCTCAAAGACACCAACTCCGCCATCGCCATGTTCTCAAATGTGAGTATCATCGTCGGACCCACGCTGGGTGGCTTTGTCGCGGCGGCTGCGTCGTCGCGCGCGGTGTTTGTGCTCATGATGCTCTTTACCGTGCTGGCGTTCGTCGTCGGTTGGGGCTTTAGGCCGCAGACCAGCCATGTCGCCGGGCATGCGGATGCCGATTCGGCAGAGGAAGGGGAGCGTGCGGGACAAAGCTCCAACCCCGGCACGTCCGCCCGTGCCACCTTCGCGACCAGCATCAAGACGGTCTTCACCAACAGCGTCCTCGCCCTGCTGTTCTGCATTATTTTTCTTTCGAACTTTGGCTACGGAGCCTTCGATCCGCTCGAATCGTTTTTCTACCGCGATGTTCTGCATGTCGGTGTTGAGTGGATGGGCTGGCTCTCGTCGGCCTCGGGCGTGGGCGCGGTGCTGGGTGCCGTGCTCGCGCTCCGCTTGCCGCCGCACCTGGTCAACCTTAAAACGCTGCTCGTGGCGCTTATGTCTGTGGGTCTGGGAAGCCTGCTCTATGTGGGGACGCCGTACGTGGGCGTAGCCCTTGTCGGCCAGATTGTCCTTGGCGTGGCCTGGGGTGTCGTCAACCCGCTCCACAACACGATCGTGCAAACGACGGCCCCGCTCGAGCAGCTCGGCCGCGTCAACTCGGTCATGGGCTTTGGCAACATGTTCGCCGGCGTGGCCCCGCTGGCGATTGCCCCCTGGCTGGCGGCGACATTTGGCGTGCAGCAGACGCTCGTAGGGGCGGGCATGGTCGTGACGGCGGTTCCCACGGCGTTGCTGCTGTTTGGACGCAATCACTTGGAACGTGCCGTAAAGCAGTAAGAAACAGGTAAGAAACCATCACAACATTCGATGAAAATCGCGATTTTGCCGAAAAACGTCGAATGTTGTGATGGATTGCGCTGAGGCCCGAGCACCACAAGCCACCATAAAGGGGCCAGACGCCTTTGTGGTGATCGGGTCCCAACGGCTTGCGCCTTGGTATACCATGTACGCCGTTTGCGAATACACCCCACACCGCCGCACAACCCAGAAAGGCCCCCATGGACACCACCTTCAGCCACATCAAAGCCGTGTTCTGCGATATCGACGGTACGCTGCTCACGAGCCAGCACACGGTGTCCCCGCGCACCGTGGCGGCGATCCGCGCCCTGCGCGAGCGCGGCGTGCTGTTTGGCCTGTGCACCGGGCGCGACGCCCACGCGACCGAGGCCATGTACGAGCCCTGGGGCATCGAAGGCCTGGTGGACGTGCTCGTGGGCTGCGGTGGTGCCGAGGTCATCGACCGCACGCACGGCATCAACGAGCTGATCTATCCGCTGCCGGGCGAGACCATCGCGCGCATCTGCAAGCACATGGCGGACCTTCCGGCAACGCCCGTCTGCCCCCGAGACGGCGTGCTCTACATGCCCGAGAGCAATGCGTGCGTCGAGCACCTGTCGCGTGTCGACGGCGTGCCCTACCAGGTGGTCGACTTTGCCGAGTTTTTGCGCGAGCCGCAGCCCAAGGTGATGTTTACCACAGCGTCCGAGGTAATGCCGCGGGTGATTGAGCGGGCGTCGACGTTTGCCGATAACACTGTTAAGGCGGCGGCTCTGCAAACCACGCAGCGGCTCTACGAGTTCATGGATCCGCGCGTGTCCAAGACGCGCGGCCTGGTGCGCGTGGCAGAGCTCAACGACATGGAGCTCCAGAACATCTGCGTGTTTGGCGATGCCGATAACGACACCTGCATGGTGGCCGACGCCGGCGTGGGCGTGGCCATGGCAAACGGCAGCGACGCCACCCGCGCCGCCGCCGATTTTGTAACCGCCAGCAACGACAAAGACGGCATCGCGATCTTTATCGAGGAACATCTGCTGTAGCGCCGGGGGAGAACCACCACAATGGGGCGGGTACGTTTGTGGTGGTTGCCTAAGCGCGGCCAAGTGTTTGGGTGGTTTTGCCTATGATGCCGAGATTCTTCTAGTTTCGTGTATATAGATATGCGAACATCATTAATTAGCGGCGCGACATCCGCGCAGATTGCTAATGAGGTAGCCTGTAATATAAGCTAGTGCTACCGCTCACCGCTAAATGCCCACCGTTCACAGCATTATTGCATTTGAGTTAAATGTTGTACAAATAATACGCTGGCGAATAAAAAAATAGCAATAGCTAAATTACCAGCAATTTAGTTTTATTTAAGGTTAATAAAAAACAATTAATTTGAGCAAATGTCAAGAGCGCTGGATTACTGCTACAATAATGTCAGAATCTAGTACATAGATGTTTAAACAAGAAGTACAATACCATTACTAAACGAGCGCAATTACAGATTGCGCAGATACGTTTGATGGTGAAAGAGCAAGATCGCGGTCTCTTGGGGAGGAGACATCGATGAAAGCGAATTCAGAAAAAGCTAAGCAGAGTAAAAAAGCGACGCGCCGTGTACTGGCAGGCGTTTTGTGCGGAGCTTCCGTGTTGAGCCTGGTACTGTCGCTCGTCATGCCCCCGATCTCGCAGGCCATTGCCAACGATGGTCAGGCGGGTGCAGCCGAGAAAACTGTGATGGGGGGGGGTTCCTCAAGTGAGTCTACTGATGTAGACAACACCAACAACGGGGATACCGAAAACCAGAATAGTGACGATGCCGAGAATGGCGCGAGCGAAGACGCCGTTGCCGCAGACCTGCCGTCCGACGACACGGAGGCCGAGGGTGATGCTCAGTCTGCGGATGATAGTGCTAACGGCGAGGGCGCAATCGCACTTGCTGCAGAAAATGAATCGACTTATGAAATCAGCAGAGGAGATGAACTCAGCGCGAAGCTTCCTGACAAGAAATTTCGCGATGGAAATGGCTCCGCTACTTTTAAGCTTGTTAACGATATTGAATACAGCGGTGAGATTAGGCTTGAACAAACTGACGATAACCCTATCAATATCACCCTTGACCTAAACGGTCATAAGATTAAGTGCTTGAACACCGACAAGCCGTTATTTGATATTGCTAACGGCGCAACACTTACAATTAAGGATTCCGCACAGGCGAATGAGACGCTCATCGAGGGCCAGCAGCTTACTGATCAGGGGCAGTACCTGAATCCCGATAATTATGGCAAGAAAGCCGAGCTAAATTACGTTGATGGCATTCCGTCTAATCTTACCTACTACGTGACCAAATCGACCCCAAGTGGTACAGGGACAACCGAGACGCTTGTCAAACATGACGTTGATATTAAAGGCGCCATCGTGGCGTGCAGCGGCAACGCAAATCTAAGGCTCATCAATCTGTATAACAACAACGGCAAGGGCTCGTTTAACCTTGTGAGCGGCGTGATCACGCAAAAGAAAGGCGGCAGGGTTAGCAGCTTGGTCTATGCCGAGAACGGCTCTACCGTCAACATGAGCGGCGGCTATGTTTGTGGCGCTTCTAGCTCGGGCGCGGGCGCGGGCATTATGGTGTCCAACGAGAAAGGTAGTGCCTCGACCCTTAATGTGACCGGTGGCGTAATTGCCGGCAATAGTGCTCCTAGTGGCGGCGGTGTGTATGCTAAAGGCTCCACGGTCACCATAACTAATGGCGTAATCTCCGGCAACAGCACGCTTGATTCTGCTGGCTTTGGTGGCGGTATCATGGCCGAATATGGCGGCAGCGTCACTGTTTCCGGTGGCTACATCACTAACAATAAATATGCCAATTTCTGTGGCCAAGATGGTTATGGCGATCATGGCGGCGCTGGACTTGCCGCTAGAAACGGTACTCATGTCACCATTTCGGGCGGCCAGATCACGGGCAACTATTCTGAGGAAGCAGGCGGCGGCGTTTATGTCACGGATGTCGACCGTAATAAGCAATCCCGTACGGGTATGGCGTGGCTGAAAATCACGGGAGGAATTATTGCCTCTAACGTGAGCTACCGATCTGAAGGTGCTGGCATTCGAGTGGGCCAGATGGTTGACGCGATGATAAATGGGTCGTCAAACGATAGCCCAGTCTACATCACTAATAACTCTTGCATGTCTCGCTTTGACTGGGGCGGAGGCGGTATCTTTGTCCAGGGAAACTCGGATTTGGGCAAGGAGAAGACTGCTGGTAGGCTATTCATATATAACTCGTACATTAGCGCCAATACCGCTGGCGGCTATGGCGGTGGCGTTGCAGTCTGCCCTACGGGCAAGACGTTGGTAACGAACACTGAGGGCACAGCAATCTTTGGCAATTCGTCTGCCAAAGATCAGCAGGACGCAAAAGCTGATTATAAGTCTGAAAAGAATAGCGGTAACGAAGGCACCCCTCACCTATCCGCTGGTGGCTACGAAAGCCTTGAACACAAAAAGAACCAGGATGCTGACGCCTACAATGCCAAAGAGTTTCGCGAAAACGGCCACGCGGACTTCTTCCTTGCGGCGGAGGATCATAAGACCCCGATCGCGGCGGTGATTGGCAAAATGCTTGGCGGCGGTGACGCCAAATACAAGGGAAGTAAAGAGCTTACGCAAGCCATTACTATCCCCGCTAACGGTGGCGTGCAGGTATATAAAAGCATCGGCCTGAGCTCGGGTGTTACAGCTCAAGACGAAGCCGCGATCAATGCGCAAAAAGTTGCGACAACGTTCATCACCGGCAACTATTCCTGGGACCATGGCGGCGGCATCATGTCGAACGGCGACCTGTACATGGGCGTGCCTGAGGACACGTATGTCTATCCGAGCCTCAAGCTCAAGGCGACCAAGGTACTACGTAATTCGCAGACAAATGTGAACGAGGGGCTCGAAGAGAATCAGTTTACCTTTAGGGTCTACCGCAAGGACTCAACCGACCCTTTGGCTAGCGCGACATTCAATCGTAACGTTTGCACCGAGGTTGGAACTGCAAAAAATGATGCAAGCGGCAATATCACGTTTGACCTTGGTGAACAGTTCGCAACGGGTGGCACGGGTAACGAAATCACATACTACTTGGTCGAAGATGCCGGCGATGATCCTGACATCACGTGCGACTCCAGTGTGTATGAGATTGTGGTACGGACCCAGGATAAGCCGACCAAGCTCATGACTGTTCCGAGTAAAAATAATCCGAACGAAGAGAAGGAACTTCTCATCCATAACTACACGATTACAGACGTCAACGGGACCAAGTACGAACTCGATAAGTCTGGGAAGTGGATTAACAAAAAAACGTGGAGTATCGCGAAGAATGTCGACGGCTATTATCAAATTATCTGTGAGGACGGTTCGGCGACTTTCACTAACGTATGTACCGCGTACGACTCGACTGGCGTTTGGATCCCTAAGGCGACCAAGGTCGTTAAGGGTGGCGAGATGAAGGAGTTTACGCTCGAGTTTGCGGATAACGAGAACTTCGATAAACCCATGACGGCTACGACCGACCCCGACGGCGAGATTACCACCACTGCCAGCGGCGACAAGTCCCAGACCCTGAGCTTCGTCGATGAGATTACGTACACACTTGCCGATCTCGCCAAGGGCACGGATCCCACGGGACGCGGTGCAAGCAATACCTTTACTTATTACGTTCGCGAACAGCTGCCAACCACGCCGTTTACGAACTACACATACGACCAGTCGGTTTATCAGATTACGGTCAATGCGGTTGACGACTCTAACCACAAGATCAACATCTCTGCGACCTACAAGCAGATTCGGGATCGTGATGGCAAGCCGGTGACCAACGACACTGACCACGACCTCACCGACGCCTCCACCCCCACCTTTACCAACACCTACTCCACTTCTTTGCCCCTTTCTGGTATGTCGGGCGTCACTCTGACGTACCTTGCCGGCGCGGCGGTGCTCTGCGCTGCTGCGGCCTGGATGCACATTCGTCGCAAGGCGAATGCGAAGGGGGGTGAGCGTCGTGAATAAGAAAGTTAGCTCCTTCCCGATCTTGTTTGCGCTGCTCACCCTCTTGATCGGCACCTGCGCGGTCGTGTTCCCCGCCTCCGCGCAGGCCGCGCCGACCTCGACCGGTTCTATCACGGTGAGCGGCACCGTGGCGAGCAGCTACGACGCCTACCAGATCTTTAGCGCCGATGTCTCCGACGGCGACAACGACGCCAAGGTCTACTCCCAGATCGCCTGGGTAAGCGGCGCCGCGCGCGACGCCGTCCTGCCCGTGCTGCACAGCGCCGGCATGCCCAAGTCCCAGACCACCGCGCAGGAAGCTGCCGAGTGGCTCAACGCCGATTCCCACCTTACGAGCGCGCTGAGCGCACAGCTCGCTCGTTCCCTCCAGAGCTCTGGCGCCGTGTCCGTGGCCCTTAACGCGGGCACGGCGGCCGAGCTGTCCTGCGGATACTGGCTCATCGTCGCCGCCGACGACGCCATCGCCCAGGACGAGGCCGGCACCGCGCCGATCATGGCCCTGGTGGGCGGCAGCGCCGTAACCGTCAAGCCCAAGGCCGCGACGCCCAAGGTGGCCAAGCACGTGCTGGAGGACGGCACCGCCGCGTGGCAGAAGGCCGCCGACGCCACGGTCGCCGACGACCTGTACTGGCGCCTCTCGGCCACGGTCCCGGCGGGGCTTTCCGCCTACGACACCTACACGGTGCAGTTCGCCGACACCATGAGCGCGGGGCTCGACCCCTCCAAGGTCGCAGCGAGCATGCACGTGTACGTGGCGGCGGGCGCGGACGGCAATTTCGACGCCGTCTCGACCAGTAAGGACGGGCGCGCCGGCACCGAGCCCGCCAAGGGCTGGACCGACATCACGGCCCAGTGCGTCACCAAGGTGGCCGCGGACGGAACCTTCACCGTGCGCACCGGCGACCTCATCGCCGCGCTCGGCGGGGCCGACGCCTTCACCGCGGGCGCCCGCGTGGTCGCCGTGTACAACGCGCCGCTCAACAGCGCATGCAACCACGGCATCGCCAAGGGCAACCCCAACGAGGTCTACCTGCGCTACCCGCGTTCTCCCTTTGCCGACCAGTCCGGTGACGTCGGCTTCACCCGCACGCCGAGCGATGACGCGACGGCCTACACCTGGGATCTCGCGCTCACCAAGCGCGGCAGCGACGGCAACAAGCCGCTGCCCGGGGCGGTCCTGAGCATCACCGACGACCGCGGTCGCACGCTCGCGGCCGATGGCACGTGGGATGCGGAGGGCAAGGCCACCGTCACCACGGGCGAGGACGGCCGCGTGACCGTCTCGGGCGTGGACTCGGGCAAGCTGGAGGTCCGCGAGCTCAAGGCGCCCAAGGGCTACACCGCCTTTGAGGGCACGCGCTCCGTGACGGTCAAGGCCGAGGGTCTGGACGTCGACCAGGTGGCCGCCGCCAAGCCCAAGCTCACCATCATGGCAGAGTCGCCCCTGCGCGCCGACAGTGCGGACGGGTCGACGGGCAGCCTGGAGGCGTCGCTCATCAACACGCCCACCGGCACACCCCCTAGCATTACCACCGGAGGCTTTATGCCCTCGACTGGCGATATGGCAATGTACGCCGCGGCCGCCGCAGCGGTCGCCGGAGCCGCGCTCATCGTGGTCGCGCTCCTGGTCAAGCGGGGAGGTGGCAGCCATAAAGAGTAGCTGGCAGCCCCACAGAGAGCGGGGCGAGACGTAGCGAAGTAGATGCTAAGACACAGACAGATGATGACCGATCGAATGAGAACTAACCGGAAAACGGAGGAAAAGAAGATGAGCATGAACAAGAACATCGCACGTCTGGCAGTAACCGCCGGCCTCACAGCAGCGCTGAGCTTCGGCGGCGTCATGGCCCCGGTCACGATGGCGTTTGCTGATGATGTGGCTACTACGACCAATAGCATCAAGATCAACAAGAACAATGAGAATGGCGATGTGACGTACAGGGCCTACCAGATTTTCAAGGCCGATGTTGTGGATGGAACCGACGGGTCGAGCAAGGTCGTTTCGAACATCGATTGGGCGAGCCCTAAGGCGAAGGATGCGGTTCTGAACTATCTTTCAAAGGTACCCAACTCTGGTATCACCCTTAGCTCCTCAGCACAAGCTGCTGCTAAGTATCTGACCGATCATGCAGATGGCACCGGCGAGACGACCCCCATTGAAAACGACAATCTGTTCAACGGGTTGGCAAAGGAGGTCGTGAAGAGCGTAGGCCAGACGGGTTCTTCCTTTACCACCGACGATGTCTTTAAGCCCCAGGACGGGAACGGAAATGCCCTGCAAGGCTATTATCTCTTTGTGACTGACGAGAGCACCTTGAGCACCGATCAGGAAGTGAAGAAGAATACTGGTACTTCGCCGATCTTCGCTGTTGTCGGCGACGCTCTCGTGACCGTTACCGAGAAGACCAGCATTCCCACAGTTGTGAAGAAAGTCAAAAACGACGACGGCAGCAATTGGGCCGACAAGGCCGACTCGCAGATGGGCCAGAAAGTTGAATATAAGCTGACTGGCACCGTTGCCAGCAATATCGCAACGTTCGATACTTACCATTATGAGTTCAGCGATAAGCTTTCTGACGGTCTGACGGCAGATGCTAGCAGCGTCATCGTTAAAATCGGTGATACGATCCTTTCACCCAACACGACTCCTGGCGCCAAGACCGGTTACGATGTTTCGATTGATGCAACTAACACGTTGACTGTAAAGTTTGCCGACCTCAAGACCGCTGCGGAACAGGCTAACGCGGCGCTCGACGGTAGCTCCAATGTCGTTGTCACTTACACCGCTATGCTTGATCCCACGAAGGCTGCGAACGTTACTGTCGGCGGCACAGGTAACGACAACGCCGTAAAACTCATTTATTCCAACAATCCCATGGGCGAAGGAACGGGTGAGTCTGTGCCCGATACCGTCCGCGACTACACCTACGCGCTTAAGCTTATCAAGCAGGATGCTGATTCTGATACTACTAAGATTAACAATGTAGAGTTCACCATCCAAGCAACCGATCCTGACGATGTTGGCTCCAAGGATATGTATGTCGGCAGCGAAGGCACTCTTGTCAATGAGGCCTATAAGTTCAAAACGGCGAATGGCGGCAAGATTAATGTCAAGGGTCTCGATGCTGGTACCTACACGGTGCACGAGGTCGAGGGCAGCAACCCTGGCTACAATACGCTGGACGACTTTACCTTCACTATCAAGCCTGAGGGGCTTAATAAAGACGAGGGTGTGGCGCTCGACGAAAAAACAGCTGTAAATACGCTGAAGGTTACTGTGCAGAAACCTGACTCCGCTACCATGGTTACCCCGTCAGTCGACGGCGGCACCGTCACCCTTACCGTCAAGAACAAGAAGGGCTCCAACCTCCCGCTCACCGGTCTCAACGGCGTGACCTTCACCTGGATCGCTGGTGGCGCGGTGCTGTGCATCGGCGTGGCGCACCTCATCCGCAGCCGTAAGCAGGCTGAGGAGTCCGAGCAGGAGTAACGCTCACTCATCCATCCCTTTGGCAGGTGGGATGCGATGGCCATGAGACTTGCGGACACTTTTCTCGTCCATCCACGTTCTTGCTTTGCCATTCTCTTTTCGGGGCAGACTCCGCGCTGGAGTCTGCCCCGTTCTTTTTGGACAACACAGGCAGCCTCCACCGTCCGATGCGGACTCATCCGTCATCGCGTTTCTTGACTCGTATGAGGTTCGGTTTAAGGTCCGTAGGCGCACGCGCGGTGCGGACGGTGGAAGGCATTTGCGCCGCAACAAGCGCAAATAAGAATGCCCGGGGTTAGAGGCCCGGGCATTTAACTAAGGCTCTGTTAGACCAGGATTGACATACATGTGTCCCCACGGTGCCATATCGT
>CATVTM010000003.1 GCA_958346935.1 uncultured Collinsella sp.
AAGCGGTCGGCGGGGCCATTGTGGCTCTTGACAGCGGATTGGGTCATATGAGCGAGCGCTGTCCAGGGCGAACAAGTTGGCATGAAAAAGGCAAGGCATTGACCTTCTGGTCATGCCTTGCCTTTTGAATGACAAATTGTCGCCCTGGGCGGCGCGCAGCGTCGGCTGGTCCGCCGTTCGGTAGAACGGCGGAACTTAGACTGCCTGTGCCAGCTTCTCAGCACGCTCGGCGGCGGCGAGCGCCTCGATCACGGTGCCGAGCTGGTCGCCCAGAAGGACGCCATTATAAGTGGAGTTGAAACCGATGCGGTGATCGGTCACGCGGTCCTGGGGCTGGTTGTAGGTGCGGATCTTCTCGGAACGGTTGCCGTGGCCGATCTGGCTCTGGCGCTCGGCACCGAGCTCTGCCTGCTGCTTCTCGAGCTCCATCTCGTACAGACGGGCGCGCAGCATCTGCATGCAGACCTCGCGGTTCTGAATCTGGGAGCGCTGCTCCTGCGACTGCACCACGGTGTTGGTGGGCAGGTGGGTGATGCGCACGGCGGAGTAGGTGGTGTTAACGCACTGACCACCAGGGCCCGAAGCGCAGTAAGTGTCGATGCGCAGGTCGGACTGGTTGATCTGGACGTCAATCTCCTCGGCCTCGGGAAGCACGGCGACGGTAGCCGTGGAGGTCTGGATGCGACCCTGGGACTCGGTCTTGGGAACGCGCTGGACACGGTGCACGCCGGACTCGAACTTCATGACGGAGTAGACGCGGTCGCCCTCGACCTTGAACTCGATAGACTTAAAGCCGCCGGCCTCGCTGGGGCTGGAGTCGAGCACGGTGGTCTTCCAGCCGCGCGACTCACAGAAGCGCTGGTACATCTTGTACAGATCGCCGGCAAAGATGGCCGCCTCGTCGCCACCGGCGGCGGAGCGAATCTCGACGATGGTGTTCTTGTCATCGTTGGGGTCGCTCGGGATGAGCATGTACTTAATGTCTTCCTCGAGCTGGGGAAGCTTGGCCTCGTTTTCGGAGATGTCCATCTGGAGCATCTCCTTCTCATCGGCATCGGTGGTATCGTGCAGCATTTCCTTGGCAGCCTCGATGTCATCGAGCGCGCCGATGTACTCGCGCGAGGCGGCAATGAGGTCGGACTGGTGCGCGTACTCCTTGTTGAGACGCGTGAACTCCTTGATATCGGAGGCGACGGCCGGGTCAGATAGCTTCTTCTCGAGCTCCTCGTAGGCCTTAATGATCTTTTCGAGCTTGTCGCGCATGGCGGGACTCCTTTATGTGCGTGAAGGCGAAAATCGGCAGAGTTGATGGGGCGCGCGGCGCCACTGCGGGGGTAAGCCCAGCTAGAACATGTCGATCTTCAGATACATGCGCATCCCTTCGCGTACGGGGTACATAGTTGCGGTCTAACCCATACATGATAGCGTGCGCAGGCAAACCTGCATATAACCCGCACGGAATGAGTGGACGTAGCCGTTGGGGACGTTCCTTAACGGCTAGTCGTTTAAGAACGTCCCCAACGGCTAACAAAGGGAGCGTCGCTTTGTCACATTCTAGAGCGTTTGAAGCAGGGCGATGAGGAAGCGAACACCCTGGAGGTAGGCGCGGCGGGTGATGCGCTCGTTGGTGCCGTGGACGCCGCGGTCGCACTCGTCATCGTCGACCACAAACGCCGAAAAACGAATGCATTCAGAGCAAATGCTCTGGTAGTTGGCAGCGTCGGTCGCGCCGATCACGGTCGAGGGGACAATCGCCAACGGCTCGGATGATCCGTTTTCCTCCGTCCCCTTTGGATCGCGGAAGTAGCGGGCGGCAATGGCGCGAACGGCCTCGAGGCCGGGACCACCGATGCACGGGGACGGCGAGGGTTCGGAGCTGCCGGGGCCCAGCTCCACTTCGGCACGACCGGCAAGGTCCGCCCCGGCAACCGCCTCACGGCAGCGGGCAACGACATCGGCCACGCTCGTGCCCTCGAGCATGCGGAAGTTAATGTTGGCCCACATATCCTGCGGCATCACGTTAGCACCGGTGCTACCGCCCTCGATTTGGGTCGGTGCACAGGTGGTGGTCACGAGCGGATAGAGCTTCTTGCTGGCGAGGCAATCGCGGACAATGGCGCCCCCGTTGGCGGCAATCTCATCCGCCGTGTAGAGCCCCAGCTCGACAAGCTGCGCGGCAAGCAGGTCCGTGACGCGCGTCGGCCACTCGATATCGCAGATTACGGCGATGGCACGGCTGAGCACCTCGAGCGACGTGCCACCGTAGGGGTTGGACGAATGCCCGCCCTCGCTACGCGTCCTCAACACGATATCGGCGTAGCCCTTCTCCGCGAGATCGGCATGCATAAGCCAACCCTCGCCCGCGCCGTACTCGGCAGCCGAAACGATACGGTAGTCACCCTCGTCGATCAGGTACTCAAGCTCAATGCCGCGCTCCTCGAGCGCGCGGCCGATGGCGCCTGCGCCGCACTGCGTAGTCTCCTCGTCCTGGCCAAAGGCCAGGAGCAGCGTGCGCTCGTGCTGCCAACCGTGCGCCAGCGCATACTCGACAGCCTCGAGAATGCCTGCGACCTGGTCTTTCATGTCGATCGCGCCGCGACCCCAAATGTAGGTGTCGTCCACGTGGCCGCTAAAGGGGGCATGCGTCCAGTCAGCCTCGGTGCCGGGCACCACGGGGACCACGTCCATGTGGCCCATGAGCATGACGGGTTTGAGGGCGGAGTCGGAACCGCCAAGCGTCACCAACAGTGAATGTCCGACAAGCTCGACCTCGCCCGCCGCAAATACGTGCGGCCAGGCCTGCTGCATATACGCGCGCAGGTCGTCAAACGGCTGCCAATCCACCGCCTCGGCATCCATGCTCGAAATGGTCGGAAACGACAGCACGCGGCCCAAGCGCTCGCACGCGCCGGCCTCGTCTATATCGGCAAAATCGTCCTCATGCGCAAAGAAGCGCCAAACCTCGGCCATGACATCCTTTCGATTGTGATGACGAGGGCCGCCCCACCGGAGCGGCCCTGCAACGTAAGCGTTTGCGGTCGGTTATTTGTCCTCGAGATAGCGAGAGAGGAACTCGCGGGTGCGCTGGTGCTTGGGGTTGCCGAAGAGCTCGGCCGGCGCGGCATCCTCGAGCACCACGCCCTTGTCCATAAAGACCACGCGGTCGGACACCGTGCGGGCAAAGGCCATCTCGTGCGTGACGACGACCATGGTCATGCCGTCGGCGGCGAGCTTGCGCATGACCTCGAGCACCTCGCCCACGATCTCGGGGTCGAGCGCAGAGGTCGGCTCGTCGAACAGCATAATCTGCGGATTCATGCATAAGGCACGAGCGATGGCCACGCGCTGTTTTTGACCACCGGACAGACGACCCACGGCGGCGTGCGCGAACTTTTCGAGTCCCACGCTCGTCAGATGCTCCATCGCAATTTTTTCAGCCTCGGCCTTGCTCATCTTTTTGAGCGTGACGGGCGCGAGCGTGCAGTTGTCGAGCACATCCATGTTGTTGAACAGGTTAAAGCCCTGGAACACCATGCCGATGTCCTCGCGCAGCTTGTTGATGTTGCAGCGCTCGGCCGTGAGGTCCTGGCCGTGGAACCAGATGTGGCCCGCGTCCGGGGTCTCGAGCAGGTTGAGGCAGCGCAGGAAGGTCGATTTGCCCGAGCCCGAGGCGCCGATGATGGTGACAACCTCACCGGGATTGACGGACAGGTCGATGCCCTTAAGCACCTCGAGCGAACCAAAGCTCTTGCGCAGGCCCTCGACGCGGATGAGCGGCTCATTGGTCTGTGCGGCGGCCGCAACGCCGGTAATGGCGGTATCTGCCATGATGATTCTCCTCGTCTTAAGCCTAGTTAGAGCTGGGCAGCGTGGCAGGAGCCTCGGCGCCGAGCTTTTTGCCAAAGGCCTCGAGCAGGCGGCTCGCCACGAGCGTCAGGATCAGATAGACCACGAGCGCCACGCAGTAGACCTCCATCTGGCGGTAGTACACGCCGGCGACGGTGGTGGTGGCATACATGAGGTCGAACACGCCGATGACCGAGAGCACCGACGAATCCTTGATGTTGATGATGAGCTCGTTGGTGAGCGCCGGGATCGCGTTTTTAATGCCCTGGGGGAACACGACCTTGCGCATGGCCTGCCACTGCGACAAGCCCAGCGAGCGCGCCGCCTCGGCCTGGCCGGGGTCGATCGACTCGATGCCGCCGCGCAGGACCTCCATCATGTAGGCGGTAGAGTTGAGCGAGATGGTGACAAGGCCGGCGGTGAAGGTGCTCCAAATCTGGTTGGCCTGGGCAGTCTCGAAGCCCATGCCGCGCAAAACGGTGAAGCCCGCGTAATAGATGAGCAGGCCCTGGACCATCATGGGCGTACCGCGCACGATGGTGGAGTAGACGGTCGCAAAGCCGCGGCCGATACTCTTAAAGAAGCGCACCAGGTCGTTATCCACGCGGTCGAACGTCTGAATACGCAGGAACACAAAGAGCAGCGCCAGGAAGAATGCGATGACGGTGCCGAAGGTCGCGAGCGCAATGGTGATCTCGATACCGCGGATGAAGAAGTCACCACTCTTGTAGGTCATGTAGACCAGGCTCGACAAGAAGTCGCTGGGGTTGGAGTCCGAGACAATGCTCACCTGCACCAGGTCGATAAATGACATGACGCAGCGGTCGATAAAGAAAACTGCCGCGATGGCGACCACGACATAGCTGCCCAAGCGTGCGCCGCGACGGAAACGCTCGGATGCGAACGGCGACGTTTCGCGATAGTCGCCCCAATGCATGAGCTTGGTGACAAGCGCCGCCGCCGACACGACGAGCCACGCCCACAGGATCGCCCAAAGGCAATCTTGGAACACGCCCGTGGGGGCCAAAAAGCTCAGCGGTGTGGGGTTGCGCTGGCTAAACGCCAGGCCGAGCGCCGCGATGACGCTCGTGCCCAGGTACACATAACGATGGTCGGCCTTGATAAAGGAGGCCAGACGATTGACTGTTTTCATGCTGCCTCCCTATGCCGGCTGACGGTCGAGGCACGCGTCCCACATCTGGTCGCGCTCCTCCTGGCTGATGCCCTTGAGCGTCTTATCGATAAGTTTGAGCAGCTTGTCCGAGCCCTTGCGGCAGCCGACGTTTGCCGTAACCTCCTGCTTAAAGCCCTCGCCCTCCGCAAAGCGAATGGGCACGATGCCCGGGTTTTGGGCCATATAGCCCTTCTCGTTCTCGGTGTTGTAGGTCACAGCGTCACAAGTGCCCTGCAGCAGGTTCGAGAACACCGTGGGTACCGAATCGACCGGATTTTTGTGGACGACGCCCGGGATCTCGTCAATGACGGTGTCGAGCATCGTGTCCTTTTGGCCGAGCACCGTGGCGCCGCTAAAGTCGCTGAGCTTGGTCGCGTTTTGGTAGGGCGAGCCCTCTTTTACGAATAGGCCAAAGTAGCCGATAAAGTACGGATCGGAAAAGCCAACGGACTCCTCGCGCTCGGGCGTGGCGCTCATGCCGGCGATGATGAGGTCGATCTGGCCGTTGTTGAGCGAGTCGATAAGGCCCGAGAAGCTCTGCTTGACGGCGACGGGCTCGCCGCCGAGGGCCTTGCAGACGATCTTGGCGATCTGCACGTCGTAGCCATCGGCATAGGCGCCCTGCACGTTGTCGATGGGGATCGTGAACTCGCTGGCCTCGGAAACCTGCCAGTTGTACGGGGCGTAGGCCGCCTCCATGCCGATGCGGATCTTGTCCTTGCCGATAACGGAATCGGACAGGTCGTCGCGACCGCCGCCCGTCGTGGGCTGAACTACTTCCAGCGTGGAGGGGCGCTGGCAACCGGCAAGTGCGCCGGCGACGACAGAAGCGCTCGCAGCGAGAGCACTACCCAAAAAGATGCGACGGCTGCATACCGGCTGTGGATGCGCGTCGCGCTGTAGTCGAGGTTGCATCTGATGCCTTCCTGTTTTGCTTTGCTGACAACAGAACAGGATAGCGCAGCGGCGGAACCGATGGGGCGTACGCAAAAGTTTAACGAACGTCCCCAACGACTACCTACCAAAAAGCCTCCCTGCTGGGGATGGCGGGGAGGCTAGCTGTCACATCTAGAACAGGGTGACGCTAAAGGAACGGGTGTCGGTAGCGCCCGGCGCCAGCGTAATGGTGTTGACCTTGTGCTCAAAGACGTCGTCCTCGGTGTCCATGGTGGTGTGACCAGTCCAGGGCTCGAGTGCCACAAACGGGGCGTCGTTGGCGGCAGACCACACGCCGATGTACTTAAAGCCCTCAAAGTCGATCTTGACGCCGTGGCCCGACTTGCGACCGCGCAGCGTGAGCGTGGAGCCCGGAGCATCGGTGAACATGATAGCGTCGTTATCGAAGCTGCGGTGCGTGATGGGCAGCACGTCCGAGTTATCGGGAGCCTTGTAGCTACCCTCGAACGTCATAAGACCGTCGGGCGTGATGATGGGGGCCTCGTTAGTCCAAGCCTCGGCAAACGCCAGCTCGTAATCCTCGAATGCCTCGTCCTCAGCACCGGGGACGGGCACGTTAAATGCGGGGTGGCCGCCCACCGAGAACGGCAGGTCCACGTCGCCGGTGTTGGTGACGGCGAAGGTCTGCGTGAGGGTGGCGTCACCAGTCAGGGCATAGGTCATGTTGAGCTTAAAGTGGAACGGGAACGCCTTGAGCGACTCGGGCGTGTCAGTGATCTCGTACGTTACCGAGGAGCCGTCCTCCGAAACCTCGACCAACTTGTGCTCGACGATACGAGCGAGTCCGTGGCGCGGCATCTCGCAGGTGCCGGCCGCAGATGTCGCCATGTTGTTGCGCAGCGATCCCACGATGGGGAACAGAATGGGCGCGTGCTTGCCCCAAAAGGCCGGGTCGCCCTGCCACAGATACTCGTTGCCGTTGAGGGCAAGGCTCGTGAGCTGGGCACCCATGGAATCGATGGCCGCGGTGAGGCCGCCGCGCTTGATGGTGGTGACGGTGGACATGCTACTTCCTCCAAAAGTAAACAACAGTGTCGAGGGCTATTGTCCCACTCTTGGCGGCGGGACGGGACGGCAGGCGATTATTGAGTAGCCATAGCGGAATGAGCGGCGAGCGCCTACTGGGTATCCACGTAAAGGTCAAACCCGCCCTGCGGTGTGGTGTCGACCGTGTCGGGCGCCTGTGAGTTAAAGCTCGCGGGGACCATGCGCTTTGAGGCGCGGAAGCGCGTGCCGTCGGTGGCGACGGGCGGTTCATCGACCGTGAGCTCGTAGTCGCCAGGCTTGAGCTCGATGCCGTCACCAGCGGAGTTGACATATTGATACTCGTCAATCGTCTGCCCTTTGAGCGTGCGCCCCACGATGTGGATGAGCATTTGGCTGTCGCCGCGCGCGGTGTCCCACGTCGCGCCGTCCTTGACCTCGACCGACACATGTACCGAGCGCGTACGACCGAGCGATTGCTCGACGGACATCTCGACCTTGGCGGCGTCTTTTCGCTGTTGCTCGACATGGCTCCAGACGTTTCCAATTGCTGAGCAGGCGATAACGCCGGCCATGAAGGCGATAAGGATGGGGCCAAGCGGAGAACGACGTCCTGCATCTTCCTCGCGAGACAGATTGGGGCGATGCGTGGGCGCGGGCGCCTGGGCACCCTGCGAGGGCACGTCGAGAATGCTGAAGGACGCCGTGCTGCCGGGATCGATGGTGTGACGCGGCTGCGGGGTCTTTGCCGGCGAGATGGACATGTCGGCTGGCTCGCCGAGCGTGGCCGTAGCGTCGGCCTTGGCCTCGTCTGCCTCGGCCTGGGCCCAGGCCTGTTCAAAGGTTAGGGGCTCGACGGGGTCGAGGGCGGCGTCCGAGTCGGCGGCGACGACGTTGCCGGTCTCGTCCTCGTCGCTCGACACGTCACGCGGCGCGGGCTCGTCCCACTCTTCGTCCGGAGCCTCGCCCTCGCTATACCACCATTCAAAGTTATCAATATCCATACGGGGCGCCCCCTTGGCCTCGCAAATAAACACTTGCCAGCCTTATACCCCCAGATGGCACGGCGGCTCGCATGGAATGTAACAAAGGGACTATCCCTTTGTCACATTTTGCGTTTAGCCGTGGGCGATCTTGTTTCTCAGCAAGAAGTCGACCGCCCCTACGATTCTGATGCCGTCGATGTCTGTTGGATGCTCACCATCCCTGACGATCAGGATCTTCTCGTACGAATCAGGGATTTTTCCCAGCGTGTTTAGTTTGAGCGGTCGCAGCTCGCGCTCTCTGGTCGCCTCAGCATCGATCCGTTCGGTAACCTGGATATATTTACGGTCCGATCCCTCGCCGATTGCGACAAAGTCGATTTCCCCCGCGCGCAGATGGCCGCAAAACACTTCGTATCCTTCAAAGACAAGCTGGTTGTAGATAACGTTCTCGAGCATCCTTCCGCTATCGCTGCCTCTATATCCGTCAAGATAGCTGCGGATTCCCGTATCGGCTATGTAATATTTACCGCCTGTCTTGAGAAGCTCCCGCCCCTTGACGTCATACCTTTTTACCTTGGTAAACAGGTACGTCTCTTCCAGAGCGTCAATATACGCCGACACCGTCGATGCGTTGGTCTTACCGCCCGATGATTCGTTGAGCGTCCCTACGATTTTGTTGACCGAGGTTTGATTGGAGATGTTGTCTGCCAGATACGCACAGAGCCGCTCGAGAACGTCGCGCTTGGTGATAGCTCCGCGACCTCTACGCGTCGCGCGCAATAGGATATCGCGCGCGACAATCGTCTGATAGAGGCTGCGGATGTAGTCGCGGCACGGTTCGCGTCTTGGCTCGTCATGAGCCAGAAACGGCATGCCGCCATAGGTTATGTACTGCTCGAGCACGGTGTTTGAATTAAGGCGATCGCCCGTCTTGGAAACGAGCTCGGCCCTCTCGTCAAGCCCTTCGGCAACGACCGCATCGATCGAGCGAAAATCAAGATACTCGCCAAACGTGAGCGGCTGCATCTTGACCTCGATATACCGGCCCGAGATAAGCGTTGCAAGCTCGCTCGATAGCAAAAAGGCATTGGAGCCCGTGACATAGATATCGCACGGCAAATCGATTCGGAGCGAGTTAACCGCCTTTTCCCAGCCCTCGACATTCTGGAGCTCGTCAAAGAACAGATAGGGGCGATCGACACCGTCAACGCGCTCCCGAACCATGCGATAAAACGTCAGGTAATCTGTAATCCCCGCATACTCTAGAGATTCCATCTTAAAGGTCAGCAAACGCTCGGCCGGCACCCCCTGTTGCGCCAGGTGCTCCCTCATCATGTCCAATAACGTGGATTTGCCGCAACGGCGTATACCCGTCACGATTTTGATGAGGTCGGTATCCTGAAAAGCAATGAGTCGATCAAGATAGCGGCTTCGGCGAACGATGTTCATAGAGTCTCCCTAGCGCCCGGCCAGACGTAACATCTTATAAACTTGCAGATTTTACAAGTTTATAAGATGTTACCTTACAAACTTGCAAATAATGCGAGTTTATAAGAAATGAGCCGCCTCCTCCGCTTTAAAACAAACTCGCGGTGCCGCTCGTCAATGTGACAAAGGGACTATCTCTTTGTCACATCGAAGTTGCGGTGGAATAGTTCCCGTTTGTGCGATTACTCAGGCTATTTAGGAACTATTTCACCGCAAGTTATTTGAGGACAACGGGGACTTGGATGCAGCAGAAGTCTTCTTGGTGGGACTCGTCGTAGCTCGTGGTATCGAGGTAGCAAAAGTCGAAAGCGTTGCCAACGGGCTGGAGCGCGTGCTCGTCCATGCAGGCAACGATGGCGCGGATGCCCTCGGGCTCGTACGGCATACCCCAGCGGCTCATGCACAGGTATGTGCCCTCGGGCAGCACCTCGATGCCGATCTCTGCCAGCTCGGCGGGATCGCTCGGCAGCAGTTCCTCGACACCGCGCGGCAGCACGGCAAAGGAGCCCGCGCCGGCGATAGGGTCGTCGGAATGCAGCGCCTCGCGACGCAGCATGGCGCCCCAACCGCGCATGGGGCGCGTGCCCGTCAACGTACGCATGCGCAGGATTGCCCGCATGAGCGTAGGGTGCAGCATCGAGCGGCCGCGCTCGATATCGCCCGGAAACTCCTCAAAGACCACGTAGCGACGCTCGAATTGCTTGAGCTCCGGCTTGCCCTCGCGCTCGCGCCAGTAAACCGCCTCGTCGTAAAAGCTTAGACGCTCCTGTACGCTCGCGCGCTCGGCTTTGAGCCCGGCAATCTGCTCATCGAGCGCCTGCACCCGCGAGCGCAGGTGATCGGTCATCTCGCCAATGTCGAACGTCGAGGTCAGGCGGTCAATCTCGTCGAGTTCGAGCCCCAGGTCGCGCAGCATGCAGATCAGACGCATGAGCGGGATCTGCGTGGGCGAATAGAAACGGTAGCCCTTTTCGTTCACCACGGCGGGTTTAAACAGACCGATCTTGTCGTAGTAGATGAGCGTTTGGCGCGAAACGTTAAACAAGCTCGCCATCTCGCTAATCGCATACATGCCCGTCTGCATAGGTCCTCCCGACACATCCCTTTTGCGCACAAAGCCCGCCGCCCACAGGGGCAGCGGGCTCAAACACTACTCGTATCCTACCCTAAAGACGCCTATGACCAGCGCTTATAGTTTGCACATGACACGCCGACGGCCTCGAGCGCCTTGGCGGCGATGTGATGCACCGCGTCATCGAGCGTGGCGGGGCCGTTGTAAAACGTGAGCATGGGCGGCATGAGCATGACGCCCGGTACGCGCGCCAGGCGCGCCATGTTGTCGACATGAATGGCGCTGAAGGGCGTCTCGCGCACCATGAGCACCAGGCGGCGCTGCTCTTTCATCTGCACGTCGGCCGCGCGCAACAACAGGTTTTCGCTGTAGCCGCTCGCAATGCCAGCGAGCGTCTTCATGGAGCAGGGGGCCACGATCATACCGTCGACCGGATAGGTGCCGCTTGCGATGGCGGCGCCGATGTTCTTGTTGTCGTAGACCACATCGGCGTGCGCGACAAACTCGTCGAGCGTCATGCCGAGCTCCTGCTCGATGGTGATCTCTCCCCCGCGCGTGACGACAAGCGCCGACTCGGCGCCGGCCTGGCGCAGGCATTTGAGGCACTCAAGGCCCAGCGCGGCACCGCTGGCGCCCGAAACGCCAACGACGATGCGACGGGGACGGACAGAAGACTCAGGCATGACAACTCCTTGACTACTTGGTAGGGCTACTTACTAGAAAGCAATCTCCTTGGCCCACTTGTCCTTGTCGATCTCCATGAACTGCGAGCGAATGAAGTTCTTCTTGAGGTCGAACGGGACCGTGCAGTCGAAGATGGCCTTGCAGGCGATGCCGTGCTCGCGAATCGTGGGGTCGAACGCGGGGTCGTTGGACGGGTCGAGCACGTGGCAGTGGCAGCCGGGGATGGTGATGAGGTCCACGTCGGCCTGGAAGCGCGTGGTCATGGCCCACATCACGTCGCTCATATCGAAGATATCGACATCCTCGTCAACAAGGATGACGTGCTTGAGCTCGGAGAATGCCGAGAAGGCGAGCATGGCGGCGTTGCGCTGACGGCCCTCGTCATTTTTGCTCGACTTCTTGAACTGCATGATGGCAACGAACTTGCCGCCGCCGCAGGGAGCAGCGTGGACGTTGAGCAGGCGGCCCGGGATAGCGGTCTCGACCATCTTGTAGATGGAAGCCTCGGTGGGGATACCGGCCATGGACACGTGCTCGTGCGAAGGGCCGATGCAGCTCTCCATAATGGGGTTGACACGCGTGGTGACGGCGGTGATCTTGATCACCGGGCAGACCTTGGCGCCGCCGGTGTAGCCGGGGAACTCGGGCATGGCGTAGCCGTGGCCGTTGACGTCCTCGTTGATGGTCTCGTCGTGCATGAGGTAGCCCTCGAGCACGTACTCGGCATTGGCGATGCACTTCTGCGGAACGGTGACGCAGTCGGCAAGCTCGACAGCGTGGCCGCGCAGGGCGCCGGCAATTTGCAGCTCGTTGAAGCCGAGCGGTGTGGTGGGAGCCTCAAAACCGCAGCACATGTACACGGCGGGGTCCAAACCGATGGAGATGGAGATGGGCATGTCTTCGCCGCGCTGGCAGTACTCGTCAAAGAACGCGCCCAGGTGACGGCTGCCGGGGGTAATCCACATGGCGAGCTTGTCCTTGTCGACGCAGGAGAAACGGTGGATGGTCACGTCGGACTGGGAGCCGTCGGGGCTCGTGCCGTAGGCGAGGCCCATGGTGATGTAGGGGCCGCCGTCGACGGGCGTGTTGGTAGGAGCGGGAACGATCTTGCGCAGGTCAAAGCCCTCGTCGGTCGCCTTGTACACGACCTCCTGGCAGTCGACGTGCGCACCCTCGGCGATCTGCTCAGGCGCGATCAGGTTCTCGAAGCGCTTGCCGATCTCGAGGCCCAGGTGCTCCTCGTCCAGGTCGAGCAGGGCGGCAACGCGCTTGCGGCTAGCAAGCATGCCGATGCAGACCTTGGCATCGTCAAAGCCCTTGACGTTGTTGAAGACCATCGCCGGGCCCTCTTTGGTCGGGCGCATAACGGTGCCGCCGGCACCGACGTGGCGATAGACGCCCGAGACCTCGGCATCGGGATCGACCTGGGTGTCGGTCTCGAGCAGCTGGCCCGGCATCTCGCGCAAAAAGTCGAGCGCGGAGCGCAGGTCGTGGATCTGGAAAGCATCGGTAGTGGACATAGCATGCTCCTTTCGGGAGAGTGCCCGGCGGCGAGGATGCCGCCGGGCTGGGTAACGTAGTGGGGCCGCGGCGCTCATAGATGGGACGCTCGGCCACTCGCAGCTCGAGCACTCGGCTGCTTACAGCCCAAGCGCTCGACCGTTTACATCAGGCCAAAGAGGTGGAACCAGGCGGCCTCGACCAGCACGACGATAAAGACGACCACAGTGAGGGGAATGCCCATGCGCATGGCCTCTTTGGAGGTGTAGCCGCCAGCGTCCTTGCCCTCGCCGATAAGGATCGGCAGGTTGTGGAACGGCAGGATGTAGTGGATGTTGATGGACGTGAAGACGATGAGCGCCACGGCGAGCGGGCTCACGCTGGAGCCGGCCGCGAAGCTGATGAACGCCGGCACGCACACGCCGAGCACGGCCATGACCGAGCCCATGAACATGTGGATGATCATGGAGAGCGCGGCGACGAGCAGGGCGAACAGGAAGATGTTCTCGGGCACGGAGCTGGGTAGCACGACGTCGGCGATCCAGGCGTTCATGCCGGTGGCACCGCCCACGGAGCCCACGGCCATGGCGGCCGTCAGGAACATGAGGGACTTGATGTCGACGGCGTTCCAGCTGGCGGGCGTGAGGACCTCGCCGATGATGGGCATGGCGAGCGCGACGCCGATGGCCAGGGTGACCCAGCCGATATAGTCGCCCGAGACGGTCAGCCACAGCGCGATGGCGATGACAAGCCACACGATGGTGCGGATCTCCTTGACGGAGAGCCTGCCGAGCGCGGCCTGCTTGGCCACGATCCGTTCGCGATCGTAGACGAGCTCCTTGCTGGGCTTAAAGAGGAAGAGACCCAAGAACAGGGTACACAGCAGCGCGACCAGCATAGGCACGCTCATGTACAGGAACCAGTCGACAAAGGACGGGCTCATGCCGCCGGCCTCGGCGCTGTACTGCGCAACGAGCGGGTTGAGCGTGGAATCGCCCGTCAGGAAAAACATGGAACCCGGGGCGGCAGCGGCAAACACGAGGAAGCCGAGCTTGCCCTTGTCATCGTCACCGTAGCCGGCGGACTCGGCGATGACCGAGACGACGGCGAGGATGAGGAAGGCACGGGGGAACGGATGCGGGATCAGCAGCGACAGCACAAAGGTGAGCGCGAAGATCGAGATGATGAGCGACTTGGCGTCGCGCACGAACTTGAGCATAAACGCGTAGGCGATACGCTCGCCCAGGCCCGACTCCTTGACCGCGCTGGCGATGAGGTAGGCGCCGATGACGAGCCACATGGTGGCTTTGGTCCACGAGCTAAACGTGGAGGCGACCGTCGCCGAGATACTCGCGGCGCCCGTGTCGTCCACGCACACCTTAAACAGAACGAGCAGCGCGCAATAGAGCAGGCCCACAAAGCCCGGCTGCGCCACACCGCATGCCCAGAACACCACCGTGGCGAGCGTCAGTGCCAGACAGGTCTGACCGCCGACCGTGAGCTCGACCGTCGAGCTCAGCTCCGCCAAAGGAAGAAACTTCACCAGCAAAAAGACAACGATACCCAGCACAAAGCCAATTTCGCGCTTGGTGATCTTAAACGCCTTCTTTTCCGCTTCCATCTCCCCACCTTTCTTGTTGGGGGCGCTCCGGATTCGCAGCCACGTTGCCACTTAAAAAGGGGCGCCCGTTATCGGACACCCCTTACGTTGCGCTGTGTTGCGGCAATACAGTCAAGCGGGATTTTTGGATGAGAAGCGATCCTCTGGGCAAAAACCGTCACAACATTCGACGCTTTTCCTCGATTTCGAGATTTTCATCGAATGTTGTGACGGTTTGGATGCGACAAAAGGGCTATCCGTTGTCACATAGCGAGGGCCGTACGGATGGATGGGTCGCTGAGGGCCTCGCGGAGCCAGGGGGCCAGCTGCTCGGGGCGACCCCGCAGGTAGCCGTCGAGCTCGGACGGGGCGACCGGGCGCACCTCCGAGATCTCCTCTTGGTTGATATGCAGCTCGCCCGGCTCAACATGGGCTACGAACACCTCGCACCATTCGCACTCGCAGCGGCCGTCGCCGTGGTCCTCGCGGTACACCACGTGTCCGAGGTGCTTGAGCTGATCGGGCTCGCGCGTGATGCCAAGCTCTTCGTTGATGCGGCGCGCCGTCGCGGCGGCGACGTCCTCCCCGGGGAGCGGGTGGCCGGCACAGCTATCGGCTAGCACCCCACCCCACAGGCGTTTGAGCGGGCTGCGGCGACAGAGCAGCAGGCGCGCGTCCTCGCCCTGGTCCTCGACCAGAAGCGTCAGGAATGCTTGGTGCAGAATGCCCTCTCCGGTATGGGCTTTGATGCGATCGACAGGAGTGAGCACCTCGCCGGTCGCGGCATCGACCGCCACGACCCCGGCGCCCGCACCGCCCTCGTCCCAGCCGGCACGCAATATGCGGGCTGCGGTTTCTTCGAGCGCGGCGATGAGCTCCTTGGTGGTGTTGAGCACGCGCTGCAGGTCGTCCTTGCTCGCCTGCTCAACATGAAAACCCGTACTTGCGGTTACCGGTACGCCAAAGCGCGTGGCCAGCGCCGCTGCAATGTCGTGTGCCGGGATCTCGTCGCGATGGCACGGGACGACCAGGATGCTCACGGTCGCCGTACGGCCGGGCTCGGGTCGCGGAATGGCCTGCGCCGTGGCGCCCAGATGTGCAAACTCGGGCGAGCAAGCGTACACCACCATGCCTCGCGGCGTCACCGTCAACTGGGCCTCGAGCGTAAACTTGCCCTCGCCCACTGCAACCTTTGTCGTGTGCATACCCATGGGATCTCCTGTCGCCCGCGATGTACCTGAGACCATCTTCGCCTGTATTGCGACTATACAGGCAAGCGCAGACCGTGACAAAGGGGCTGCTTCTTGTCGTATTCTGCTAGAGTTGCAGAGACTGAATCTAGCTCATATAACGCAACATGGGAGCAACCGCCTTGACCACCGCAACCTCGTCCACAACAGCATCAACCGCTGCCGCGCTTTCCCCCGCGCGCACCAATCTTTGCCTGGCGCTGCTCGTGCTGTTGGGATTCTCGCTCGGCTGCTCCGAGTTCGTGGTCATCGGCATCGAAAGCGACTTGGCAATTGAACTCGGCATCTCGCTTGCCACTGCGGGCCAGCTCATCAGCGTGTTCGCGCTCGTCTACGCTATCGCCACGCCAGTGCTTGCGCTCAGCACGGGGCGATTCCGCCGCTACCAGCTGCTCGTGTGCTACAGCATTGTCTTTGTGCTCGGCAACCTGGTCATGGCGCTGGCGCCCAACTTCCAGGTGCTCTTTATCTCGCGCATTGTCCTGGGCTCCGTCTCGGGCGCGCTGCTCGCCGTGGGTGTGACGTACATCCCCGAGCTGCTGTCTCCGCAGCAAACTTCGCTTGCCATCTCGGTGGTATATGGTGCGTTTTCCGTGGCAATGGTCTTTGTCACTTCGATCGGCAAGTTTGTGGCCGACACGCTCGACTGGCACGTTGCCATGTACGGCACGCTGACCTTCGCCGTTCTGATCTGCGCCGCGCTCGTGGCGTTTATGCCGCGCGCCGGACAAACCGATGAGCCTGCCACATTCCGCGAGCAGGCGGGGCTTCTGCGCGAGCCGAGCATTATCACCGGCATGCTCATCTTTTTGTTTGGCGTGGGGTCGGTCTACGTGTTTTACGGCTACGTGACGCCCTATCTGGAGCAGGTGTTGGGCATGGGCACCGTCCAGGCAAGCACTACACTCATGGCCTACGGCGTGTTTTGCCTGATCTCGAACATCTTGGGCGGATGGATCGACGCGCGTTTTGGCATGAAGGCGCTGCTCGTGACGTTTACGCTGCAGGCCGCGGCTCTGTTTGGGCTGTTTGCCGTTGGCGGCACCATGCCCCTCGCGCTTGCCTTTGTCTTTAGTCTGGCGATGCTCATGTATCTGTTCTCGGTCTCGTGCATCACGCACTTTATGGACGTGGCCCGCAGCCGCCACCCCAAATCGATGGTGCTCGCGAGCTCGGTGGAGCCCATGGCGTTTAACGTCGGCATCTCGTTTGGCACCGCGGTGGGCGGCGCCGTGGTAAGCGGGATTGGCATTGCCTACGTGGGCGCGGTTGGCGCCGCATTCTCGCTCGTAGCCTGGATACTCACGCTAGTGACGATCAAGCTGGCACGCTGGGAGCGCAAGCGGGCAGCACAATCTTCGATGCAGGCATAGGGGTGGGATCGAGGCAGGCGCAAGTACAGCTCAGCGCGGCGGGCGTCCGATGAAAACCACACCATACGAGCAGTGTTTATCCGCCCGCAGGCTCCAGCGGTTCAATTTCGTGTACTTGAAATACACGTTTTTCCACGATTTCGTGTATTTCAAGTACACGAAATCGTACTAAACTATGTATTTGAAGTACATGAAATTGGAAAGGCAGCCCCATGCGCAGATCAATCGAATCCGTTATCGAATCATGGGCGACAAAGGACGCCTCGCGCCCCCTCCTCATCCGTGGCGCACGACGCGTGGGCAAAACGTACGCTGCCGAGGAAATCGGCAGACGAATCGCCGGCGATGCGTTTGTCAAACTCGACTTTCAGACCGATCTTGAGCTGATTGCCCCACTGTTCGACTGCCCCACCGACGACGTAGACACCATCGTGGCACGAATCTCAGACTATAAGCGCACCCCCATTCGCAAGGAAACCGCATTCATCCTGTTTGACGAGGTGCAGCTCTGCGAACGCGCGCTCAACTCGCTTCGCTTTTTCTCGGGTTCGGGCTGGCGCATATGCGCGACCGGCAGCCAGCTCGGCGTCGCCACGCGCAAGCGCAAGTTGCCTTTTCCCAGCGGCGTCCGTCAAGAGACCATGCATCCTATGTCGTTCGAGGAGTTTCTCTGGGCGCTCGGTGAGGAGCAGATGGCGGATGCCATTCGCGCCCACGCCGGCACGCTTGAGACCTACGTCGCGCATCAAGCCACGCTCAGCCTGTTTCATCGATACCAGATCGTGGGCGGCATGCCCGCCGCCGTCAACGCATATCGCAAGACACTATCCATCGAAGACGCGCGCGTCGAGCAGCGCGAAATCGACGAGACCTACACCGCCGATATGACCGACCCCGAAAACGGGATCAGCGGCGTAGCAGCGCGCAAGGTCTGGCGCTCCATTCCATCCCAGCTGCTACGATCCTCAACCAAGAAATTCAAGTACTCCGAGGTCGAACGCGGAGGCCGACGCTCAAAGCTCATCGAGCCACTCGACTGGCTCGAGGGCGCCGGCATCATATCGGTCAACAACCTGACCGAAGGCATCGAACCTCCCCTCGTCCCCTTCGACGACGAAGACGGGAGCTTCTTTAAGGTCTATCTTCTCGATACGGGCCTCATGTTCTACAAACTCGGTATCAACCCGCGACTCTGGCTCGACCTCAAAGAGGATTCCGCCATTGCGCTGTCTTCCGACTTTCGAGGTGCCTTGGCGGAGAACTCGGTCATGCAGGCATTTTCGGGCAATGGTTTGCAGACGTATTACTGGATGCCACCGTCGTCTTGGAAGACGAACGGCGAGCTCGATTTTCTACTTCAGACCGACCGTATGGAGATCGTTCCCGTCGAGGTAAAATCCGCACGCAACGTGCGCGCGAGAACGCTCGGGTCGTTTATGGAAAAAGCCCGGTCGCCGTATGCCTACATATTGTCCGAGAACAATTTTGCCCGCAGCGAAACCGATGACGGACGCGAGCTGCGCCATCTCCCCTTGTACGCAGCGGGCTTTATCGGAGCAAACTGCCTCAAGGGCAGTCAGTAACCCCCGCGCGACCGCCCAGAAAGGAACCATCATATGCAGCACGTACTGTTTATTTGCCACGGGAATATCTGTCGAGGACAACATAACCGCTGATTATCAGGCGTATTAACCATTCAAATCATCTGGTCTACTACCTTTTTACTACTCATAGAGGCTCAGGCACGACAGGCCAGATGGTTCCGCTTTTTCACAACAGCCTACTTTTTCGACCGTTCAACAGGTCAGTAGATTAAATAGCTTATCAGCATGCTAGAGTTGTACCTGCTACACAGCTCTAGCATTTTTATGCTTGCGCTTCACAACCGAAGACACTCAACCAGCGACAAGGAGGGGTATTTGCCCTTTCTCCTTGCTGGTTCGTGCTATTGCGAGGCGCTTGGAGCTGTGTAGCAACTGTGGGTGGATACTCCTCCTTTTCGTGCTGCGCAATCAGCTCTTCGGATGAGCCTCCTTCCACGGTTCCCGTCACGCCAATGGAAGGATGATTTTTATGGCAAACAAAGCACCAGCACAATGCCCATCTTGCGGAGAGCGCACAGGTTGGAAATGCACAGGTGAATCTAATAAAGGCTTCAGTGTGGGAAAAGCCGCTGCTGGAGGTCTGCTTTTAGGCCCCATTGGCCTCGTGGGCGGAGCACTTGGCAAGAAGAAAAAGACGTATTACTGCCAGAACTGCGGATTCCGCGAAGACTACGATGCGTAAGGGATGACACCCATGACGGACGAAAACACTGGCACCGAAAGTAAAAGCGCGAAGTTTGCGACGCGCTTTAAAAAGACATTGCTGGCTATGCTTGCCGTCTGCCTTCTTTGTGCCCTATGCATCACCAGCTGTGCTTGCATATTGAATTCTTTCAATGATTCGTCAAGCCCCTCTTCTTCTGCCGCCTATGACGAAGACGATGAGGGCTACGATGACGATGATGATTATTCTTCTCACTCCAGCTCATCATCGAGCACATTATTAGATGAGGACGATTGGGTTGATACGGATGACGGCAAAACGTATCTAAAGTCTGACTCGGAAGACGGTGGCACAGACTATATCGACACCGATGGGGAGTACGCCATTCATAAAAATGCTGATGGAACTGGAGCAATTGCTGACGGCAATGGCAACAAAGCCGTGGATAACGATGGAGACGGAAAACTCGATTCCTATTCAACCGATAATGGAAAAACTTGGAACAGTCTCGAATGACACGGCAATATCTATCGCTCGGCTAGGTAAGCGCTGATTATCAGGCGTATCAGCCATTCAAACACAGCGTTTACCAAGTGTCGGAGGAAGGAAAGCCCGATGAGCCAAAAGAACCGCCCGATTGCTGTTACGGCAGAACTCGTCCCGTCTCTGATTTCCACTGCAATCAACGATTGCGCCCCATCAGCCTATCAGCCGCTTTACGCAACAAGCCCGACCATCTGACGAAGCGTTCACAATCAATCTTGAAAATGGCACTGCCACGATGAGCGATGCCAGCATTCTGGCTTTTGTTTGCGGCAAACCACAAACAGAGCCTTCAACAACATCTTCACGTTTTCTTGGAGGAACAAATGCGCAAGCGCAAACAAGCATTGCTCATCCCATTGTTGGCTTCATGCATCTTGCTGAGCGGCTGCGCCAGTCAGGGGACAAAACTCGACCAGCAGATTACCTCAATCGGAAAAATTACTGCCGACTCTTGGGACGAGCTTCAGTCTCTTAATAACCAATATAAAGAACTTGATGCTAACGGGAAGCAGGATGTTAAACACTATAAAGACCTGAAAAGCGCCCTCGCAGAATGCTCGAAGCTCAGAACCGACCAGCAATTTAGCAAAGATTTGAAAAAGTCGATCCGTTGGCGGCAAAAACAAAAGGACGATACGGATTATGCTGTTTTAGTCGATGCTGAGCTAGCAAAGCTAGAAAAATACCGTTCCGCAGACTTCTCCAATGACAAAGTTAAAAACTCTTGCACCAAGTATTTGGAAGGACTCGATACCCAAAAAGCCGCCCTCGGCGAAGCCTTTAAATCAGACGAGCAAATCGAATGGCAAAAGGGCCTGGTTCTTCGTTACGAAGCGCTCAACGAGCTTTATGAGGAGATAGGATTCCTTGCCACGGACGATGACTTTGTCTCTAATTACATCGCAGGACTAGACAAACAGAAGAAGCTGCTAACAGCTCTCGAAGCCATTGAGGCCGATATCGACAGCCAGACCGACCGAATCGCCAACGAGGTAACATGGACTGACTATTCTGCCAGCTTCGAGGTCGACAACAACACCGACTATCAATTTGATTCGGCTTGGGAATGCTCGCTAAAAAATGAGTCGGGCACCGTGACTGAAAATTCATCATGCCAAGTCGATAACGTTAAGCCTCATTCTAGATATACGGTGACGTTCTACTTCTCCAATCCCGATAGCGGTTATGGCGGATTCGAATGGAATAACTACTACACGGATATTGTCTATTAAGGCCATCTTTCAATAAACATTAATTAATAGAGCGACCATGGAACCATTGAATTGCAAGCTCATCGACCTCTGTGCCGATGAAGGAAACCCTGAAGGGCGCAAATTAGCCCATGAAACCCTAGCCCGTCTCTGCGTTGCTATTGAGCGAACCGCAGAGACCAACCAGTCCAAAGGAAAAGTCGATCAGCCCAACGACAGCGCACCAAGCACGTGCATCAAAATCCGTTCTGAAGCACGCCGCATCTCACGGCACCTCAAGGCTCGCAAGAGATCCGTCATAGCCTTCGCCGTATTGTTCGCATTACTTATCGCCAGCACGGCTATTGGAGTCCATTCATATAGCGAGCAGGTTGAGAGCTACAACGCATTTTCCGCTAAGTACGATTCTCTTTCAGATGACTATGATGATGCGTTCGGCAAGGCAACTCTTTTGCAAGATAACAACAACAAGCTGCGGAGCCGCATCGAAAAGATCCAGAACGAGAAAGCAGATTTAAGTCGAGAACTTACGCTCTATAAAGACCAGCAGGCAACTATCGACGATGAGAAAGCGAAACTCGAAGAACTCCACTCCCAGCTTGATGCTCTTCAAAGCGAGCGCGATGAACTCCAAAAACAGGTTGATGCGAAGAAACTGGAGCAGGTGAGTCCTAGGCCCTTTCGGCACCACCCATATTGCGAATCAGCACCGCCGTCCACCCGGCCGAATATTGCCGTTCGGCACCGCCATTAAACGCCTTCCCGCGCATCCCCGTTACGCTCGGGCTGCCATGCAGTCGAGCGAACGAGGAGGTTCCACATGGCGAGAAGGATCAGGGCCAGGGAGGTCCTGAGGCTGAGGTCGGTGAACGGGCTTTCGCAGAACGCGATAGCCCGCACCGCCCACGTCTCGAAGCACAGCGTCCAGGACGTGCTGGAGGCCGCGAGGGAGCGGGGCGTCTCCTGGGAGGACGTCGAGGGGATGTCCGAGGAGGCCGCCTACGCGCTGCTGTTCCCCGGCAGGGGCGACGCCGGGCCGGTGCACGCCGACCCCGACTGGGCCCGCGTCCACCGCGAGCTCGCGAAAACCGGCGTCACGCTCAAGCTCCTGCACGCGGAGTACGCCGACGGGTGCGCGGAGGCCGGCGCGCCGTCGATGTCCTACGACAGGTTCTGCAAGCGCTACCGCCAGTACACGGTGTCTCGCAACGTGGTGAGCCGCGTCGGGCACAAGGCGGGCAGGAACATGGAGGTCGACTGGTCGGGGCCCACGATGCGGCTCGTGGACCCCGCGACCGGCGAGGTCCGGAAGGTGTACCTGTTCGTGGCCTGCCTCCCGTTCAGCCGGTACAGCTACGTCGAGCCGACGCTCGACATGAAGCAGGATACATGGCTGCTGTGCCACGTGCACGCCTTCTCCTTCCTGGGCGGCGCGACCCCCTGCATCGTCCCCGACAACCTCAGGACCGGCGTCACCGCCCACCCCAGGGCCGGGGAGCCGGTCCTGAACGCGGCCTACGAGGAGCTCGCCGCGCACTACGGCTCGGCCGTGATCCCGGCGAGGGTCAGGCGCCCCCGCGACAAGCCGAGCGCCGAGAACGAGGTCTGGGCGGCCGCCACCTACGTGATAGCGGCGCTTCGCGACGAGGTGTTCACCGACATGGCGGCCCTCCGAGCCGCCGTCGCCCGCAGGGTCGCCGAGCACAACGACGCGCCGTTCGCCAAGCGCGAGGGCTCGAGGCGCGAGGTGTTCGAGGAGGTCGAGCGCCCGCTGCTGCGGCCCCTGCCTGCCGAGCCCTACGAGGTGTGCGAGTGGGTCTACGGGCGCAAGGTCCAGGCCAACTGCCACGTCGCCTACGCCCGCAACTACTACTCCGTGAGCCACCTGCTCGTCGGCTCGACGGTCGACCTGCGCGTCACCGAGGGAAAGGTCGAGGTCTTCTCCGGCGGCGAGCGCGTGGCCACGCACCCCAGGTTCCCTCCCTACGCGAGGAACCGCTACTCCACGCGCGCATCGGACATGCCCGAGGGCAGGGCGTGGTCGGACTGGGACGCGCCGCGCATCCGCGCCTGGGCCTCGAGGGTCGGGCCCTCCTGCTCAGAGGTGGTCGACAGGGTGTTCGCCTGCTACGAGTTCGACGAGCAGGGCTTCAACGCCGCGCTCGCCGTGCTCAGGCTGTCGAGGCGCTACACCCCGGCGAGGCTGGAGCGGGCGTGCGGGATGGCGCTCGCGACCGGGAAGAGGTCGCCGCGCTACCGCGACGTCGAGCCCGTGCTGAGGTCGGGCCAGGACAGGGCGCCGGCCGGCGAGGCGTCCGGGGGCTGCGGCTACGTGCGCGGCGCCGGCTTCTACGGGGAGGAGTGAGCATGGACGTCAACGCTGAGACCGCCCGCAAGCTCAGGGAGATGGGGGCCGCCGAGTTGCTCGCCGCCCTCTCCGCCCAGGACGAGGCCGTGTGCGCCGGGATGGCGTTCTCCGAGCGCGTCCAGATGGCGGTGGACGAGGCGCACTCCGACTTCATCACGCAGAAGGTCCGCAACCTGACGAGGAGGGCCGGCCTCAGGTACCCCGAGGCCGACGTCCGCTCGGTCGACTTCTTCGAGGGCCGCGGCCTCGACAGGGTGGCAGTGGCCGAGCTCGCGACCTGCGGGTTCGTCGGGCGCGGCGAGAACGTGGTGCTGCAGGGCCTCACCGGCACGGGCAAGACCTACCTCGCCTGCGCGCTCGCGAAGGCCGCCTGCGCCAGGAGGGTGAGGTCGTGCTACGTCCGTCAGCCCGACCTCGAGGACCTCTGGCGCGAGAGCCGCGACCGGCCGGGCGGCGAGTGCAAGCTCGTCCGCAAGTACGGGGCGTTCGGCCTGCTCGTGGTAGACGAGTGGCTGCTCGACAGGCCGGACACGGAGTTCAGGTCCATGCTGCTGGAGCTGATGGAGCTGAGGTACGGCACGGCCTCGACCATATTCTGCACCCAGTTCAAGAAGAAGGACTGGCACCCGAGACTCGGCGGCGGGGTGCATGCCGACGCCATCATGGACAGGATCGTGCACAACGCGGTCTGGGTCGACATGGGCGAGGCCAACATGCGGCAGCGCCGCGGATAGGCCGGTAGCAATAAAAAGGCACCGGGGCCAGTGTCGGCCCCGGTGCCCAAACGCGATATCGGCGGTGCTGTTTCGCGATATTCAGCAGTGCTCAAGCGCGCAAATACTCAGCAGGAGCGCGCCCAGCGGGAGGCTGAACAAAACCGCATCCAAAGTGAAGCTCAGGCCACACAGGGCCAAACCGTGTACTGGGTCTCGGGCGGCAGCGTCTACCACACCACGCCCAACTGCCCGACGCTGAAACGCTCATCTGGAATTCACAGCGGAAGCATCTCCGCAAGCGGTAAAAGCCGCTGTTGCAAGGTCTGTGGGTAACAGTGAATTAGCAGCGTAATCATAATTAAATTTGGAGGAGGGTACACGATGCTCCCTCCTCCAAATTAATCTCCGTGGCCTCTATGGCACATTCTATTGCCTTTCAGTTTTAGACCAAAACAAGAGCTATGCAGCCCTGGAACGTTTCCTATAGTCTTGCCAGTTGGGCAACAAAACATATTTCCTAAGGAGATAGCGAACCTGTTCCATATCCCAACCCTTTGTTGGCACTTGTTTTTCGAAGAGTTTGACCAGCGATGCCACTGTTTTCAGGTTGAAGCTATATCTAGCAGAATCAACCTCTTCAAGAGAATAATGAAACGGCGGCCTCTCCGCTCCTTCTTTAAGTCCGAACGAGGTGCACGATTCAATCCTATTTATTGAACCATAGTCCGACAATACCCAGGGACTTTTCTCAGTAAGGGAACTCTCCCACGTTGCCTTAAATCGCCCAAGTACATACTCAGACATATCAGACCACTCGCCGTGTTTTATTACATCCGCAAGAGATTTATATCTATGTTTGCGAACATACTCGATGCGATACGAATCAAAAGACTCTCGATACTCTTCGCCATAGTAAGCAGGATGGTCTCCCCAATATACGATCACCTCCTTTCTCACTTCAACCCAATCTATCTTTGCAGCGCGGTCGACAATAAGACTCCTTCTTTTGCCACTCAGCTTGGATGTCAGCTCTTGAAATAGGTCATCGTCTATCTTCTTGTCTTTTTTTGCATAATAAAGGCGATCCCCATACAGTCCAAAATATTTTGAAAGCTCGCCATTGGTCAGTCTTGCTGTCTGCCACTGTCCATTTGCTATATGGTACATATTTCGCGTGAATTCCCGAACGAACAGCGAATCGAATAGGATGGCGAACTCTTCCTCGATTTCCGATTTTCTCCCGTTCGTCTTTCTCCCATCAATCCTCTCCAACGGCGTTTTGTAAACCTCATTTACAACGAACAATCGATTGGTCGGCCTCTCATAGCGGCAATACAGTTCCCAATGCTTCAGTTGCAGTTGCTTCGACTTGCCCGTTTTTTGCTTCTCGTGAAATAGCTCACACATTTCCTTGTAGCTGTACTCTCCAACTTTTAGTTCTAAATCCAAATAAACCTCCTATCAATCCAACTGCATTACCTTCCTGCACGAATTTAATTTGTCACTATAATTTTTTTATTAACTTATAGATGCTCGATTTCATCTCGCATAATTTGTCACCAATCAACTACCATATATAATTAATATTTTTAGGGACTTGAAAGGTGACAAATATAATCATTTGCTACGTCTCGAAGAGATGTAGCAAACTATAAGTAATGCGAGATTGATATTGTTAAACATGCAGGTAGATACGTTAGTAAATAGCGGATACAAACTCACCTCCCTGAATTAAGATTACCAACTCCGCTATTTAGGTACAGTGAAAGTATCCCCTAGCATGTGACGGCTATACGCCAAACCATCAATATCAATTCCCTATTTCGCGATATAGTTTTGAGCTATCGAGTTTATATATTTGATTTTTATTTACCACGACATACATTTTTGTTGCCAGCTTCTCTATATAGAGTGCTCCTGCTGATGCCAGTCTTTTCGCATATCTCTTTGGCTGACTTCGTTCTGTCGTTTTCAAATAAATAGAGAGCCATGCTGAGAGCGTCTTCATCAACATTAGGCCTACCGAACTTCACGCCCTGCTTCATAGCCGCTTCCCTACCCTCGGCAGCGTTCTCAAGGATGATCTGCCTCTGGAACTCAGCAATGGCCGACAGCATATGAAATATCAATTTGCCTGCTGGAGTGGTTGTATCGATAGCCTCTTTCTTGCTATGAACCTCGACATGCATCTGTTCGAAGGTCTCCATCAGGTCAATCAAGTCCTTGGTACTCCTACCCAGACGAGACAACTCGGTGATATAGACCTCATCGCCCTCACGCAGACGAGAGAGCATATCTTTCAATGCAGGACGATTAGCGTTCTTGCCCGAAGCCTTATCGATAAATATCTGGTTATCCTTTAAGCCAAGCTCGTGCGCATATTCAAGCTGCCTTGCCTCATTCTGTTCCTTTGTTGAGCAGCGGGCGTAGAGAAACTTCATCGCGTGCCTCCAATTCCTATATGTCTCAAAAGTCCTATTAGTATTTTATATTGGGACATACACTTTTGGAATATCTTTTAGGACACTATTTGATTCAAAAGACTCACTTGGGGAGTGGTATTTCTCATGTCTCAAATGTTATGAATTATGGGACGTGCAGACATGTCCCTTTCCGCAAAGACGCCTATGCTATCCACTGTGTTGCAGACAGCGTAGGTAAAACATTCTTACTAGGCAACAACCAGCTGCCTGCCCGCGCAATCAAGAACTTAACAAGTCCGCGTTAAGCGAGACAGGCCATGGCTTCTCATTCGATGGGCTGGGGGCGTCTTTTACACTTTGAAAGTACTTTAGCCTTATCAGACAGCCCCCATGGGGTCGAACTAAACACGCCCGCGCTTGAAATCCGCCCGTTCGACCGTTCGCTTGCATGCGTAATTGATTTAAGGCTTAACTAGGCTGGTAAAGATTCTTAGGACAACAAATAAGCGAGTGCGTCAATTGAAATCGTCATCTGGCAATGAACAGTGCTTAAGCAGTCGAATACTTCTTTCTAAGTTACTGGTTAGCATTCGCAAACAAAGTAGATCCGCCTCTGTTTGCGCAAATAAGAAGCAGCGGATCGCCCTATTTGATTTGAAATGTACGAGCCGACCAGGCCAACCAATTGCGGCTACTACATCAGCTCACAGGAAACGCGCTGAAGCGGATGCATGTCGACAGAGCCTTTCTCTAAATCTGGTTCAAATGTTGCCTGATATTCACATTCAAATGAAGACGATAGTTTGTGTTTAGACGAGCTGCTATACCAGCCCGCGTTTTCACGAGATTCAACAGTGACGGTAAAGGCCCCACCCTTTACGTCATCATCTTCAATCGAAACGCTATCCAGAGCCAAGCTCACTTCCAACTCAGGCGGATCAATCGCCCAGTTGCTTACAACCTCGTCGTATATCGCGTCTATCGTTTCCTCTTTTGCCAGCAATTTGAGTACCTTTAACTTGGACTCCTCGGAGAGCCTGGAATAGTTGAAAGATGTAAAGTTATTAAGCTCCTCCGTATAATTGGTCGATTTTTCTTCCCACTCGTCAAGATCAACCCAATCATCGTACTCATACAGGCTGTTGTTTTCTTCAAATGCCGATAGCCCTTTTTCCGCATTATCCCGAGGAAGAAACACAGCCGAATACCAAACCATTAAGAGGATGAGTCCGATGAGCAGCATTGGCACGAAGAACCTGATTGCCTTTTTCTTGGTTTCGGCCTTTTTCTCATCTCTTTTTTGTCTTTCGGCCTCTTCCCTTTCTTTTCGATCCGCCCCCTTTTGCGAGAGCGTTTTTAAGTCCTCAAGTGCTGATGAATAGGTCGAAAGGTCTAACCCGCACGAAACGCAATGCTTAGTCCCAACGTTAACTTGGCCACAGGGGCAAAGCGTCCAGCCGTCATTTCTCTCAATGGAATATAGAGATGCCTTACGCGAATCCTTGCACCCTAATTCTCGAAGCTCTCGCACCCGCTCCTCAAGAGCCGTTGAGGACAACGACAACGCGCACGGCTTACGCACCTTCGAAAGCGGCAAATGCGAGACCCACTGCCCTGAATCCCGACACACAATTTCAACTTTGACCCTCGCTGCAATCGCATCACCCGCTGAAAGAACAACGGGCCTAGCGGAATACGTCATTCCTGAAAATATGTCGGCATCCAAAGGATTCAGGCATAGGTTCTCTTCCGATCCGTCACCGTAAACAACCGTAATCGTTACCTTGAACGAGTTTATTTTCTCACCCGATATATTCAAAAATCTCGTCTGAACATAGGCCTCGCCTGTGTCGGTGTTTCTTGCAATCTGGAGTGCATCGAGCAGAAGAGGGCACCCTTCCTCCCATGTTATTTCGGGAGTATCGTCTGTCGGGTCAATTCGATACACAACTTTAAATCCGCTCATGGACGCCCCCTCTAGAGTTTCGGAAGATTGGGCAGGTCATTCTGGACATTCCCATGCTTGAAAGAGGATGAGGAAATCTCGTTGAGGCACCTGACCACTTCACTGAACCCGAGCATGAAAAGCCCGCCGATAGCAGAGCCAGCCGCACCTATTAGCTGGATATTTGCAGAGAGCTTACTCACCTCTTCAAAGTACCCTGATGCATCCGCCATGGCACCTACGCCCGAAAAGAATTCGATAGCTCCAACGGCGATGGCAATGATGCCAACGATGCAAAGTGCCTTGCCGATACCGCTTTCCTGAGTGAGATTCTTAATCATGGCATTCTTCCTTAATCCGACAACAACCGAACGTATTAAATGGAAAGATGCCTCTTATTGCAGCGGTTGGGAGGACATCCATCCACAGTCACCACAACCGCTCAGCACTCGGTATAGCGAACCAGCCTGAGAGAAGGACAGATGTCCTCCCAGTCACTGGTTCGTTTCTCTTAAGTTGTGAGTGCACTCATGCAGAACATGATTGCGGTTGTGGTGGTTTAAATCTTAGCATCGAACCCGATGCGCAAGCCTTCGCCTGATTATCAAATCCGCCAACGGGTCTTTTCCCTTGCCAGCCCTTCAATGCCCAATTACGGTTGATATCGAGAAGAGCACTAGCAGCCTAAAATGCCTTTAATCTATGTGCTCTGAGAAATGCCAGCAGGAAGCGGCACCGTTCGCCCTTTTACTCAAAATGAAAGCCCGTGTCCTTGATACAATCTCATCTACCACACCGCAACATCCATATATTTGGATGGAGCTTCACAATGGCATAGCTGCCGCTTTGCGTATGCAAACAGGCGAATTGGAGGGCACCCGCCTTTCAAGGTCTGTTCGCATATGCATGTGAAGCCTTGCGGTGTGGTAACTGTGGTAGGTGTCCTCCACATCGCTTCATTTAGTTGATGTGCTTCTCCCCTTCCACTTTGTCTGGTTTTCTTTGGAAGGAGAGGTCATGCCCCTTATCAACTGCCCAGAATGCGGGAAGCAAGTTTCAGACAAAGCTCCAACCTGCCCAAATTGTGGCTTTCCGCTGAACAGCATCTCCAGCAACGAAGCATCCAGCGATGCAGAAGGCACCCAAAGCGATCAGCCAGAATCTGTGACCGAGAAGCAAAAAGATGGTTCCTCGAATGAAGCGCAGGACAATAATAAGCTCCCCGATACGCAAACGAAAAAGCCAGCGCAAGAGGGGCAAAAGAAACAGAAGCAAGTCGTTTCAGGCAAAATGAAATTGACAGCAGCAGTACTCGGCATAGTCGCAGTCGCAGAAATTGCCGTTGGGGCTATGCTTGCATCGAACATCATCTGCATACACGAGTGGAGCGGAAACAACTGTTGCCAAGTCAATCACTGCTATAAATGCGGAAAAGTCGATCCGAATGGAAAGATTGACCCCGATGCACACAGCTGGAACTCTGCAACGTGCACCGAACCGAAAACTTGTGTCAACTGTAGGAAAACCGTCGGAGAGAAAAACCCAGACAATCATTGCTTCGAGGACAGAAGCGATGGCTCAAAAGTCTGTACGCGCTGTGGAAAGATAATTCCAGCCCCGAATAGCACCGACGAAGCGGGAGACGATAGCCCTTCAACCGCAACTAGTCAGTCATCTGAAGACAACAACCAAACCGCGACAGAAGAGACCGCCCCTTCCGCATTTTCCTTTTCCCCTAGCTCCTTCAATGGAAAGCTCAAAAGCAATCTAGACGCAGACGTTATCGACAAGAGCACCGATGAGCTTATTTCCTATGTGTTTGTTGATGACATAAAGAACCCCGATATGTACGCAATGCTCTCTTTTACGACAATGGACGGGCAGAGCAATCTGACAAAGAGCAGCAGGTATGACAGCTCCTGCAACCCGTCCCCTATCCTTATGATTGACACCAAGAAATGCGACTCAGCGATTGTTGCACGTGGATTCATAATGGCCTGTGATTCCTCACTCTCAAAAACCGATGCTCAGGAAGTTGTTACAAATCTTGCAAACAGCGTCGAAGGCAATAGTGGGTCTACAAGTAAAAACGGGATTAACTATCTTTTGGCAGGCGATGGCGAGAAAGTCATGCTTAGGGCAACAGTCGCATAGGCTCCTCAATCCACACAATGCAATGTCTGGCACCGTAGCGCACTTCGCCACGGTGCCCTTTCTTTCAAATTGCGATTTCAATTGATGTCTGCTCAGCCTATAGCAAAAATGCACGCTGAGAGCGAAATTAAGGCTTGGAATTGCACCGGTGGGCACTTACTCCAACCCCAGCCCCAACGGGGCAAATAGGCCTCATTTCCTTTGATTTAGCCCAATAAACGAACCCTTTTACCATGGCATAGACAACCCCATAGTTACAATCATGTTGTCGTGCTTGAGTCTCTGAAAGGAGATCCAAGCTATGTCGAATAGGAAAGATAACAAGGGTCGAGTTCTCCATCGCGGAGAAGGCCAGCGCCCAGACGGTCGTTACTCGTTCAAATACACCAATTGGATGGGAAAAACCTGCTTTGTCTATTCGTGGACTTTGACAATTCACGACCAAACGCCACACGGCAAAAAGAGAGACCTCTGCTTAAGGCAGAAAGAACAGCAGATTCAAAAAGACCTCTTCGACCACATTGCACCTGAAAACATGAACGTCATGACTCTGGTTGAGAACTACCTTGCGACCAAGGTTGCGGTACGAAAGACAACTGTTAGCGCCTATAAAACCGTCACCAATTACCTGAAAACAGACAGCTTCAGCAAAGCCCAAATATCAAACATTACGGTGTTGGATGCAAAGAAATGGCTCATCCACCTTCAGCAAGATGTTGGAAAGGGATATAGCAGCGTCTGTAGCATCCGAGGCGTACTCAGACCAGCTTTCCAACTGGCCGAAGAATGCGGAATTATAAGACGCAACCCTTTTAACTTCGAACTTATCAATGTTCTGGTCAACAATACGGTATCCAGAGAATCGTTAAGCGTTAGACAGGAACGGCTATTCCTTGAGTTCATGCGCTCGGATCATCACTTTTCGCGCTACTTTGAGACTTACTTCATCTTGTTGAACACTGGACTCAGAATTTCTGAATACTGCGGCCTGACCCTTGATGACATTGACTTCGAAAATCACTGCATATGCGTTCAAAAGCAACTCCATCGTGCGAGAGATATGCAGTATTACGTTGAAGAACCCAAGACGAAATCTGGTATGAGGTATATCCCTATGACCGCTTCTGTCGAAAAGGCCTTCCACAGTCTCATCGGACAGAGGACGCAGCCAAAAGAAGAGCCTGTTATTGATGGGGTAAGGGGCTTCATCTGCCTAGACAAGAATGAGATGCCATGCGTTGCCCTGCATTGGGAGCATAGGCTCAAACGCGCCATCATTAAGCACAACCGCATCTATAAGGAAGAACTGCCCCATATAACTCCGCACCAGCTCAGGCACACTTTCTGTAGCCGAATGGCACGCGCTGGCATGAGTCCAGCAAAGCTCAGATACATTATGGGGCACTCAGATATCAACACCACCTACAACGTTTACACCCATCTTGGGCTTGAAGATATTCAAGACGAGATGCTTGCTATTGAACAAAACCGCAGGTAGACATTGGTAGTAAAAATTAGAGCCGTACTACGTTTTTACTACTTTTGCTTTTACTTTTGCCTGATTTCTGGTTTTAATAAAGTGGATTTCCTTCCCCATATTGGAAACTAATTTTTAGAACCATTCAACTCGTTGAATGCAGCAGAAGTGTTGGGGATAAAGGTCTTATCTTGTTATTATCGCAGGTAGAGATAACTATTTGACCCTGCCCCTTCGTCACATCACATTGGGGTTGCAGATGCGATACTCGAGCTCGATGATGGCGACCGAAAGGAGCACGCGCATGCAACGCGTACTGTTTATCTGCCACGGGAATATCTGTCGCTCGACGATGGCTGAGTCGGTGTTTACCGAGCTGGTGCGCCGTGCGGGGCGCGAGGCTGAGTTTGCCATTGATTCCGCTGCCACCTCGACCGAGGAGATCGGCAACCCGCCGCATCACGGCACTGTCGCCAAGCTGCGCGAGGTCGGGATTCCCGTGGTTGCGCACCGCGCGCGCCAGGTGCGCCGAGCGGAGTATGGCGACTGGGACCACATCGTCTATATGGATGCCGAGAATGCCCATGGCCTGCGCCGAATCTTTGGCAGCGACCCCGACGGCAAGATCTCGCGCCTGCTCGATTGGACCGATCGCCCCGGCGACGTCGCCGACCCCTGGTACACCGGCAACTTCGACGCCACGTACCGCGACGTGCTTGCCGGCTGCACCGCTATGCTCGAGCAGCTTTAGGATGCTCCAGGCGAAGCCGGGAGCCTACCCGTCGACGATCTCGGCAAGCCAGACGTTGAGGATGTCGACCTCGGGGCAGCAGAACTTTGCCGTGCCGGGCTCGTTGCCGGGCACGGTTCCGCCATAGCGCAGGATGTCGATATAGGGAAAACCCACGTGGCAGGCCATGGAGCACATCTTGCCGCGGTCGCGGTCGAAGTCAAAGACATCACCCGGCTTGTGACCATGGTGACAACGGCACGTACCCAGCTGGTCCACGCAGCTAATGCGAATACGCGGGCGCTTGCCACGCGGCGCACCGAGCGGCTTGTTCTCGCTCGCGGGCTCGGGGCCGCTTTCACCGGCGCTACTCATGGTCGATCACATCCAGGCAGGCCTCGATGGGCAGGCCAGCGGACTTGTCCTCCTGGTCGGCATTGCGCTCGATAAGCTCTGCCACCACGCGCATGGCATCGGCCGTTGCACGCTGCAGACTCCAGCCGGCCATCACGCGGCCGACGAGCACCGCCGAGAACGTGTCGCCCGTACCCGGAAAGTAGACCGGGATCAGGTCGAAGGGAATCGTGAAGTACTCCCCCGCCACGTGGTCGTATCCGATAACGGCGTTCGTGCCGTCGACCACAGCGCTCGTAATGACCACCGACTTGGCACCCAGCGCGCGCATGGCGTCCACAAGGACGCGAGCCTCGTCGGGCGTGATTTGCTCGGCGATGGGCGTGTCGGTGAGCAGGCAGGCCTCGGTGTAGTTGGGCACCGCATAGTCGGCGCACTCGAGCAGGTGCCTCATGAGGCCGATCGTGGACTCGGGCACACCGGCGTAAAGCTTGCCGTTGTCGCCCATGATGGGATCGACGAACACCTTGGTGCCCTTTTGCGCGCGGCGGTGACAAAAGTCCGAGATGATACGCGTCTCTTCCTCGGTCACGATAAAGCCAGTGGAGATGGCGTCGAACTCAAAGCCGAGCTCCTCCCAGATGGCGAGGCTCTGGCGCACGTACTCCGTAGTGTCGTGGATGTAGAACTTGGGATAGTTGAGCGTATCGGACACAAGCGCCGTCGGCAGATTGTGGATACGGTAGCCCATGTGCGACAGCACCGGCAGCATGGCGGAAAGCGCGACCTTGCCGTAGCCGCACATATCGTTGATCAGCAGCAGCTGAGTGTTCTTCATGAGTGTCCCCCTTGGGTCGGGAGCGGCGCAAAGTCGCCACAGTGCGACTAAGTGTAGCGCAGGGAACGCTGCAGGCGGAAGCTTGCACCAAAGCCTCGACAAGGAGTGTCCCCAGCTGCCGGCAGAAAAGGAACGTCCCCAAGTGCCGACCAGGCCGATTGTGCGGTTTGGTAAAACCGCACAACAACTACTTTGGTACCTTGACAATTATTTCTTGCGCTCCTAAATTAGTTAGGTACGAAACAGTCCCACTACCTAACTAAAGAAAGGAGCAATACGAATTCATGTGCGATGAACCCCTTAACCTTCGTCCGCACGAGCCCGGCGGCGACCCGTCGCAGCCGGCAGACGTGCCCGAAGCAGTTAACGGCGAAGACAAGCTCGCCAAGCGCATCCTGAGCGGCCTGGGCTTTTGCGGCCATTACATGCATTTTCATGGCGGAGGCGTGTCCGGCAAGGCGCCCATCATCTGCCTGCTGGCCAAGCAACCCGGCGGCGAGATGTCGCAGCAGGAACTCGGCATGCACTTTGACCTCAAGCCGGGGTCGCTTTCCGAGATCCTGTCCAAGCTCGAGCTCAACGGCCTCATCGAGCGCAGCCGTAACCCCAAGGATCGACGGCAGCTCACCATTCGCCTGACCGAAACCGGCCGGGAAAACGCCCGCATCGACCAGGCGGCCCGCATTTGCTTTAGAGAGCAAGCCTTTAGTGCCCTCACCCACGACGAGCGCGAGCAGCTCGCCGAAATGCTCGAGAAAATCCGTGTAACCTGGGAGGAACTGGATGATTAAAACCCTCATGGGCAGCATCCGCGACTATATGAAAGTCACCGTTGCCACGCCGTTGCTCGTGCTTGGCGAGGTGCTCTGCGAGATGCTGATTCCATTTATCACCGCCAACCTGATCGACGCCATCAAAGACGGCGCCACCGTAGCCGAGATGCTTCCCACCGCGGGCCTTTTGGTGCTCATCGCGCTGACATCGCTTGCTTTTGGCGCCGCGGCAGGCGTCACCTGCAGCCATGCGAGCTGCGGCTTCGCCAAGAACCTGCGTCACGACCTGTTCTACAAAATCCAGACGTTCAGCTTTGCCAACATCGATGAGTTCTCGAGCTCCTCGCTCGTCACGCGCCTGACCACCGACATCAACAACGTGCAGCAGGCCTTTATGATGATCATCCGTATCGCCGTGCGCGCGCCGCTGGTATTGATCTTCGCCTTTACCATGGCATTTATCATGGGCGGCAGCGTTGCCATGGTCTACCTGGTCATCATTCCGCTGCTGGGCTTTGGGCTGTTCTTTATCATCTTTAAGGTGCGCCCCATCTTCTCGCGCGTGTTCCACAAGTACGATGCCCTTAACGAGTCCGTCGAGGGAAACGTCACCGGCATGCGCGTGGTTAAGAGCTACGTACGCGAAGACTTTGAGAAGGAGAAGTTCGCGGCCGCCGCGCGCGATGTCCAGATGGACTTCACCCGCGCCGAGAAGCTGCTCGCCTTTAACAACCCCATGATGAACATCTGCGTCAACGGCGCGTTTGTCGTCATCATCTACCTGGGCTCCAAGCTCATCATCACGAGCCAGGGCACGCTGTTCGACGTGGGCCAGCTCTCCTCGACCTTTACCTATGGTTTCCAGATTCTCATGAGCCTGATGCAGCTGTCGATGATCTTTGTCATGGTAACCATGGCAGACGAGTCGGCGCACCGCATTACCGAGGTGCTGGCCGCCGAGCCCACGATCGCCAACCCGACCGAGCCCGTGCACGAGGTTGCCGACGGCTCCATCGACTTCGATCACGTGAGCTTTAAGTATTCCGAGCATGCCCGCCGCCAGGCGCTCGACGATATCGACCTGCATATTAAGAGCGGCGAGACCATCGGCATTATCGGTGGCACCGGCTCGGCCAAGTCGACGCTCGTGAACCTGATCGCCCGCCTGTACGATGTCACCGAGGGCACCGTGCGCGTCGGCGGCGTAGACGTGCGCGACTACGACCTGGACGCGCTGCGCCACCAGGTAGCCATGGTCCTGCAGAAAAACGTGCTGTTTAGCGGCACCATCGCCGAGAACCTGCGCTGGGGCGACCCGAACGCCACCGACGAGGAAGTCCGCGAGGCCGCACATCTGGCCTGCGCCGACGAGTTCGTCGACGGCTTCCCCAAGGGCTACGACACCTGGATCGAGCAGGGCGGCTCCAACGTTTCCGGTGGCCAGAAGCAGCGCCTGTGCATCGCGCGTGCCCTGCTGCGTCGCCCCAAGATCTTGATCCTGGACGACTCCACGAGCGCCGTCGACACCAAGACCGACGCCAAGATCCGCGAGGGCCTGGCGAGCTACCTGCCCAACACGACCAAGCTCATCATCGCCCAGCGCATCAGCTCCGTGCAGGACGCCGACCGCATCATCGTCATGGAGGGCGGCCGCATCAAGGACATCGGCAACCACGATGAGCTGCTCAAGACGAGCGAGATCTACCGCGAGACCTTTACCTCGCAAAATAAGATGAGTGCCGAAGGCGAGGACGCGGGCGAGACCGCCGCAGCCGACACCGAGGCATCCGCACCGCAAGCTCAGACCCAGGAAGGAGGCGAGGCACATGAGTAAGGCCGCTACCGCCGAGAGCGCGCGCAACCGCAAGGGCGGCACCATGACGCGCCTGATCAAGATGCTCTTTGGCTTCTACCCGGTGCTTTTGCCCCTCGTCGTCGCCGGCGTTGTGCTCTGCGCCATCATCAACTCCATCGGCGCGACGTTTCTCCAGAGCGCGCTGCAGGTCATTAGCGAATCGTGGCAGTCGGGCGACTGGACGGCCGCGCAGCCCAAGATTCTGAAGCTCGTGACCACCCTCGGCTGCATCTACGCCGTGGGCGTCGCCTCCTCGCTCTTCTGGAACCGCGCCATGGCCGTCATCACGCAGGGCTCGCTCGAGAAGCTGCGCGAAAAGATGTTCAACCGCATGCAGGACCTGCCGATTCGCTACTTCGACACGCACCAGCGCGGCGACATCATGAGCCACTACACCAACGACATCGACACGCTGCGTCAGATGATCAGCCAGTCGCTGCCCAACCTGCTCATGACGATCATCGTCATCGTCACCGTGTTCTTCATCATGCTGTATTACAGCGTGTGGATGTGCCTGGTCATCATTGCCGGCGTCGCCTTTATGACCTTTATGACCAAGCTGCTCGGATCCAACTCCGCGCGCTTCTTCATTGCGCAGCAGACCGAGCTTGGCGTGGTCGAGGGCCATATCGAGGAGGTCATGAACGGCCAGAAGGTCGTCAAGGCGTTCTGCCACGAGTCTGCCGCCGAGGCCGATTTTGACGAGCGCAACGAAAAGCTCTTCGAGGTCTCCCAGAAGGCCAACATGTACGCCAACATCCTCATGCCCATCCTTATGAACCTGGGCAACCTGCTCTACGTGCTGGTCGCACTGGCGGGCGGCATTTTCCTGGCGCTGGGCATGCCCAACCTGAGTATCTCGGGCATGGCGCTGTCCATCGCCGTCGTGGTGCCGTTCCTCAACATGACCAAGCAGTTCTGCGGACAGATCGGCCAGATCTCGCAGCAGATCAACGCCGTGGTCATGGGCCTCGCCGGCGCCGACCGCATCTTTGAGCTCATCGACGAGAAGCCCGAGGCCGACGAAGGCTACGTGACGCTCGTCAACGCACAGGTGAACCCCGAGACCTGGGAGTTCGAAGAGGCCGACCACCACACCGGCATGTGGGCATGGAAACATCCGCACCGCGCAACCGGCGAGATCGAGTACGTACCGCTGCGCGGCGACCTGGTCATGGACAACGTCGACTTTGGCTACACGCCCGACCACGAGGTGCTGCACGGCGTGTCCGTGTTTGCCAAGCCGGGCCAGAAGGTCGCGTTTGTCGGCGCCACCGGTGCCGGCAAGACGACCATCACCAACCTCATCAACCGCTTCTATGACATCGCCGACGGCAAGATTCGCTACGACGGCATCAACGTCAACAAGATCCGCAAGGCCGATCTGCGCCGCTCGCTGGGCGTCGTGCTGCAGGACGTGAACCTGTTCACCGGCACCGTGATGGATAACATCCGCTACGGCAACCTGGATGCGACCGACGAGGAGTGCATCGCGGCGGCCAAGCTCGCGGGCGCGGACGACTTTATCACCCGCCTGCCCGACGGCTACGACACGATGCTCACCGGCAACGGCGCCCAGCTGTCGCAGGGCCAGCGTCAGTTGATCTCGATCGCGCGCGCTGCCGTCGCCGATCCGCCGGCGATGATTCTGGACGAGGCCACGAGCTCCATCGACACCCGCACCGAGGCCATTGTGCAGGCGGGTATGGATAAGCTCATGGAGGGCCGCACGACGTTTGTCATCGCACACCGCCTGTCCACCGTGCGCAACTCCGACGCGATCATCTGTCTGGACCACGGCCGTATCATCGAGCGCGGCAACCACGACGAGCTGATCGCCAAGCGCGGATATTACTACCAGCTGTACACGGGTGCGTTTGAGCTGGAGTAGATCTGGCAACCCGGAACTACGCCGCAACGCATAAGCCCCCGCAGCTCATATGAGCTGTGGGGGCTATTTTCATGCCGGCCGGAAACCGTATCCCACTTTTCGGACCCAGAATGGGATGCCGTTTCCCGCTGGACTCCCTCCGGGAAACGGCATCCCATTTCAAGGGGGTAAACCGGGATGTAGTTTCCCCTAACGGCACCTTTGGGAAGCCGCATCCCACTCTAGACGCACAAAACGGGATGAGCTTTCCCATGGTGATCCAAGACCAGAAGCATGTCCGATAGCGCAGCCAGGTCAAGAACAACAAGGCAAGCGTCATGCCAATTTGGACGAGCGTCTGCTGCAGTTTGAGGCTGCTGGCCCATATGGTAGAGTTAACCACCCATGAATTTCAGCACACTGCGTGCTACCTGCTCTTTTGTCATTTAGGGGAGTGAACTTGTGAATACTTCTGTCGCCAAGAAGGCCAGCCAGGCGGTGCGCCTGCTCATGATGGTGCTCACGGCAGTTCTCATCTTCTTCTTCATCAATGTTATGCTGCTCGTCTCCGATATCCAGGGCACGGCGCGCGTGGTCAATTACGCCGGTCTGGTGCGCGGTACCACGCAGCGAATCGTTAAGCTCGAGGATGCGGGCCAGCCTCAAGATGACCTGCTCAAAGCCGTGGATTCATACATCAACGGTTTGCGTTACGGAAGTGACGACCTCAACCTCGTCCGTCTCGACGACGATGAGTATCAGGCAAAAATGACCGAGCTTGCAAATTATTTTGATGAGCTTTGCGCCGAGATCATCCGCGTGCGCGAAGTCGGCTATGAGAACACCGACATCATCCCTATGAGCGAGGAGTTCTTTGGCATTTGCGACGATGCTACGCGACTCGCAGAGGACTACTCTCAGGAGAAGGCGTCGGCGCTCAACTATCTCGAGGGCTTGGTGATCATCGACATCATGGGCTTGGTGGCGACCTTTGCGGTCGAACTTGTTCGCGCGGTGCGAACTGCCGCGCTCAATCGCGAACTGCAGAGCAAAGTCTATCTCGACGAAGCCACGGGACTGCCCAACAAGAACAAGTGCGAGGAGGTCTTGGGGCAGGAGCAGCCTGTCTCCGCGGAGTCGCCCGTTGCGATGTGCGTCTTCGACCTTAACAATCTGCATACGGTCAATAACAACTTCGGCCACGAGAAGGGCGACGAATACATCCGTTCTTTTGCCCAGCAGCTGGGGCGTGTGGCGTCCGAGACGTGCTTTGTGGGTCGCGACGGCGGCGATGAGTTTATCGCGGTGCTGCGGGATACCGATCGAGCTGCCGTGGAGTCCTGTCTCGCTCGGGTTCGTGCGAACGTGAACGAGTATTCCGAGGCTCACCCCGACATGCCCATCAGCTATGCGGTGGGCTATGCGCTTTCCAGTGATTTTGACGAGCCGCCTACCATGCGCGAACTCTTTTCCCAGGCCGACAAAAACATGTACATCGACAAGAACCGCGTAAAGGCAGCCAAGGCAGCCGGGCTGCCACGCGAGGAACGCTAAACCCGTAGCAAAGGGTAGCTAATTTGGGACGGGGCTCTTTTGGCTACTTGAGAAGCTGAGCCATTGCGTTGACGAATTTTTGGACTTGGAGGGTGGGCTCGAGCGGGTAGTGCAGAAAGACCGGCACCTCGCGGCCGCACAGGAACGGTACGCCCACAAAGGCCGGGTGTACCCCCGACCACGCGCCGCAGGTGAGCACCGCGTCGCCCTTTTCCTCCGCCTCGTTAAAGAGCGCGAAGTCAAAGCTATCCACATCGATCACGTCCACGCCGCCGTCGGCTAACAGGTCGATACGCAGGCTGTCCATGGCATCGTTGCCGTGACGGAGCACGCGCAGGCGCATGCCTTCCAAGTCGGCGACCGTGATGCGCGTCTTGCGCGCCAGCGGGCTCGCGCGCGGCAGGTCGATATAAAACGGCACGTTGACGATGCGGAGCTTTTGGCAGGTGTCGCCCCAGCGCGGAGTCGAAAAACTCGACTGCACCACATCGACCTCGCGGCCCAAGCTGCGCATGACGGTCTCGCGCTCGTCGTAGAGATCGCTTACCGGCACGATCTCAAATCGCAGCGACGGTTCCAGATCGTGGATGCCCGACCACATCGACAGCGTTTGGCGCCCCGGGCACATCATCGACACGCCCAGGCGCACGGCACCGCCATCGCCCGCCGCGCGTCGGGCACGGCGCAGCGCGTCCTCGGACTGCCGCATGATCGAGCGCGCGTCGTCCACCAGCAGTGCGCCGGCCGGCGTCACTTTGACGCCCGAGTGCGAGCGTTCGAACAGCGTGATGCCGAACTCGGCCTCGAAGCCCGACACCTGCTTGACGAGCGCCGGAGTCGACACGCGCAATTTTGCCGCCGCACGCGAGAGGCTTCCCAGCTCTGCGGCGGCCGATATGGCCTCAAGTCGTCGATCGTACACGTCAATCTCCTGTTTTCGCGCCCGTAGCCACATGGTGCCACAGGGGGTCGTTTTCGCAGGTTACGCGCTCAATTGAGCATAAACTGCATCGCATGGTGTAAACCTGCGGTTAACGCCATTCTAACAAATATGCAATTCACCTGCGCAAATGCAAAGCATACGATAACCAGCGAAAACCACGTGGGTCGATTAATGGGAGCGACCCACCGGGAGGCACAAGAAGGGAAGTTCCTATGAGCAATTGGCTTAAGCTCGAGGGCGATGTCTGCGCCGTGACCGGCGCGCTCGGCGGTATGGGCGTCGAGATTTGCCGCGAGTTCGCCCGCAACGGCGCCAACGTCGTCTTGCTCGACCTAGACGAGGAGAAGGTCAAGGCAGCAGCCGCCGACCTCGCCGCCGAGTTTGGTATCCACGCCGAGGGCTACAAGATGAACGCCACCGACGAGGCCGAGGTTCAGGCCGCCGTCGACGCCACCATCGCCAACTTCGGCCGCGTCGACGTTCTCGTCAACACCGCCGGCATCCTGCGCTTCGCAGCCATGGAGGACCTGCCGCTCTCCGACTGGAACGAGGTCATCAACGTCAACCTCACCGGCTACTTCATCACCTCGCAGCGCTTTGGTCGCGAGATGATCAAGGCCGGCCAGGGCCGCCTGGTGCACATCTCGACCGTCGCCAGCCACTCCCCCGAGACGTTCTCGGGCGTGTACAGCTCCACCAAGGCCGGCGTCAACATGATGTCCAAGATGCTAGCCGCCGAGTGGGGCCCCTACGGCGTCCGCTCCAACTGCGTCGAGCCCTGCTTTGTCAAGACCCCTATGTCGGCAAGCTTTTACGCCGATCCCGAGGTCGAGAAGAGCCGCAGCCGCCTGATCGCCACGCGCCGCATCGGCGAGGTCAGCGATATCGCCAACGCCGTCATGTTCCTGGCGTCCAAGCGCTCGGACTTTACCACCGGCGACGCCATCAAGGTCGATGGCGGTTTCTCCAACATGATGGGCGACCTCACCGCCAAGCCCGGTGGCCGCCGCGCCTTTGCCGACAACTACCTCAAGAACAAGGGCGTCGAGCTCTGGTCCGATGGGTCCGGCGTCGCAAAGCCGACTGACCAGTAAACCAGCCCGGTAGAAAGGGGCGCGGGGCAAGCACCTCAGCGGCGTTTGCCCCTCCCCTCCCCCGTATCGATTAGAAAGAGTCCAATGGCTTCCACCAACTCCAACAAGGGTCGCGCCGTCGTGCTTTCCGCCGCGTGCGTCACCATGTTCTTTATCAGCTCCATCGCGCTGTATTCCGTTGTGAGCAAGAACCTGCTCGCCGTCTATCCCGAGTGGTCCAGCGCTCTTACCTGGGCTTTCCCGGTCTTCCAGACCATCATGGCCGTGACGGGCATCTTCGCCGGCCGCATCTCCGATAAGATCGGCCCGCGCAACGTCGTGATCGCTGCCGCCGTGTGCTACGGCGTGGGCTGGTTCATGTCCGGCACCGTCACCGAGCCGTGGCAGTTCTACCTGTGGTTCTCGCTCGTCGCCGCCATCGGCAACGGCCTGGGCTACAACCCCGCGCTCACCACCGGCCAAAAGTGGTTCATCGACAAAAAGGGCCTCGCCTCCGGCATCACCCTGGCCGCTTCGACCGCCGGCCCCGCCGTGCTGTCCCCGGTGCTCGCCTCGCTGCTCATCCCGAGCCTTGGCATCTTTGGCGCCCTTAAGGCACTCGGCGTCATCTTCTTTGTGACGATCGCCGCCTCCGCCCTGTTCCTGAAGGCCCCCGAGGCCGGTTGGCTGCCCGAGGGCTTCGAGGTCCCCAAGGGCGGCGCGCACGCCGGCACTTTCGGCGACCTCACCCCGGGCGAGATGGTCAAAACCCCGCGCTTCTGGGTCCTCATCGCCACCTTCGCCTTCGCCGCCACCGCGGGCACCCTGCTCGTGGGCAAGGTTGCCTCCATCGCCGCTGTCCAGCTCTTCGCCGACCCCACGAGCGCCGCGGCCGTCGCCCTCGGCGGCGTGGTCGTCTCCGTCAACACCTGCGCCAACCTGGTCGGCCGTCTGTCCTTTGGCCAGATCATCGACAAGCTCGGCGCCTACAAGTCGCTGCTCATCAGCCTTGTCGTCACCATCGTCGCGCTCGTCATCATGTCGATGAGCTTTACGCAGAGCATGTTCTTTGTGGCACTCGCCCTGCTCGGCTTTAGCTTTGGCGCCCTGCTCGTCATCTACCCGCCGCTCACCGGTGGCGCCTTTGGCACCAGCAACATCGGCGTCAACTACGGCATCATGTTTTTGGGCTATGCCGCTTCCACCTGGATCAGCCAGCCCATCACCGCCGTGCTGTATCACGCCGAGGCCGGCAGCGCCGCCTACCAGCAGTCCTTCTACGGCGCCATTGTGATTGCCGCCATCGCCGTCGTGCTCACCGTCTACATGATGGTCTCCGACAGCAAGAAGAAGTCCGCTTAGTTTTGCTTGACGCGGCAAGGGCCGTTCTCTTGCCGCATTCCACCGGTCACCAGTATTAAGGAGTCGAAATGTCTGAGCTCAACCCCGTCCGCATTGCCGTTATCGGCGCCGGTGCCATGGGCCGCAACCACATCCGCTTTGTCACCGAGGAGCCCGAAGCCGAGCTCGTCGCCATCGCCGACGCCTTTGAGGGCGCCCGCGCCACGGCCGAGGCTGCCGGCGTGCCGTTTTACACCGATCCCGCCCAGATGATGGACGAGGTCAAGCCCGAGGCCGTCATCATCGCCACCCCCAACGACCTGCATCTGGGCGTTGCCCGCGAGGCCGTGAAGCGCAACATCGTGCCGCTGGTCGAAAAGCCGATCTCCAATGACCTCGAGGATGCCCAGACCTTTGCCGCCGAGGCCGAGACCGCCGGCGTGCCCGTGCTCGTGGGCCAGCACCGTCGTCACAACCCCTTCGTCAACAAAGCCAAAGAGATCATCGAGTCCGGCGAGCTGGGCAAGCTCACCGTGTCGAGCTTCCACTACATGATCTATAAGAATGACGAGTACTTCGATGTCGAGTGGCGCCGCAAAAAGGGTGCCGGCCCGATCCTGGTCAACCTGGTGCACGACGTCGACCTGCTCCGCTACCTGCTGGGCGAGCCCGTCGCCGTCCAGGGCATGCAGTCCAGCGCCGCCCGCGGTTTTGAGACCGAGGACTCCGCTGTGGTCAACGTCCGTTTTGCCGATGGCGCGCTCGCAAGCATGACCATCTCCGATGCCACCGCCAGCCCCTGGAACTGGGAGGCCACCGCTCGCGAGGACCCGCAGTACCGCCCCTTCGACGCCGATGCCTACTTTATTGGCGGTACCAAGGGCGCCCTGTCGCTGCCCCGCCTGCACCAGTTCTCCTACGACGGCGCCTCCAACTGGCACAAGCCGCTGCAGATGGAGATTCCGGCCGTCGACCCGGCGCTGCCGCACAAGATGCAGCTCAAGCACTTTGTGAAGGTCGTCCGCCGCGAAGTTGAGCCCGTCGTAACCCCCGCCGATAACGTCAAGACGCTCACGCTTCTCAACGCCATCAAGGAGGCCGCCGAGACCGGCCAGCTCGTCGAGCTGTAGCACCTTAGGACAGGCCGCGGCAGAAACCCCATGCCGGGCCCCTCGGTCCGCCACAAATAAGCCCCTCTTCTTTGCCCCGCGAGCAGCCTCCTGCCCGCGGGGCATTTTGCTACGTCGCCAATGATTTTTCTGGGACGGGGGACTTTTTGCACCTTAGCTTGATTCGTTCGCCACGAAATGTGCCTATCTACTACGTTTAACCAATCACCCTCATCCATACCGAATTTCGCGAAATAAAAACCGACGCTCCTATAAGTTGTCAAGAGGCAGTTTGCGGGAGCGCTCCCTTCAATTCGCACAGGAGCTCGTAATACCTTCTCTCCAGTTTCGTCGACCGCCGTCTCCCATGTTCCAGGTGCCCGAGTGTGGCTGCGGACAGGCCGAGCCCTTCGGCGGCCTGCTTCTGAGTCACCCGCATCGCCTTGCGCATCTTCGCGAGCTCGGGGCCTTCCGGCGCGGCGCCGTCGGGGTTCGGGTCCATGAGCACGCGGTACACCTCCCGCGCTATGTAGCGCTTCAGGCAGCGGATCGCCTCCCTCCGGGACTTCCCCTCGGAGGTTCGCCTCGCCACGTACCTCTTCGTCCTCTCGTCGTATGCCATGCGCTTGATCGCGATCTCGTAGAGCGCCCAGTTCGCCTGCCGGTTGCCGCCGCGGTTGAGCCTGTGCCGCTCCGTCTTCCCGCTCGACGCTGGAATCGGGGAGACGCCGCACAGCATCGAGAACGCCGCCTCGCCCTTCAGCCTGCCGGGGTTGTCGCCGGCGGCCACGACCAGGGCGGCGGCGGTCGTCGTGCCGCAGCCCTCGACGCCGAGCAGCGCGGGCGCGTTCGCCTCCAGCAGCGCGCGGATGCGCTCGTCGCAGGACTCGACCTGGCTGCGGGCCTCCTTCCAGACCGCCGCGACGGACCGCAGCGAGGCCAGCACGCTCTCCTCGAGCGCGTCGCCGGCCTTTCTCCTGCGCGCGAGCAGCGGCATGAGGTCCTTCGGCCGCTCGCGGCCCCTGAACCGCTCCCTCAGGGCGCCCGGGGCCGTCGTGAGCATCGACTTCGCGCAGGCCACGCAGGACGTGGACGTCGCGACGGCCAGCCTGCGCGCGACGTAGAGCTGGCGCACCGCCTCGACCCAGCCGTCCTGCGACTTCGGCACGGAGCAGCCCCTCCCGGACGCCGCCTTGCGCGCCGCGCGCTCGGCGTCCAGCGGGTCGCTCTTCCCCTCGCCGGGCCTCGCCTTGTCCCTCTTGGGCCTGAGCACCTCGACCACGTTGTACCCGAGCTCCGCGAGCCTCCTCGTCAGCCCGGCCCCGTACGACGCCGTGCCCTCGACGCCGACGACCGCGCAGCTCCCCGGGTCGCCTATCGCCTCCGCCAGCCTGTCGTAGCCCTCGGGGTCGGCCCTGAAGCTCCCGCTCCAGACCTTCCTCCCGAGGCCGTCGAGCAGGCACAGGACATGCACGTCCTTGTGCGTGTCGACGCCCGCGATGACCGTTTCGCCTTCCATTTTCGCTCCCCTCGGTCTGCCGCCTGCTCCGCGCCCGGGCCTCCCAGACATTGCACTGACGGGAGCGCTACAATCAAGTTGGCTTGTCCGATTGTCCGCGCTCATGCTCCTATTAGGTCATGGCAGGACTCCGGGTCGCGGAAGCCGGGGCGAGACAGGTCGGATTTGAGGACGGCCGAAGAGGCGTCAGCAGGTCAGTGGGTCATCGTCCCGGCGTTCGGCATCAGGGTAGCGCTGCGACGCGGAAATCGCGCGCCGTTGACGCGCCCCCGCAGTGCCCGCTTCCCCCAAGGACAATTATCAGTGCAGGTAAACGGCTTGCGCATTTTCGGAAAACCGGGGGATGGTCGACCCACACGGTTCAAACGTAGTAGATAGGCCGCTTTCGTGGTCCCGCGCCAAAACAGTCTTTTTTGAGCGAAGTGGCAGGTGGTATCCTTGGTAGCTCTGTGCTGCAAACGCACCTCAAACGCAAGGAGTCCCATGGATCTTATCGCCCAGCTCGCGCGCGAGCTCAACCTTAAGGCCGCCAACGTCGAGGCGGCCGTCAAGCTCATCGACGAGGGAAACACCATTCCCTTTATCTCGCGCTACCGCAAGGAAGCCACGGGCGGCATGGACGATGTCGCCCTGCGCGCGCTCGACGAGCGCCTGTCCTACCTGCGTAATCTTGAGCAGCGCAAAGAGGACGTCATTCTGCTCATCGGCGCCCAGGGCAAACTCACGCCCGAGCTCGAGCAACAGATTCGCGAGGCCACACAGCTCCAGCGTGTCGAGGACCTCTACAAGCCCTACCGCAAAAAGCGCATGACCCGCGCGCAGAAGGCACGCGAGGCCGGCCTGGAGCCGCTCGCCAACATGATCATCATGCAGGCCTCGGCCAAGGGCAGCGCGCTCGACGCCGCCGCGGACTACGTCAACGAGGAGGCCGGCTTCGACACGCCCGAAAAGGCGCTCGCCGGCGCCGCCGACATCGTGGCCGAGACGGTGGCCGAAGATCCCGAGAACGTCGCCGACCTGCGCGCCTTTACGCAAAACACCGCCGACATCGTCGTCGAGGCCACCGACCCCGCCGAGAAGACCCCCTACGAGCCGTACTACAGCTATGATGAGCCGCTGCGCCGTATACCCAACCACCGCGTGCTGGCTATCGACCGCGGTGAGCGCGAGGGCAAGCTCCGCGTGCGCGTGAACGTCGACGGCGCTGCCGCTACGGCACGCCTCGGCAGCCGCTGGCCCCGTCGCCAGGGCGTGTTTGCTCCCGTCTTTGACGCCGCCATCGCCGATGGCTACAAGCGCCTCATGGCCCCCTCGCTGGAGCGCGAGGCCCGCGCCAAACTCACCGTTCGTGCCCAGACCGAGGCCATCAACGTCTTTGCCAAGAATCTCGAGGGCTTGCTCTCGGCGCGCCCCGTGCGCGGCGCCCGCGTGCTCGCGCTCGATCCGGGCTACCGCACCGGCTGCAAGGTCGCCGTCATGGACGAGACCGGCAAGCTACTCGACCACGGCGTGGTCTATCCCACCAAGCCGCGCCATGACGTCGCCGGCACCAAGCGCGAGCTCGCCCGCCTCGTCAAGAAGGACGGCGTCAACACCATCGTCGTCGGCAACGGCACCGCCAGCCGCGAGATCGAGGAAGTCGTCTCGGAGTTCATTGCCGAGCAGGCGCCCGGGCTGCGATACACCATCGTCAACGAAGCCGGCGCGTCGGTGTACTCCGCCTCCGAGCTCGCCAGTCAGGAATATCCTGACCTGGACGTCACCGTACGTGGCGCCATGAGCCTGGGCCGCCGTCTGCAGGACCCGCTGGCAGAGCTCGTCAAGATTCCGCCCCAGTCCATCGGCGTTGGCCAGTACCAGCACGACCTTGACCAGGCCGAGCTTTCGCGCACCCTGGGCCACGTGGTGGAAGACGTCGTCAACCGTGTGGGCGTCGACGTCAACACCGCGAGCGCAAGCCTGCTGGGCTACGTGTCGGGCATTACGCCGAGCGTAGCCAAAAACATCGTGGCCTACCGCGAGGAAAACGGCGCCTTTACCGATCGCCGCCAGCTCAAGAAGGTCCCCAAGCTGGGACCCAAGGCGTACCTCAACGCCGCAGGTTTCCTGCGCATCAGCGGCGGCAAGAACCCGCTCGACGCGACAAGCGTCCACCCCGAAAGCTACGAGGTGGCCACGGCCGTCCTGGAGCGCGCCGGCGTTGCGGCAAGCGAGCTCAGCCGCGGCGGCGTGCCCGATATCGAGCGTCGCCTGGGCAGCATCTCGGCGCTGGCAAGCGACCTGGACTGCGGCACCCTAACGCTCATCGACATCGTCAACGAGCTCAAGAAGCCCGGCCGCGACCCGCGCGACGACGCGCCCGAGGTGGTCTTTAGCCGCTCGGCGCTTTCCATCGACGATCTGGAGCCCGGCATGGAACTCAAGGGCACGGTGCGCAACGTTGTGGATTTTGGCGCGTTCGTCGACGTGGGCGTGCACCAGGACGGCCTCGTACACATCTCCAAGCTCGCCAACCGCTTCGTCAAGCACCCGAGCGACGTGGTGCGCGTCGGTGACACGGTCAAGGTGTGGGTCGAAAAGGTCGATCGCGACCGCAAGAAAATCTCCCTCACCATGGTGCAGGGGAAGTAAACCGCCAAAGCAAGGGTCCCCCCTCTCGCGACGTGCAAAATCGCGAGTATTCTGCAAATTCCACCGTTCCGGATGCCCCTCAGAGACGAAAAAGCAAGAAACAGCCCCCGTTTTAGCGTCATCAGAGCCAAAACGGGGGCTGTTCCATGCTTCACCCAGCTGGTAAAAGCCTTTACCTTGCTGAATACTCTCAATTTTGCACGGCGCAGGCGGGGGTACCTTTGTCCACGGCAGGATATGGAAGCCTATCACCAACCTACCGGCAAGTTCGTGTCGGCAGCCCCGGCCTTTCCTTTGCCTAGCGCGACCCTCGCGAAGCGCGTGAGCGATAGGGAAAGGAAAGGCCGGGGCGAACAACCCGCGATGTAGTCAGCGTTCGCGTTACGGCAAGATATGGAAACCGAGCGAGGCGATATCCTTGGCAAAACCGCGCACGGTATCGAGCGAGACCTCGTACGGGTCACGGCCGATGTTCTTACGCTTGGCCAGGATGCTGTTGGGCACCGTGATGATCTGGCAACCGCATCCTTCCGCCTGGTAAATATTGATAAGCTCACGCGTGGACGCCCACAGGACCTCGCAGTTGGGCTTGGCGGCGGCCTTCTTCACCGACTCCGTCATAAACGGAATGGGATCGACGCCGGTGTCAGCGATACGGCCGGCAAAGAGCGAGATGATGGACGGCGTCTCGGCATCAACGGCCTCGACCATCTCGTCGACCTGCGTAGGCGTAAAGATGGTGGTGACGTTGACCTTGATGCCATCGGCCGAAAGCTTGCGCACCAGCTCGGCGGTGGACTCGCCCTTGGTAGTCACGCACGGAATCTTGACGTAGACGTTCTCGGCCCAGGTAGCGATCTCGCGGGCCTCGACCTCCATGGTCTCGACGTCGTCGGCAAAGACCTCAAACGAGACGGACACATCGGTGATGTGGGCCAGGACCTCCTTGGCAAACGCGCGGTAATCCGTCACGCCGCCCTTCTTCATAAGGGACGGGTTGGTCGTGAAACCCTGAACGTTGCCGTTCTCGTACATGTCGAGCATGCCCTCGAGGTTTGCACCGTCAGCGAACACCTTGATTGCCATCTGCCTGATTCCTTTCGTTAGCATACGGCCGATAAACTGCTAAACACTTTACCTACGTTTATCAAGGCGTGAGCTGCGGGTTTTCATCTTCTCGGCGAACGGTTTTGCAGTTTTACCATTTTTATATCGACGCCCCAGCGGCAAAACGTTTTTGCTGATCATCGCGGTTGATTCCGTTCGCGGCGCAGAGACAGCGCTTCACCGGTGCGTTTTCACAACCAGTCCAAAACAAAAAGCGGTGACGCCTCATTTGAGACGTCACCGCTTCCGTGTAGGAGCCGGTTATCGGAGCTCCGCCCGATTAGGGCTTAACGTATGCCTGGATTACTCTTCCTCAACGTGATTGATCACAGCACCCTTGGTGTGGATGAAGTTGGGGACGAAGGCGACGATCAGAAGGACAGCAAGAATCGCGTAGACACCGGTGGTACCGAAGGCCTCGGCAGCGCGGCCAAGCGTAATACCAATGACGGAGAAATCGAAGTCGCCGAACGTAGTGTTCTTGAAGCCAAAGACGTCAAGAACGGGCAGGAGCAGGGCCGGGGCAAAGGTGATGAGCAGGCCGTTGACGAAAGCGCCAAGAGCTGCGCCCTTGCGACCGCCGGTAGCATTGCCGTAGATGCCCGCGGTAGCACCGCAGAAGAAGTGAGGAACCATGCCCGGGATGATGAAGATGCCCAGGGTAGCGCCCACGATGAACATACCGACCACGCCACCGATAAAGGAAGCGACAAAGCCGAGGATGACGGCGGTGGGAGCATAGGGGAAGAAGACGGCGCAGTCGACGGCGGGGATGGCACCGGGGATCAGCTTGTTGGAGATGCCCTGGAAAGCCGGGACCAGGTCGGCAAGGATCATACGAACGCCGTTATAGACGATGGTGACACCAACGGCAAAGGACAGGGCACAGGTCAGGGCATAGACAATCACGTTGTCGCCGCCAGCGGTCTTGGTAACGACCGCAGGATCTGCGATGTAAGCGGCGAAAGCGGTAACCAGGTAGAAGAAGGCCATGGTAAGAGCCGTGGAGATGGTAGTGTCGCGCAGGAAGGCGAACTTCTCGGGAACCTCGATCTTCTCGGTGCTGTTCTCCTCGGCGTCCTTAGCAAAAAGCGTACCGACTGCAGCGGAGATGTAATAGGCGAGTGAACCGAAGTGGCCCATGGCGATTTCATCGCCATCGGTAACCTTCTCGGTGAAACGCTGACCAACGGCGGGAAGCATAGCGCTCACGAGGCCCAGGAACATGCCGCCCACGATGACAAGCTGGACATCCTGGAAGCCAGATGCCTGCAGAACGGCAGACAGCAGGCAGGCCATAAACATGCTGTGATGGCCCGTCAGGAAGATGTACTTAAACTTGGTAAAGCGGGCAATGATAATGTTCACGACATAGCCGAGAATCAGGATCATCATGGTCTGAACGCCGAGGACGCTCTGAGCCATCGAAACAACGACCTCGTTGTTGGGCACGACGCCGGTGATGTGGAAACCGGTCTCGATGAAGGTACCCAGCGGAGCAAGGTTCTCCTGAACAACAGCGGCGCCGGCGGACAGCATGATGTAACCAAGAATGGGCTTCAGGGTGCCCGTCATCACCTTGTGGGCAGGACGCTTAAGCGCGACAAGGCCCACAAAGGCAAATAGACCCATAATCCACGCTGGCTTGGTCAGAATCGATTGGATAAACTCAAGTATGGGAAGGATGGCTTGCATCTGCGCTTCCTTTCTCTCTAACGTGGGCGCGTTTCCCTCTTCCACAGGGAACCGCCCTTTTTTGTGCCGCTTTAGGCGTTAGCGGCGGCCGCCTTGATTGCCTCGAGGGCGTCTTCGCGGATCTTCTTCTTGTTCACATAGCTGCGAACGATCACAACGTTGCCGTGGAGCTCGGGGGCGAGTTCCTTAACGGTGATGAACAGATCCGGATTTGCGGAAGAAGCACCGTTCAGGTCCATAGACTCAACGTCGGCCTTGATGCCCTCCTCCTCGCAAAGCTCCTCGACTTTGCCAGCGAGCATCAGGCTGGACCCGATGCCGTTTCCGCATACGGTGATGATATGCATGGCAACCTTCCTCTCCTACACGTGACGGTTTTCCGTCTATCCAAAAGCGGCGACGCATCACCGTGCCATTAAGGCCTAAAAGAATGAACGCATGGTCTCCAAAACCTGCTCGGGCGTATCGCATGCGCTGAGCTTGGCAACGCAGTCCTCGTCCTCGAACATCTGCGAAAGCTCCGCCAAGCAGCCAAGATGAGCCTTGGGGTCGGGTGCGCAAATACCCACGAGCACGTGAACCGGATCGAAATCCTCGTGTCCAAACGCAATGGCAGGGTCAAGCGTGACGATACAGATCCCCGCTTCACTCACATTGCCATCTGCCTGAGCGTGGGGCATGGCGATGCCCTCTTCCAAGACCATATAGGGGCCGAATTTGTGAACCGATGAAATCATGGCGTCAACATAGCTCTGGTCGCATTTGCCAGCGTCTACGAGCAACTTACCGCATGCCTTGATCGCTTCCTCCCAGTCGGAGGCCTCGACGTGGCAGGCAACAAGCTCGGGCTTAAGAAGATCGGTCAGCATGCTCGTCCCCTACTCCTCGGGCAGGATATGAAAACCAAGCGCCTGAATGTCGCGGGCAAAGCCCTTGACCGTATCAAGCGAGTACTCAAGCAAATCTTTCCCGAAATTCTTGCGTTTGGCAAGAAGGGCATTGGGGACCGTAATGATCTGGCATCCAACGGACTCCGCCTGGAAGATATTGAGGACCTCGCGCGTAGACGCCCAGAGAACCTCGGCAGCAGGCTTAACGGCAGCCTTCTTTACGGACTCCGCCATGAGGGGCAGCGGATCGACGCCGGTATCGGCAATGCGACCGGCAAAGATGGACAGAATAGAGGGGGTCTCAGCAGAGACGGCATCGACAAACTCGTCGACCTGCTCGGGCGTGAAGATAGTGGTGACATTCACCTTGATGCCGTCGGCAGAAAGGCGCTTGACCAGCGCGGCAGTGGACTCACCCTTGGTGTTGAGCGCCGGGATCTTAACGTAGACGTTGTCTGCCCAGGTTGCGATCTCGCGAGCCTCGGCTTCCATACCCGCCTCGTCGTCGGCGAATACCTCAAAAGAGACCGACACATCAGTAATGTGCTCAAGAACCGTCTTGGCAAAAGCGCGGTAGTCGGTCACGCCGCCGGCCTTCATAAGGGAAGGATTGGTCGTGAAGCCCTGAACGTTGCCATTGTCATGCATGTCAAGCATGCCCTCGAGGTTAGCGCCGTCGGCAAACACCTTGATCGCCATGTTCGGTCCTTTCTCATCTAACACTATTGCTATCGAAAGCCTTCTTCTTTGTTTCAAAAGCTTTTCGGTTTTCTTTTATAAACCATTTCAAAAGCTATCGAAAGCTCAATTGTCAACTTTCCGTGAACGGTCGAATATCGGGCGTGAACGTACTTCTTTTGGGCGGCACCTTCAGAATGAGACTCTTTATAGCCCGTTTACGTGCGAACTATCTGCTACGCATGCATTTGTGACACGCCATTCCGTTCTTTTGATTCATTCGAATTTGCCTTGTTCTTTTCATATCGATACGTTATATTTCGATTACGAAAGGCGCATCTTTTACCTTTTGTTCAAAAGGAGCGGCATATGGCATCTACTTCAGACCTTTCACCGGCCGAGCGTCAGCGATTTATCATGAATTGGCTGGCCGAAAAGCCAAATATCTCGGTATCCGACATCGTTCGCCGTTTTTCGGTTTCGGAAGTCACCGCACGACACGACCTCATCTCGCTGGAATCCGAAGGCAAGCTGCGTCGCGTACGCGGCGGAGCGTTATCGCTTTCTCGCTCCAACGCAATCTCGTATCCCGAGGAGCGCATCAATGTCCAAGTCGAGGCCAAGGAAGCCATCGCCGCAACCGCAGCAACTCTTGTTGATGATGGCGATGTTCTGGTAATTGATATCGGCACCACAGGCTTTTACTTCGCTAAGGCCCTCATGGACAAGCGTGAGATCACCATTATCACCGGCGATCTTGCAATCGCGAACTACGCCAGCTTCAATCTCCCCAATGCTTCGGTAGTGCTGCTGGGCGGCTCCGTGCGCAAGGGCCACCTCTATCTCGCGGGCGCACTAACGCTCGACTGCATGAGCAAACTACATGCCGACAAGGCGTTTGTCAGTGCCGACGGATTCCACCCCGACCACGGTTTTACCGTCGAGCACGACTTCTCGGCCATGATCAAGCATATGTACCTTACCAACTCAAACCAGGGCTACATGATGGTTGACCAGGGAAAGTTCAATAAGACCAGTTTTTATCAGTCCGCGCAGATCGATGACCTCGACGGCATCATCGTTGATGGAGACGACGAGGGCATCATGACGGCGGCGATCGAGAGCAGTCGCAGTCATCCCAAGCTCTATATTGCAAAATAGCTCAAATGGCCGGGTCGCCCCCACTGCGGGCGACCCGGCCATTTATTAAATCAACCCAAAATGGCGCATCGCTGTGACGGTGCCATCGTGTGCGACATCGTCGGTCACGTAGTCGGCGACTGCCTTGACCTCGGGCATGGCGTTGCCCATGGCAACGGCTGTCTCCACGGCGGCGAGCATGCCCAGGTCGTTGCCCGAATCGCCAAAGCCAAAGGTGAGCGCGTTGTCCGCGCGGCCCAGATACTCCAGCGCTCGCGCCACGCCCACGCCCTTGTCGATGCCCTTGGGGCTGAGCTCGCGGTTCTGGCCGCCGGTGTTGCACAGCTCAAACTCGCAATCGATAAAGCCGTCATCGTTGGCTACGCGAGCCAAACTGGGCACATTGAGGCATACCTTGCCCACGCGCAGACTGCCGTCGACGCGCATCTCCTCGGCGCTGTGCACCACAGAAGTGCCGATCAGAGACGACTGCTCAACACCCGCGGGTTCCAGGGCAAAAGTAGCCACGTTGGTCTCGAAAAAGGCCTCAATCCCTGCCGCGGCCATACGGCGCGCAAGCTCCTCGATAACGTCCTCGTCAAAGCAGTCCTCATGCACCACGCGGCCCTCGACCTCGAGCGTGGCGCCCGCCATGGCAACGACGCCCGCGGGGTCGAGCGCACGCAGGCTATCGGCGATGAGCCACAGGGGGCGACCCGTGCAGATAAACGCCTTATGCCCTGCGTCGCGCAGACGATGAAACGCCTCGATCACCGCCTGCGAAGGGCGAACCGCCGAAAAGTCCTTATCGGTCATATCGTCGGGATCGAACGACGTCAGCGTGCCGTCCACGTCAAAAAAGAGCACAGCGGGTTCGGGACACGCATCAATCATATGGGTTCCTTTCGAGGATAAGGGCAAACGAAGCATCCATCATATAATGGAGCGACGCAACCAGAGAGGTCACCCATGGAATTTTACGCAAGCTGCCCCGAGGGCTTTGAGTCCGCACTCGCCGATGAGCTTAAACGCCTCGGGCTTTCGCATGTTCGCCGGCTGAAGGGCCGCGCTACATTTGAGGGTGAGCTCGAAGAAGGCTACCGCGCCTGTCTGTGGTCGCGCCTGGCGAGCCGTGTGTTCGTGGTACTCGGGCGCTTTGAGGCGCAGGATGCCGATGAACTGTACAACAGCGTTTACGACATCGCTTGGGAGACCATCATCCGCCCCGGCGCCACCATCGCCATCACCGCCCGCGGCGTGACCGAGCAGCTGCGCAACACGCGCTTCTCGGCCCTGCGCGCCAAGGACGCGCTGTGCGACCGTCTGGCCGAGGCCACGGGACGTCGTGCCGACGTCGATGCCGCCGACCCCGATGTTCACCTGCTGCTTTCGCTGCGTCAGCGCCGCGCGAGCATCAGCCTGGACCTTTCGGGCGACCCGCTGTTCAAACGCCTGCCGCCCGCAGCGACCCGCGCCGGCGAGGGCGCGCACGTGCTGCGCCCCGACTACGCCGCTCTGGTGCTGGCACAGGTCGGCTGGACCGCACTGTGCCAGCGCGAGCTGACGGCCGACGATTACGAGAACGAAGCCCTTCCCACGCTGATCGATGCCTCGTGCGCCGGCGGCGGTCTGCTGCTGGAGGCCGTGAACATTCTGACCGACCGCGCCCCGGGCGCTGCACGCGAGCGCTGGGGCTTTGAGGGCTGGCAGCTGCACGACGCCGCCCTGTGGGAGCAGCTGCTTGCCGAGGCACGCGAGCGCGAGGCGACAGCGCGCGAGCGACAGGCGCGCATCGTGGCCGTAGACATCGACCCCGCCGCTCGCAAGACTGCCGAGCGCATGGTCAAGTGCGCCGGCTACAAGCGTTTTGTCGACTTTTGTGCCGCCAAGCCCGCCACCGTGCTGGACCATGCGGGCGCCGTCGCCGGTGCCGCCGTGGTCGCAGACACCACCGAGACCCCGCTTTCGCTCATGCACGACGCCATGACGCTGGTCGGCGAGCTGCGCCGCGCGCCCGAGCTTTCCGCGGCGCCGGTCGCCGCACTCACCCGCGATGGCCTTATGGCCCGCGCGCTCCATGCCGAGCCCGCGCGCTCCATCGCCGTTATGCCCAATAACGAGGAGGCGGCTCTTGAGGTTTGGCCCTCGCTCGACCACGCCGCCGCAGCGTTTGAGGCTGCGACCAGCGCAAACACCGAGGAGCAGACCGCGGACGCTGAAGACGAAGCCGCCGCTTCCTCCATGCCCGAACCTGCCGCCACGCTCGACCTGGGCGACGGCAAGCCGCTGCCCGTGCTCATCCCCGAGTCCGAGCAGTTCGCCAACCGCCTGCGCAAGAACGCCCGCCTGCGTCGCAAGTGGGCAAAGCGTGAGGGCGTGAGCTGCTACCGCGTCTACGATGCCGACCTGCCCGACTACTCCGCCGCCATCGACCTGTACGAGGGCTGCCCGCAGACGCCGGGCCGCTGGCTCGTCATCGCCGAGTACGCCGCGCCTAAGACCATCGACCCCGCGCTGGCCCAGGCCCGCATGCTCGACATCTTGGCCATCGCGCCGCGCATCCTAGATGTTCCCGCCGAGCATGTGCACGCCAAGGCCCGCATGCGTTCGCGCGGCGGCTCGCAGTACGGCAAACAGGGCGCCGGCAAGGGCGCATCGGGCGAGCGCGCCAACATCGCGCGCCGTCGCCTGCCGCTCATCGAAGAAGGCGGGCTCACCTTTGCCGTCAACTTTGACGACTACCTGGATGTGGGCATCTTCCTGGACCACCGCGTCACCCGCAACCTGGTGCGCGAGCACGCCAAACAGGCGCGCCGCTTCCTCAACCTGTTCGCCTACACCGGTACCGCCACCTGCTATGCGGCAGACGGCGGCGTCGAGGAAACCGTGACGGTCGACCTCTCCAACACCTACCTGGACTGGGCCGAGCGCAACATGCGCCAGAACGGCTTTGTGGGGCCGCAGCATCACTTTGTGCGCGACGACGTGCTCGCCTGGATTCGCGACCAGCGCCAGACGCGCAACCGCTGGGATCTGATTTTTGTCGACCCGCCCACGTTTTCGAACTCGTCCAAAATGGGCCGCCGCACCTGGGACGTCCAGCGCGACCATGGTGAGCTTTTGGCCGGCGTATCTCGCCTGCTCGCACAGGGCGGGCATGCCATCTTTAGCTGCAACCTGCGCGGTTTCCGCCCCGAGACGCGCAAGCTCGCGCGCGCGGGCGTCGTGCTGGAGGACATTACGGCGCAGACCATCCCCGAGGATTTCGCGCGCAACCAGAAGGTGCATCATTGCTATATCGTGCGCCGCCTGCCCATCGAGGACGCCATGGCCGAGGTCGGCTTTAGCGCCGAGGAGATTGCCGAGCGAACCGAGGAGCTGCGCAACCCCGAAGCCCGCAAGCCTCGCGCAACGACGCCCGCGCACGCGCAGACCGGCGACCGAGGGCCGCGCGGCGACGACAAACCCTCCCCCGACGGCAAGCCCAAAAAGAAGAAGTTCTACGCCAGCAAGCCCAAGGGCAAATAAACAAAGTTGCGGTGGAATAGTTCCTAAAAATGCCTGGTAAAGGCCAAAACAGGAACTATTTCACCGCAACTCATATTGGGATGGTGGTTGGCGATCTAGCCTTGGGTGACCAAGCGATAGCCGATACCCACGTGCGTTTGGATATAGCGCGGGTGTGCGGGGTCGGACTCAATCTTCTTGCGCAGCGTGCCCATAAAGACACGCAGGCTCGCCAGGTCGCTCTTAGTTGCCGTGCCCCAAATCTCGTGCAGGATAAACTGGTGCGTCAGCACCTTGTCGGCGTTGTGCGCCAGCAGGCACAGGAGCTTGTACTCGATCGGCGTCAGATGCAGCTCCTCGCCATCCATCGTGGCGATGCCGGCATCAAAATCGATATGCAGCTCACCGGTATCGAACGAGCCCTCGGAGGCAACGCCGCCCGTTTGCGCATACGAAAGGCGTCTGAGCGTCGTACGAATGCGCGCGAGCAACTCCTCGACCGAAAACGGCTTGGTCAGGTAGTCGTCGGCGCCGGCATCGAGTGCACGAATCTTGTCCGCATCCTCGCTGCGCGCCGAGACCACAATGATCGGCATGCCCGACCATGCGCGCACCGACTCCACCACCTTGACGCCGTCCA
>CATVTM010000004.1 GCA_958346935.1 uncultured Collinsella sp.
CCGCCACCGCGCTGGGCATCTCGGAGCCCAGCGTCTACCGCTACCTGCAAAAAGTTCGCAAGGAGGGCTAAACGTGATCCCTTGGGGACGAAGGGAAACGGATCATTTTTGTCGCATCGCTTGACAAAAGACCCTGCAGCTCGCACGCGCTGCAGGGTCTTTTTGCATGTCATGTTTAGTTGTTACCAACACCTTAGAGAGCGGCGACAACCTCGATCTCGACCAGACCGCCAGCCGGAAGAGCGGCAACCTGGAAAGCGCTGCGCGCGGGGAACGGGGCCTCGAACTTGGAGGCGTAGATCTCGTTTACGGCAGCGAAGTCGGCAATGTCAGCCAGGTAGACTGTGGTCTTGACGACATCGGCAAAGGTGGCGCCGGCAGCGGTCAGCAGGGCCTCGACATTAGCAAGGGACTGCTTAGCCTGGGCCTCGACACCCTCGGGCAGCTTGCCGGTCGCGGGATCGACCAGACCGCCAGCCGGAAGAGCGGCAACCTGGAAAGCGCTGCGCGCGGGGAACGGGGCCTCGAACTTGGAGGCGTAGATCTCGTTTACGGCAGCGAAGTCGGCAATGTCAGCCAGGTAGACTGTGGTCTTGACGACATCGGCAAAGGTGGCGCCGGCAGCGGTCAGCAGGGCCTCGACATTAGCAAGGGACTGCTTAGCCTGGGCCTCGACACCCTCGGGCAGCTTGCCGGTCGCGGGATCGATGCCCAGCTGGCCGGACAGAAACACCATGTTGCCAGTCTGGATACCGGGGGAATACGGGCCGATGGCTGCGGGTGCGTTATCGGAAGACACGACGGTCTTGCTCATGTTTTTCTCCTTACAAGTAAAAGGGAACGGGAGCGCGGCGTTCACACCGGGAGGCACAGTTCGGTCTGAACACCGCGCTTGATTGGGATAGTACTCAAGGTTTCCGCGCGATGCAAGATTATTATCACGTTGCGAGAATATTTTATCGCCCAACGGTTTCCCCGGACCGCTGAACGGTTCTCATGTGAAGCAGCCAGTCCAAGCTGCTGAAGACTTTATCCCGCTTAGAGCACGGGCATCGCCTGCCGCGACGGCACCACTATACTTTTGAGTATCTGAGCATTTTGAAAGGCAGGATATGACCGCAACCGCCAGTCGAACCACCAACCGCAGACCCGAGCTTTTGGCGCCCGCCGGAGGGCCCGAGCCCTTTGCCGCCGCGCTCGCCGCCGGGGCAGACGCCATCTACTGCGGCATGGGCAGCTTCAACGCACGCCGCAAGGCCACCAACTTTACCGACGAGGCCTTTGAGCAGGCCTGCCGCGCCGCGCATCTGGCCGGCTCGCGCGTCTACGTCACGGTCAACATCGTCATCAAGGAATCCGAGATGAGCGATGCGCTGCAGCTCATCCATCGCTGCTCCACGCTGGGCGCCGACGCCTTCATCATCCAGGACTGGGGCCTGTTCTTTGAGGTCAAGCGCACGATGCCCGGCATCGAGACGCATATCTCGACCCAGGCGAACATCCACGACGACCGCGGAACCCTTTGGTGCCGCGAGCAGGGCGCCGACCGCGTGACCCTCTCGCGCGAGCTTTCCATCGACGAGATTGCCGCCATTCACGATGCCGCGCCCGATGTGGACCTTGAGGTCTTTAGCCATGGCGCCATCTGCTTTTGCTACTCTGGCCTGTGTCTGCTTTCGAGCTTTGCCATGGCGGGACGATCGGCCAACCGTGGCATGTGCGCCCAGCCCTGCCGCTTGCCCTACGAGCTGATCGACGAGAACGGTCGCTCGCTCTCCCCTGCCGGTCGCGAGCGCGCGCTGTGCCCGCGTGACACCAACACTTCACAACTTGTTCGCCGCCTGTATGACGCCGGCGCCGCGTCGCTCAAGCTCGAGGGCCGCATGAAGGCGCCCGATTACGTGTATTCCATCGTCGACGTGTATCGTCATCAGATTGATGACATGCTGGCCGGAACCACCGTTGCCAAGGACGAGAAAGACGCCCGCCAGCGCCAGCTCAAGCGCTGCTTTAACCGCGACTTTACGCACGCCTATCAGGACGGCACCTCGGGCGACGAGATGATGAGCTATGAGCGTTCCAACAACCGCGGCCAGATCGTGGGCACGGTGCTGGGCAGCCGCCCGGCCAACCGCGATGTGCGCGGCCTCAAGCCCGACGACCGCCGTCGCCGCGCCGCCATCGCCCGCATTGAGCTGTTTGAGCCCGTGGGCAAGGGCGACCTGCTGGAGCTTCGCCACGATAACGAGTTCGACCAGTTCCTGACCACCATTGCCGCCGATGATGCCGCAGCCGGTGAAGTCATCGAATGTCGCGTACCCCGCAGCATGCCCGAGGGCTGCCGCGTCCGCGTGATTCGCAGTCAGCGTGCCATCGACGCCGCCGGCGCCGCGCTCAAGCGCGATGTGCTGCGCCGCCGAGCTGTTGATGTGTCCGTCGTGGCGCGTCTGGGCGAGCCGTTTACCGTTACGCTCACCTGCTGCGACGACCCTTCGCTTACGGCCACGGCCACGGGCTTTACCGTCGAAGCCGCCAAGACCCGTGCGGTCGAGGCGTCCGATCTGGTTGAGCACGTCGGCCGCATGGGTTCCTCTCCCTTTGAGGCTGCGAGCTTTGAGGTGGCGCTCGATGAGGGCTGCGGCATGGGCTTCTCCGCCGTGCACAAGGTGCGCGCCGCCGCCTGTAAAGCATTGAAGGAGGCCATTCTGGCACCGTACGCGGAGCGCGCGAAAACGCTCGAGCTGCCGGCGATTGTCACCAGTGATTCCCGCCCAGCGCCCGAGCACTACCGCGACGAGCCGCAGATCTGCGCCACCGTCACCTCGCTCGAGGCCGCCGAGGCAGCGCGGGCGGAGGGTGCAACGCGCATCTACATGACCACCGACGCGCTCGATGCGGCCAAGCTCTCCCCCGCCGATACGTTTGAGCAGGACATCGTACCCGTGCTCGATGAGGTCTGCCGCGCCGTTGACCACGTCCGCGTTGACCCATGGGTTGTTGCCGGCGCCACGGTCGCTATTGGCAACATCTCTGAGCTTGCCCTGGCCGCCCAGGTTGGCGCCACGGTCGAGATTCGCTCTTGCCTGCCGGTGCACAACACGCCCTGCATGGAGGCGCTTGCCGAGCGCGGAGCCGGTGCGTTTTGGCTCTCGCCCGAGATCACGCTCGACGAGATTGTCTCGCTCGGCGCCGCCGCGCCCGCGGCTCTAGGCATCACCGTCTTTGGCCGCCCGCGCGTCATGACAAGCGAGCATTGCATTCTGCAGGTTGCCAACGGCTGCATCCACGATTGTGCCAACTGCCGCCTGCGTGCCCGCAAGCTCTCGCTCAAGAATATCGACGGAAAGGTCATGCCCGTCCGCACCGACATCCACGGCCGCTCACGCCTGTACGACGCCTACCCCATCGACCTCACACCGCAGGTTCCACAGCTGCTCGACGCCGGCGTGCGCCGTCTTATGGTCGACGGAACCTTGCTCGAGGCCGATGAGATTGGCCGTGCCGTCGCTCGCGTCCGTCGCGCCGTCGAGGCCGCGCAAGCCGGCCGCAAGCCCGCTGCCCGCCTGCGCGGCGCGACCTCGGGCTGCATGTTTGTGGGAATTAGCTAACCGAAAGGCTTACACGTGAACGAAGAACCTCAAGTCCTCTACTGCGACGCCTGGCTCATGGCCATCGACAAGCCCGCCGGCATGATCGTCCACAGCGACGGCACCGGCGAGCGCACGCTCACCGACTACGCCAGCGACCTGCTGCTGGCGATGGGCGACGGCTTTGCCGCGACCGACATGCAGCCGCTCAACCGCTTGGACCGTGACACCACCGGCGTAGTGCTGTTCTCACTCGACAAGCAGACGCAGCCCGCCTTTGACCAGATGATCATCGACCACGCGTTCGAAAAGCACTACCTGGCGCTCGCCGAGGGCAAGATCGACTGGAACGAAAAGCTCATCGACAAGCCCATCGCCCGCGACCGTCACGACAGCCGAAAGATGCGCGTCGGCGCCAGCGGCAAGCCGTCTCAAACGCGCGTGAAGGTGCTCAAGCGCCTTAAGAGCCGCCGCGGCCTGCCCACGCGCTCATATATCGATGTCGAGCTGCTCACCGGCCGCAAGCACCAGATCCGCGTGCACCTGGCAAGCGAGCATCATCCCCTGGTTGGCGACGACCTGTACGGAACGCCGCGTCCTTGTGGCCTCATGCTCCACGCCCACAGCGTGTCCTTTACGCATCCCGTAACCGGCGAGCACATCCACATCGAAGCCCCCTGCCCCTGGGAGCCCTAAACCACCACAATGGGGACAGGCACCTTTGTGGTGGTTTTGCCGCGATGGCTCTGCCAGATTCCCAAACATCTCGATCTGTAACAGCTAAAGCCCATTTTGCGGTCTATCTGTTACAGATCGAGACATTCGAATCCCCTCAAGGGAATAATCTCAATCTGTAACAGTAACTCGGCAAAATCAGTCCCAGATGTTACAGATTGAGACAAAGGGACGGCGCGGTTCGTAAGTATCTCGATCTGTAACACCTAGCCCACTTTTAACGGTCCAGTTGTTACAGACTTAGACAAACCGGCAGACAACGAAAGCGGCGACGCCCGTGATGGACGTTGCCGCTTTTCTATTGAGAAAACTACTCGGTTTTCGTTACTAACCACCACAATGGGGACAGGCACCTTTGTGGTGGTTTTGGTCTTAGCCCGTCCCTTGCTGTTAGACCGTGATGACGTTGTCCATTGCCCGGTACTTGGCAGGGACATCGCCTGCGGTAATAATCGTTGCGTCACGGAAGTCCGCGAACTTGACGGGCGCCACCATGCCAAATTTACTGGCGTCCGAGATTACGAAGCGCTTGGCCGTATGGCGCATCGAGATACGCTTTACTTGCGCCTCCTCGATATCGGGCGCCGTGAAGCCCTGCTCGGCGGCAATGCCGTTAGAGCCCCAAAAGCCACAGTTGAAGTTGTAGCGGTCTAAGGTTGCCAAGGCATCGGGGCCAACGAGCGCCTCGGTCTCGGGTTTGAGCTCGCCACCCAGCACCACGGTACGCATGCCGCGCAAAGCAAGGCGTTGAGCATGGAGCACGGAATCGGTCACATAGGTGACATCTTCAAGGTGTGGAAGATGCTCGATGAGCCTGAGCGTCGTCGAACCCGAGTCGATGTATACAAAGCTCTCGGGCTCCACAAGTGCCGCCGCACGGGCGCAGATACGTTCCTTGTCGTCGTTATGGAGATCGCTGCGCTCATTAAGCGTTAGGTCGCGCGTCACGTGCGCGCGCTCAAGGCTCGTCGCCCCACCGTGCACCTTGGCGATACGGTGTGCGCGATTGAGCGTCTGCAGGTCGCGCCGAATGGTAGACGCCGTCACGCCCAGGGCTTCGGCAAGCTCCGGCACGGTAACCGAGCCGGTCTGCTGAACCATCGACACGATCGCGTTGAGCCTATCTTCCGCTAGCATCGCTTACTCCTCCTCGGGGTACACGACTCCCCAGTCGGCGCGTAGCTTGGTCATCAGCTCCATAACATCAGAAGCATAATCCAGCAGCTCACGCTTAGAGTCGTCGCCGGCAACGGCCTTCTCAAGATCGGCCATCTCATAGCAAAGGGCGTAAGCCTCGGTGCCGGCGTGGACCTCCTCGCGGTGGCCGTCCGCAGTCCACACGATGGTCGCGTGATCGGCGCGCGGATACTCGTTGACCTCGATATAGCACTTATCGAAGCTAATAATCGAGCGCTTGGGTTGCTTGGAGTGGAGCGTGAGGCTCACAACACCCAGCTGCTGCTCGGCATTACGGCAGACGATGCCGCCCGCAACGTCAACACCGGTCTCACAGGTGTTGCCCAACGAAACGACCTCAATGGGCTGGCTTGCCATAAAGAGACGCATGACGGACAGGGCATACACGCCAATGTCGAGCATGGCACCGCCAGCAAGGTTGCGGTTGTAGAAGCGATTGGTCAGATCGCCGTACTCCTTGTAGCTACCAAAGTTGAGCTGGGCGAGGTTCATGCGGCCGAACTCACCGGCATCCATGCGACGGCGCAGCTCTTGATACAAGGGCATATGAAGCACCGTGGTGGCGTCCATGAGGACGACGTTGTGCTCGTCGGCGATGGCACGCGCCTCGTCGAGCTCAGCGGAATTGAGGGTAATGGCTTTCTCGCAGAGCACGTGCTTGCCGGCGGCCAGCGCGTCACGCAGATAGGTGATATGCGTGTTGTGCGGCGTGGTGATATAGACGGCGTCGATGCCCGGATCGACGTAGGGGTCCTCAACCGATTCATAGACCTTCTCGATGCCATACTGCTCAGCAAAAGCCTGAGCCTTGGACAGCGTACGGTTGGCGACGCCCGCAAGCTTGCGGCCGGCAAGAGCGAGAGACTGGGCCATCTGGTTGGCGATAACGCCGCACCCGATCACAGCCCAACGAAGCTCGGGAGCCGTAAAGATATCATCGGGGAATGGCTTGTCCTGGACCGAAGCGAACGCTGCTTTTGCGGCTGCCGCGGAGTCGAGTGGAGCCTGCTTGGAATCTACCATATGTGCCTCCTGTGTCATAGAACGTCTTGCATTTCTGACAGCTCTATATTCGCACAAACACGCGCGTCTATGCGCGTTTTTGCGTATCTCACCCCTAAACGGTCATTTTTGCCCCGTAAACGGCGCTTCTATACGCATATTCACGCAATCCCACGCACGCAAATACGCACAAATGCGCATTGGTCATTGCTCAGAGACAGGTGCTTATGCTTAGAACTCAAAAGACAGGATGATCCGCTTAGCCTCGTCACTCATGGCGCGCTGCAGCTCTAAGGATCGTCCCAAACTGCGGACAGAAAAGGAACGTTCCAAACTGCAGACAGAAAAAGAACGTCCCCAGGCGCCGGCATTTCAAGAGCACTCATTTAAGTCTGTCCCCAATGAGTGGGAGTAATCAGAGACCCTTTGCGAGGGAGGCCGGACGTGGCCTTCCTCGTTTTTATTCATGGACTTTAGTCCGTGCCGCGCGGCACGCGCGGCATAGAAAGCCACCCGCTCAGCGGGTGGAGGCCAATTTCCGCTACGCGACAAAAACCTTCCCCCTAGCATGAGGATTGTTCAGGTCATCATACTAGGGGGAAGGTGATTGCTGTGGCCCAGAAAGCCAACAGCCTCGCGCACACGAAATGGCTGTGCAAGTACTGCATCGCACCGAGGTCAAGCTCATCGCCGCCATCGTCGAGAAGCACCCCAAGGTGCGCTTTGCCGCGAGCCGCACCTCGGCCCACGCCGACCTCTACGACCGCATGGAGCAGGCCCTGTGCGAGCGCGTGGCCAACGCGGTGGAGGTCGTCCGCTCCGACATCAGCCCCGCGCTTCTTGTCCACACCGGTCCAAACCTCGTGGGTGTGGCGGTCCAGGGACTCTAGCGGAGGCGGGGCGTCCTGCCCCAAAAACAAATGCAAAAGACGAGCACTTCTTGCCGCTCAATTGGCAAGAAGCGCTCGTCTTTTCTTAACGCGTTGTATGGCGGAGAGAGCGCAAGTTACGCGAGCGCCCTTCTTGCCAGCTCGGCCGCGCCGAGGATTCCTTGGTCGCCGCCGCAGCCCGGGGCGCAGATGTAGCTCTCCATGTCCTTAAGCTCGGCGGTCTGGATGTAGCCACCCAGATATTCGAGGGTCTTCTTGCGGACGATGCCGTAGAGCTGCTCCTGGTGCATCACGCCGCCGCCGAGGACGATGCGGCGAGGCGAGTACATGAGCACGAGGTTCGCGCACATCTGCCCCAGATAATCCCCCTCGAGCGCCCACACCTCATCGTTGTCCGCGAGCTCGGCCGCGGGCTTTCCCCAGCGCGCGGCGATGGCGGGGCCGGAGGCGAGGCCCTCGAGACAGCTCGCGTGGCTCGGGCAGACGCAGCGTCCCTCCTCGGTGGGACGGGTCCTTACCAGCATGTGGCCGGCCTCGGGGTGCAGCATGCCGTGAAGGAGCCTGCCCGCGCACATGACGCCCGCGCCCACGCCGGTGCCGATGGTCACGTAGACGGCGTCCTCGAGCCCCTTGCAGCAGCCGAAGACCACTTCGCCGAGGCAGGCAACGTTCACGTCCGTGTCGTAGGCCACCGGAATCCCGAGGGCGTCGGCGAACGCGGCGCGAAGACCATGGCCTCGCCACGCGAGCTTGGGCGTCTGGAGGATGGAGCCGTAGCGCTCGTCGTCGGGGTCGACGCAGGTCGGGCCGAAGGCGCCGATGCCCAACGCGTCCACATCGCGGGCGGCGAACCACTCGATCATCTGCGGGACGGTCTCGGCGGGCGTAAGCGTCGGGGTCTCCATGCGGTCGAGGACCTCGCCGTCGCCGGACACCACGGCACAGACCATCTTGGTCCCGCCGGCCTCAAGGGCGCCGAGCCTCATTTGCTTTTCGCTCATGTGATCCTCCTTACAAAGGGACGCCCGCAGTCATGGTCAACCGCGGGAGCCCATAACGTTGGCTTGTTTCGAGGCGACCCTACCTGGGCACGCGGTCCTGCCTTGCGGCAAACGGGGCGAGCACGGCGTGCGGCTCGCTTTGGTACCAGTAGGCGACGGTGGAGATGTCGTCCTCGCGCTCGTAGAGCTTGATGTCGTCGTTGCCGAGGTCCTGGAACGTCACGCGCAGGTCCTCCTTGAACGAGATCGGGTCGGGAAGGTGCCACCTGTAGAGGCCGTGCCTGGGCAGCGCGTCGTCGTTGGTCGCGAGCATCGGGTTCGGGTTCGGCTTGCCCGCGCTGAAGCGGTCGCGCGTGGCGTCGCGCGTCGAGCGGTACGGGTAGCCGGCGAACAGCGTGTTGAAGCACTGCGCCTCGGGCAGCGCGTGGGGCGGCCTGTCGAGGAAGGCCCAGGCACCGCCGAAGTAGTCCTCGGCTCCCGTCGAGGTGACCGTGGGGAACTCCTCGTCGCCGTCGAGGAAGAACTTCATCTCGCCCTCGCCCCACCAATAGCGCTCCAGGGCGCACAGGGCCATGTAGGTGCCGACGTAGTAGCCCTTGCCGCGCACGCCGTCGAGCACGGTGTAGTCGACGCCCCTGCGGGTGCTGCGCTCGCGGTTAAAGCGGGCGTGGAAGTACATGGCGTCGTCCGGCACGTCGGTGAGCGCGTAGTTGAACGTGTAGAAGATGTACTTAATGAACCCGGGGTGCTCGCTCGTAAGCGTGACCTTGGCGTGCTTCCTGAAGGGCATCTCGAAGTAGCAGTTCATGCCGCCCGTCGGGTTCACGCAGATGGGCATCGAGTTGACGATGGCGCGCTCACCGAAGCCGTTGCAGAAGAAGTCGCCGACAGGGCACTCGACCGAGGGGGTCTCCTCGTCGTCCCAGTAGAAGCGCAGCACGAGGTCGCGCATGACGAAGCTGCCGGCGGCGGTCTTGTCGGGGACGGTCATCCAGATGTGGCGGATGATGCCGGGGCCCTCGATGTCCGCGAGCGTGATGGTCTCGCCGGACTCAAGGGGCACGCAGCACGAGCCCTTGCGGCCGACGCCGAGGTGGCTGGCCGACATGGCGGCACGGCCCTTCTCGCCCGTGATGTTCTCGGGGGTGATGGCGCGGCTTTCCTCACCGCCGTGCATCCACACGTCCTTAAGGAACTCTCTCATCGTCGACCTCCTCTATTCGTCGTCTTCGCACTCGGCGGAACTGGCACCGTTCACGTAGACGATCTGCTGGCGCGCCTCGTCGACGAGGGCGTCGAAGTCGAGTTTCTCGTCGGGGCGCGCGAGCGCGACCGTCATGGCGAGCGGGAGGTTGACACCCGCGATCACGTGGATCCGGTCGGAGGCGAAGCGGGAGAAGCGCTGGCTCACGCTGCCGCCGAGCGCGTCGGTGAGGACGACGACCTCGTCAGTGCCCGAAAGCGCCGCCTCGACCGCCGCGTCGAGCCCCTCGCCGTTGTCGTTCACGTAGGCGCACACGGCGTTGACGGCGTCGCTCTTACCCGTAAGGAACTCGAGGGTGTCCTTGAAGCCCTGGGCGAGAAGGGAATGGCTCGCCACAACTATCTTTCTCATTGATTCACCAATCTCTTGGGTCGAAGCTAGGCGAGGATGCCAGCGGCGGAGGCGACCATCGCGAGGACGATCACCACGAGGATGAGGGCCGTCATGCTCGCGTTCTTCTTGGTAAGAAGGTAATACGCGCTTCCCGTGATGGCGGCGGGGATCATGGCAGGCAGGATCTTGTCGAGCAGCGGCTGAATCTCCATCGAGACGTCGCCGAAGCTGAAGCTAATCGGGCAGGTGACGCCGATGACCGAGGCGATGAGGCAGCCGACCACGGTGAGGCCGAGCACGGAGGCGGCGGCAGTGAGGTTGGGAAGCTTCTCGCTGAAGTCGGTGACGAGCTTCACGCCCTGCTTGTAGCCGAACTCGAGGGCGTGCATGCGGACCCAGAAGATGGCCAGGATGAGCGCGAACCAGATGCCGGCTCCCACGGGGTTGCCCTCGATGGCCATGTAGGCGGCGATGGAGCCCATGATGGTCGGGATCATGGTCATGAGCAGGGAGTCGCCGACGCCGGCGAGCGGTCCCATGGTGCCGATCTTCAGGTCTTGGACGGCGTCCGCCGCCGCTAGGCCGTCGCGTTCCTCCATGGCCACGCAGGCGCCAAGGATGATGGCGGCGAGCCAAGGCTGGGTATTGTAGTAGCGGAAGTGGTTGTTGAGCGCTTGCTTATAGTCCTCGTCGTTCGTGTAGATCTTCCTCAGGACCGGCGAGAGGGCGTAGGCGACTGAGGCGCCCTGCTGGGTCTGGTAGTTGAAGGTGCACACGCTCATGAGCCAGCGCCAGTTCGCGTTGCGCAGATCCTTCTTGGTGACCTTGTAGCCGGAGGGCTTGCCCTCGGCGACGGCGGTGATGTTCTCGTTTTCCATGGTTACTCATCCTCTCCGATGAAGGCGTCTGCGGAAGCGTGGGCGGCGAGCTCGGTGTCCCTCTCGGCACGCTGGTAGAACGCGATCGCGAGGGCAACGCCGACGATGGCGGCGCCGATGATGGGCACGTTCAGGAAGGCCGAGAGGAAGAAGCCGGCGAGCAGGTACTGGAAGTACTTGCCAGTGGGCATGTAACGCAGCAGCATCGCGATGCCGACGGCCGGGAGCATCTTGCCGGCGAGGGTGAGGCCGGAAAGGAACCACTGGGGCATAACCTCGAGGAGCCAGTTGACGGCGGGCTGGCCGAGGGTCACGGAGACAAAGACGGGCAGGGCGGCGCACAGGCCGAAGAGCACGGGGCAGACCCACAGGATGGCGTTCATCTGCTTGAACTTGCCCTCGTCGCAGAACTTCTGGGACTTCTCGACGACGAAGCCGTTGAGGATCTTGACGATGACGTCGAGCTGGATGCCGAGCATGCCGACCGGCAGGCCGATGGCGAGGCCCGTGTCCGCGCCCAGGGTCACGCCGTAGGCGGTGGCGATGATGGCCATCGTGCCGTAGTCGGGAATCGACGAGCCGCCGAAGCCCGCGACGCCGAGCTGCATGAGCTGGATGGTGCCGCCGATGACGAGGCCGGTCTGCCAGTCGCCCATGACGACGCCGGTGATAAGGCCCCAGAAGACGGCATAGTTGACGAAGATCATCGGGATGCCGTAGTAGTCCACGTGCTTGATGAAGGCCAGCAGGGTCAAAAGGACGACCTGCAGGATAGTGAAGTTGACCATGATCCCTCCTTAGATGAGGTCGGCGACGGAGACGGGCTTGTCGGCGGGCACGAACTGTGCCGTCACCTTGACGCCGCGGGCGATGAGCGCCTTGTAGCTCTGGACATTCTCGGCGGAGGCATAGGCGCGCTGGGTGAGCTGGACGCCGCCCTCCTTGACAAGAGAGCCGCCGACGATCAGCGACGGGAGCTCGATGCCCGACTCGACCAGGTGAAGGATCGTCTCGGGCTCCTTGGCGATGACAAAGACCTTCTCGCGGTCGTACTTGCCCGCCGCGAAGTTCTTGAGCGCGGTCTGCTCGGAGATGATCGAGACGGCCATGCCCGCGGGGCGCGCCATCCTCATAGTGGACTTCAGGACCTCGTCGCCGGCGACCTTGTCGTCGATGACCATGACTCGGGTCGCGCCCGACGCCGGGGCCCACTGCGTCACGATGATGCCGTGAAGCAGGCGATTGTCGATTCGTGCCATAACAACACTCATGTTTGCTCCTATCAAATGAAGTTTTACGTTCGGTACTGCCTCGGCGCTATCCGGATTCGCGCCGGGCAAGGGGTTATCGGATTATTGAGGACGCGCGGTCAGCTTGCGGCGGCGCGGGGAAGGTCACTCGTCGAGCAGGAGGTCCGAGGAGCCGAGGCGCTCTTCTCGCGCCGGGGCGGCGCTCACGCTTATGTAGTCGAAGACATATGCGATCTCGCTTACGGGAACCTCTACGCGATAGCGCGTCGAGATGCTCGAGAAGCTCTGCCTGAAGGACTCGATGAAATCGGCACGCTCCTCCTCGAAGCGGTCCTGGCCAACGTAGGTCTCAATGGGGTTTCTGGTAACAAGGCGCTCGACGAGACAGCAGAGGTGGACGTAGAGCCCAATGATGGCGTTGCTGCCGATCTTCTCGCCTGTCCTGCGCTGAAGCTCGTGCACGGCGCTCTCGATCTCGTGGAACAGCCGCTCCGGGTCGAGGATGGTGATGGAGCGGATGACGTTCTGCAGCGTCATGTTCGAGAGCAGCTTCTCGTGGAAAGAAGAGAGCTCGGAAGCGTCAAGCCACCTGCCGAACACGGCATCGACCTTAGAGGCGGACGCCGTCGACATGATGTCCTCGAGGGCGACGAAGGGGACGGAGGCGACCCCGGGGTCTCCCGTGCCGATGACGGCGCAGACGCGGTGCTCGGAGAAAACGGCGTCGTTCGACCCGTTCGCGACGAGCTGCTTGAAGGGCCTCGTGAGCAGGCGCGCGCCTATGGTGCGCGGGAGGCTCTGCGAGACGAGCTGGCGTATCCTCTCCGCGGCGTCGACCCCGGACTCGGAGCAGAAGACGATGGCGTCCTCACGGTTGACGCGCTCGATCACCTTGCAGTGCGTCACGCACGCGGCGGTCGCGTCGCCAAGAACCTCGGCGATGGACTTGCCGCCGAGCAGCCCGACCCCGATCTCGAGCGCAAGACCGGTGGAGACGTTGTTCACCACGCCGATAGTGGAGTCGGTAACGTTCTCGAGGGCCTTATAGGCCTCCTCCAAGGAGCCCATGTCGACGAGGAACACGACCCCGGTGCAGTAGGAATGGCGGTCGACGAGGCGCTGGAGCGGACCGACGATGTCCTTCAGCTGCTGGTCGTAGGGCATGTCGACCGCCTCGTACACATGCATGCCGAGCATACGGTTCGCCGCGTCGGCGATGCTCGTCGCCGTTGAGTAGCCGTGGGACAAGATGACGCAGAGCGTTCGAAGGGCCTTCGCGTCGCGAGACTCCGATGCGACGCACAGCGTCAGAAGCGTCTTCGTGAAGTGATCGAGCGAGATTCCCAGCGCCCCTTCCACGTCTGCGGCGACCTGATCGGAGACGCTCGAGGCAAACGGCAATTCGGAGGTCACGGCACCGAGGAGATGGGAGATTTGCTCCGCACAGGCAGACTTTCGCTTAGCCAGGCCGATGCCCGGCCACAACTGCAGGCAAATCTCCTGGGCCAGCAGAAAAGCGACCTTCCTCGAAAGCTCGATGCCATAAGAAGAGCCTGCGTCGGCAAGGACCGCGCCCACGATGCGCTCGAAGGCGCGCGACCTCGAGGAGGCGACGCCGCGGCCGAAGATCAAGTGATCCTCAACGCCGCGCACAGCGGAGACAGCTTGCGAGACGAGCTCGGAGACAGAGAGCTCCCCGGCGCAGAATCGCTCATCGAGGGAGCACAGGGCATCGAGCGCCTGCTCGACCGGCCCTGTGCTCTCGGCGGCATCCAGGGACGCGTCGATCAGAACGCCATCGTCGGGCTGTTGATCGATCTGCGCGGAGGAGAGGAGCCCGCTGGGAAGAAGATACGGGCGAACGACGACGTAGTCGCCCTCGCGATTGAGGAACGCTTTGGCGCAGCAGTTCGTCACGCAGGCGCGCAAGCCGGCGATGTTATCGGAAAAGTCCGCGTTCACGAGGCAACGGTATGCGCCGCGGCTGATCTTCACATCAGAACCGATTCGGCACCCCTCGCTGCGCAGGAAGCTCAAGATGAGATCCTCGCGCTCCTCGGGGGTCCGCTCCTTGAGTGAGGGGACGCGGGCACAGATGGGCATTTTGCTGTAGGCCGAGGAAACCTTCAGGTCATCGGCGGAAAGCGTCGTCGAAAGGACGAGGCGAGCGCGCGGCGCATCCTGGGAGGCATCGAGCCCGAGGGCCGTCGCAAGGCAGTGCTCCATCGCAGAGGGAGAGAGTGCCTCGATGCCGTTAACAAAGACCACACCCCCGCGCGATTTCGCGATCGACTCGTCAAGAAGCCCGTTGAACGAGGCGGCGTCCGGGACCCCGGCGCAGTCGATGCGCACATAGGAGGAGTCGCGGGACAGCAAGCCCTGGTTCTTGCCGTACTCGTACACAAGGCGAGAAAGGAAAGACTTACCGACACCCACGCCGCCGCTCAGGAGGATGGGCAGGCCAAACGGAGGGTACTGAACCGCAGCCTTGCACTGCTCGACAACGGAGCTGAGGCTTAGGTCGAATCCCACGGCACGCGCGAAGTCGCGGTGATCGGCGATTCCCGTCGCCTGGATGAGGTCGGCGAGCGAGGCGTACTCGCTTGCAGAGAGCTTTACCTGAAAACGCTTCTGGAACGCGCGGCGATGAAAATAACGGACAGGCCTGCCCGCCACCTTAACCACAAGGCCGGCGCGAACAAGGTCGTTGAGGTACTGGCTCGCCAGACTCCTGGAGATGATGAGCGTCTCGGCGATGTCGGAGGTGGACAGACGGGCAAGGTCGTCGAGCGAGACGGCAGAGGTGAGGGCCTCGAGATGCTCGAGAATCCTGTCCCTCATGTCGACGGGCTTCTTTGCCAAGCTGTCCTGTGCGGTCTTGTCCATGACTTCTTACCTCCTCGTACAAGGAGTATAAGGGGAACACAGAGAACGGAAGGGGGCGCGTGGGGGAATCAACAGCCCCGAGGAGAAGTTCACCACTTGAGGGGCAGAAAACAACGGCCATTGAACATTCAGGGCCGACGCTCAACACTTCGGCTCGACACTTCGCTTTGGAAAGGGCCCTGCGCGATGGTACAGCCCTCCATCTCGCAGCACAGGTCGCCGAAGGTCGCGAGGATGCGCTCCTTCTGTTCCGTGGGCGAGACGGCTCGGTGGGCAAGGTCCTCTCAAAAGGGGTCGTCCGACGCCGCAAGACCTCGATGACCGACTACCGCCTCGAGCAAGTGGCGGATTACCTCTGCACCATCGAACTTGCCTTGGTCAAGTGCGAGGCAAAGGAGAACGGTGAGACGTACAACAAGTTCTTCGGAGGTATAGGCTCTTTCAAGAGGAACTGGCTCAAGCAAGCCCGCAGCAAGCGGATATAGCTGGTCTCGCGGTTTCGCAAGGAACGGTCAGTTCTCCTCTGGCGAGGAATCCCGGGCGACGTGCTTCGAGCAGCGGAAGCTGAAGCGCAAGCAGAAGCAGCGCGGGCATTGATCGGTGCCGACATGGGCCCAGACGTGAACAGTGCTACGTCCCCTGTTCACGGGGCGCGAAACCGCAAAGGTTGCACAGAGGTTGCAAAATAAGAAGCCCCCGACCTGTTTTCGCAGGTCAGAGGCTTGAAATCAACGAATATCGTTTATTCCCACTCGGTGGTTATAGTTTTGCCGTCTCGTCACTCCAGTTGCACCCAGTTTTCGGCGGCATCTCGAAGTGAGTGCCGCTGAATGACGCGACGTCGCGTTTCATCGGCTTCGGGGACAAAAGCTGGGACAACTTCAAAAACCATTTTCAAACTCAGAGTATTGAGTTTTTATTTTTGTCCCAAGGGGCACGGAGAGCCGCCTTTGGAGGCTCGATATCGCCGAAAAACGCCCGTTTTGAAACTCAACCGCCTTTGAGCCTGCAAACCACCAGCTTCAACAGTAAGTGAGTCGACGCGGGTGGCTTACGAGCCGTTCACAAAACCGCAGGCCACAGGTCTTTGTCAACGATAAGCAAAGTGAATAGTCTCAGGTGGCTTGCCCATGAGTTGGCGTAAGCCTGTTTAGCAAAAGGCTAATCGGACACGACAGGCCGCCCGCATGGCGACGGCGTTTCCCGTGCGGGCACAAACAGCCCTGCGTGCCCTGTCGCGCGATATCCCAATGCGACGTTCAGAACCCTACCCGCCAAGCAGCCACCTCGCGAAATTCAGCACGAGCACGCCCTCCCGGGTATGGGGCTCATGCCTCGTGCGAGTGATGAGAATCTTCGGGAATGCATCCCCGATGGATAGAATCGGCGCAATCTCCCTCTCGAGCGTCGAATCGGCGCCGATATCGTCGCTCACATACACTTTCCTTCCCGGTTTCGAAACTTGGAAGGCAGTATGCGCAAGGATGCGTCGAGGTGCGATCCCAGTCGTACCATGCCAGCAGAGATGTCGAGGCACATTCGTTCATGCTGCAATGCGGGCATCGGAGATGAAAAACAGCCCGTCGGGTAGTCATGGGCGTGCGGGAGCCCGCATCAGTAACCTGCCTCCTCGGTTGTCCCTTCTTTGCATGGTCGTCTACATAAAGGAGGAACCAGCCATGCAGATCAGCATGCTTGCCCTTCTTGGGTCACGGACCGGGGAGGCGAGGGCCTCCGTCGGGACCGCCCCGAGCAACCGGCATATCCAAGGAATGACAAGGCTCGATCGCTGTGCTGGTCAGGATGCCGAAGCGGGCCGTCCGCCAATCGGAATGCGGGTCAGGATGCTGCAACGTGATTCCAGCTGCAGGATACGGCTCCTTTGCGGTTGCCGCAAAACCTGCTGGCAACATTCTTACTATCCGAATGATGTACGCATCCCTTGGGATCGTTTCGCCTGACCAGGGCCATCTTCAGCGCCTCATCGGCCAGCTCGGCAGGCGCCTCTTCCACGCGTAATAGCCCTGGCGGGTCACCTATGCAACCAAAGATACAAAAGGAATCGAATGGCCAGAGAGGATTGCCCTTTCCGATGGTCGATTCTTGACAGGCAAACTCAAGCCTCGTTAATATTACATGGTTTGCCAGACCGAATTAACAAAGGAGGGGTGTCGTGGTTGGTCTTTTCCGCACGTGGATGAGCGCCTAGAAAGCGGCGCTGTTGTGGCGTCGCGCTGTTTTTCTGCACGCCATTTCACGATTGGACATAACCATGATATTTGAAACCTCTCGGCGCAGGTCTGTTTCGCTGTGCCATTCATGGCAATTTAAGATTTGTTTCGTATGGGGCGGGGAGCTCGTGTCGACATTGACGAGCTTGATTCTCCAAATGGGTCTCATTTGGCATATCGCCCTCACGACAGAATCATCTTCCCTCCTCTCCCTGGCATCGTTAGCAGGCTTTCTGCCGATTGCTTTGTTCGGAGTCCTTGCGGGCGCCGTTGTCGACAGGCTGCCTTTGAAACGTGTTCTCATCGGCGCCGACCTCTTCGTTGCCGCGGTGGGCGCCGCCTTGGCGATTGCCTCGTTGGCCGGCAGCTTACCTGCGTGGTCAATACTCATCGCCCTGTTTCTCCGCGCAGCTGGCACTTCGTTCTACACGCCGGCCTCCCAATCCCTCACGCCCCATCTCGCCCCGCCAGAGCATCTCGTTCGCCTATCGGGAGTGATGCAGGCGATTCAGTCCGCCGGATACATTCTTGGCGCCGCGCTCGCGGCAGTGATTTATCCTGTGGCGGGCATTACCGCCATGATTGCCCTCGACGTGCTGGGGGCGCTTTTCGCTTCTCTAGCTGTCCTCGCCGCTCAGATAGACGCAGGAGGACTCGACGAAGCCGACCGCAGCTCGTCCTTTTCCAATAAAGTTCGAGAACTTTTCTCTGAGATTTCGGACGGCTACAAGCTGATCAGGGGATACAGGGGGCTGTTCGCCCTTCTTTGGTGCGGGTTCGTCTTCGCTTTCGCGTTCTCCCCACTCGCGGCATTGTTCCCAATAATGACCTTGGGACATTTTGACGGTAGCACGGGGGATGCTGCTTTGGTGGAGGTCCTTTTCTCCGCAGGCATGCTGGCTGGGTCCGGCATTTTGGCGGCCACGGGAGGGTTCCGCAATAGGTCGCTCACCATGGTCGCCGCGATCGCCGGCTTCGGCGTCGTCGCAATCGCATCCGGATTGATCGGCCCGTCGCTGTTCGCCGTTTTCCTACCGGCGAGCTTTCTTATGGGCGCATGCTCCCCGTTGTACGCGGGAACCCAGACTGCCCTTATGCAGGAGCAGATACCTCCTGAGTACCTAGGCCGCGTTTTCGGCCTCTACGGAACCATCATGGCGTGGGCCATGCCCATGGGCCTCGCGGCCCCCTCCGTTTTTGCGGATCTGCTTGGAGCTCCGTTATGGTTCGTCGGCTCTGGAGCGACCATGGTACTGCTTGCGATGGCTATGCTGCTTGCTCCGAGCGTCCGAAACGTGGGGAAAAGAGATACCGGGCGGATTCAATAGCCCAAGTATTCGAAAAAAAGAGGCGGCAGCCATCGGTTCACGCGTCAGCCTTCAAGCCCTTGCGACGACGAGGTATTGCGCCGACATCCCACATCGCGCTCCTTATTCGTCGCCAACTATCATTTTCGGATTTGCCGGCTTGCGCAAGGTCAAAACGCTCGCGCCGGCAATTGGGCAAAGGCGAAAAATCGACGTGAGCAATCTTTTTTGGCATGGCTGCGCTTCCAGTAAAAGGCTAATACACAAAAGGCGGTTCAACCTATGGAACTCATAGTCAAAGCTAAAGACATCTTTTTGGAATATGCCGGCCGCGATATCCTGGATATCGAAGAGTTGGAAATCTACTCCTACGATCGCATCGGCTTGGTGGGAGACAATGGCGCAGGCAAAACCAGCCTGCTTAAAATTCTGAGCGGCAATCTTACCATTGCGGACGCCGACGTCAGGCGCTTCGGCAGCATTGCCCTCATCGGCCAACTCGATGAACTCGACCTTGATGCGGCTCAGGACAGTGGTGAGATGCTCTCCCGTCTCAACGTCGCCGGAGTGGCGCAGGAGACGATGAGCGGCGGGGAGGAAACACGCGCCAAGATTGCCTCTGCACTCTCCCAGCATGCAAGCGCGATCTTCGCCGACGAGCCTACGAGCCACCTCGACCAAGACGGCATCCGCCTTCTCGTCGGACAACTCAAGGCATTTGATGGGGCTCTGCTCATCGTGAGCCATGACCGTCATTTTCTCGACCAGGTGGTAGACAAGATCTGGGAGCTCAAAGACGGCGGTATTTCCGAATTCTGGGGTGACTACTCCGACTATCTGCGACAGAAAGAAGAAGAGCGCAAAGCTCAGGCGACTCGATACGAAGAGGCGATGCGCGAGCGCGATCGCCTCGAAGCCGCCATCGAAAAACAACGGAAAAAAGCACGGCAGGTCGACGCCAAGCGGAAGGCTGCGAAAAAAAGCAACGAGTATGCAGGTCGATTGGGGCATCAGAAAGCAACCGGCACCAAACAGAAGAGGATGTACCAGGCGGCTAAGGACATGGAGAAGCGCCTCGAAGCGCTCGAAGGGATTGAGGCCCCAGATAGCATTCGCGCCGTGCGGTTCCGCCAGAGCAAGGCCCTGGAACTGCATAGTAAATTTCCCATCTCGGCAGACGATTTCAGCTTGAGCTTCGGCAACTGCATGCTCTATGACCACGCGAAATTCGAGATACCGCTCGGTGCCAAAGTGGCCATCACCGGTGGCAACGGTACAGGAAAGACCAGCCTGCTGAAGGCAATCGCTCGACGCGCCGACGGTATCAACATCTCTCCCAAGGCAGAGATCGGTTACTTCGAGCAAACAGGCTACAAGTTCGACGCCCGTCAGTCTGCGATCTCGTTCATGCAGGATGGTTGCGAGTACAGCATGACCGAAATTCGAGGCATCCTCGCCTCTATGGGAATCGGACCGCGCGACCTGACAAAGGACGTTGGCGTTCTCTCGGGAGGCGAAGTCATCAAGCTGCTACTCGCGAAGATGCTGCTGGGCAGATACAACATCTTGCTCATGGACGAGCCTGGAAATTACCTGGACATCAAGAGCGCCGAAGCCCTCGAGCAGATGATGAGCGCCTATGCCGGAACGATAGTGTTCGTCTCCCACGATAAGAGGCTGGTCGAGAACGTCGCAGACATTGTCTACGAAATAAAGGACACCAAGCTAGTCAAAATCTTTCAGCGCGAATAGCCCTAAATGAGCAAGAAATAATCCCCGAACGGAGACAAGGGAGTAAAACGGCAAAGAAAGAGCCTCCGTCCCAACGCAGGGAACGGAGGCTCTTTAATCGCTTTTACTCATCTCCGTCGCTGGTGGCTTTGTCATGACTCTCGTACGAAACGAAACTCAGCGGCATAGTGCGGCACTCAAAATCGCAGGTCAGAACCCTGTCGTCCTACTCCCACTCGATAACAAAAGCCACAGGTAAATGAAGCGGTCAATTAACCTTAGCCCACTCCATCAGGCGTTTTCCCGTTCTCGTTTGATACTCATTTGGTCCTCACGAGAACAAAGCGAGGCGCAGGCTATATCTTTCCTGCTCGATGGGCGCGGGATAATTCATCCTGGAGTGATTCCGGCATCATCTCAACGGCATGCACAGCACCTTCCCGCTCTTCACCCGTAAGAGTCTTTCCCGTATAGGGGTCAGGAATCTCTTCGCCCAACCAGCTTGTCAGAATTGTCGGATTGTAGGTGTCTTTCCAGTCTTCGTATTCCTCGCGCGAGATCACTCCCTCTTCGAGTTGCGCGAACTTCTTTCCCCAGTCCATGAGCGCTTTCGGCACCATTCCGTAACCATACGAGCGCAGACTAGGCGAACCATCTCTATCCGGCTCAAGTTTGAATGTCTGTTCGAAATTGAACAGCATATGGATGAACTGAAGCTCATTCTCAATTCCATAAACCTCAAAAGCTTCCGGCCGTACCTTAAGCGCTTTTGCAAGCGACTCAAGGTGCTTCTCCTTCGGATATCGCGCGCCGAGCTCATAACTTCTCAGAGCCGACTCTCCCAGGCCCGCAGCGTCCGCCAACTCTTTCTGCGTCATTCCTCGTCGTGCACGCAACGAACGAATCTTCATGCCCATACGTAGTTTGTCCGAATCGCGCATCATCGCTTCTTCCGTGATCAACCCCTCATTGTTCACTAGGTTAAACGACGCGCATCACATTTTCGTGATGATAATTCAGTTTTTCGCTTGACCTCACGTTTTTGTGAGCTATTCTATCATTCAGAGTACCTCACATATTCGTGAGGTATAAATCGATAGAAAGAAGCTTTTGAAATGTCCAACCAGTTCATGAATGCCGAGGAGGTTGCACAGGCCACGGGCATGAGCAAGTCCTATGCGTTTAAGCTCATCAAAGCCTTAAATGCAGAGCTTGCAGCTCAGGGAATCATGACCATCCCCGGGAAGGTCCAGCGCTCGTACTTTGAGACTCGCCTCCTCTCCGCCCCTTCCAAGCAGAAGGCGGCGATCGCCCGTGTCGACTAGTCGTGACAAGAAGCGCGGGACCTGGACGGTCGAGGCCTGGTACCGCAACTCCATGGGCGAGCGTCACAAGAAGACGAAGCGCGGGTTCACCTCCAAAAAGGAGGCAGTCGCCTGGGAGCGCGACTTCCTCGCGTCTTGCAACGAGCGCGTCGAGGTCACCGTCGAGACTTTCGTTAAGACTATGTACGCCCGTGACGTCTATCCTCGGCTGCGAGTCGGCACCAAGCTCACCAAGGATGCCATTATCGACAAGTACATCCTCCCATTCTTCGGCGGAAAGCGCCTTTGCGACGTCAACGCTGCGGACGTGGTGCGGTGGGAGAATTGGCTTCTGGAACAGGGGCTCTCGCAGAGCTATCTCCATACCATCTGCAACCAGTTCTCGGCTATATTCAACCACGCTGTCCGCTTCTACCGCCTGCCCCAGAACCCCATGTTGGCGGCAGGAAAGGTCGGCTCCAAGCGCCCCGAGAAGGAAATGCTTTGCTGGACCCCTGCCGAGTTCAAGCGCTTCTCCCAGGCCATCGAGGACAAGCCGCCCATCTACCTTGCATTCCTCACGCTCTACCTCTCGGGCTGTCGCGAGGGCGAGCTCCTCGCCCTCCGTCCGGAAGACATCGACTTCGAGCTTAACGTCATCCGCATCCGCCGTTCTTACGCCCGCATCAAGGGTGAGGACGTTATCGGCCCGCCCAAGACGCGAGCCTCGAAGCGCGACATCGTCATGCCGAGCCTTCTTCGCGAGGAGCTGCACGACTATCTTGCAACGCATCCCGAGATCGCTCCTAGCGACCGGCTCTTCCCCATCACCAAGCACGCGTTGTCGCATGAGATGAAGAGGGGCTGTGAGCTCTCGGGTGTGAAGCGCATCCGCATCCACGATATCCGCCACTCGCATGTCAGCGCCCTCATCAACAGCGGTTACTCGCCCACGGCAATCGCCGACCGCATGGGTCACGAGACTGCCGAGGTCACGGAGATGTACTCGCATCTCTTCCCCTCAACGCAACACGATCTGGTGGAAGCGTTGGACGAGGTGATGTCAGATGTCTAGGCCGATTTTGGACGCAAAGGGTCGTCGCCGTTGCAAGACAATCGCCTTCCGCATGTCACCTGAAGAGGCAGTCCAGCTCGACCTCCACGTTGCTCTGAGCGGCCTGTCGAAGCAGGACTACATCACGAAATGCCTGCTTGAAGGCGCCTTTACCGTGATCGCGACCACCCGCATGCGCAAGGCGGTCAAGGAGCGCGTGGGGCCTGTCGTAGCGGAGCTCCGACGCATCCGGCGCGCAGGAGACATGGACGACGGACTCGTCGAGTCGCTTGAGACGCTCGCTGCCTTCGCCGGCTCGTTCGCACCCGAACGCTCCCCCGTGGAGCTCGAAGACGCGCTTATCGCAAACCTTGGGATGGACGACGGCCTCCCCGACCAAAGCTCGGCCGTCGCCCAAAACCTTGAGTCCACATATAAGGAGGACCCTGCCGATGAATCTTAGCACGATGAATTCCGCCCGACGCCACGCCGTCTTACGCGACCATGGCCTCGACCATCACCTGTCGGAGGAAGAGCTGGTCGAGCGTCTACTCGAAGCAGAGCTTCGCCTCGACCGGCTCGAAGCGCTTGTCTCCGCCAAGAACCACCCCGCAAATGGCCCTCGCCGCCACCAGTCTCGTGAGGTGATCTAATGGGCACGCAGAAGCACGACGATGCCCCCGAGCCGCACCCCCCGGAGCGTCGTTCCCCGCCGACCGTCAACGAGATCGTCGAGGAGCTCAAGTCTCTTCCCCTGAACGTCGGCTACAACCGACTCGCGAACGAGCTCTTCAAGACCGGGTCCCTGCCCTGGGATGCAGGTTCGCGGGAACGCCGGTGGCGCGACAGCGACGACGCCCGGCTCTTCGCCCTCCTCCAGCAAACTATCTCGCTCCAGAAGGAGAAGTACATGCTGCTCGCATTGACCATCGTCGGTGAGGACAACGCCTATGACCCGCTCGTTGCCATGCTCGACGCCCTCGCCTGGGACGGTACCCCGCGCGTCGGCACGCTTCTCAATGCCTACCTCGGTGCGGAGAGGAGCGCATACGTCTCGGAGGTCGAGCGCATCTTGTTCTGCGAGGGCATCGCCCGCGCCTACAGCCCGGGCTGCAAGGCCGATTACATGCCTATCCTGTGCGGTGCCGGGGGTATCGGCAAGTCCTCCTTCGCGAGGGGCCTCGCCATGCGCGACGAGTACTTCAGCGACTCAGTGATCAACCTCGGCGACGTCAGGCTCACGGGCGAGCAAAACCGGGGCAAGTGGATCATTGAGATCCCCGAGCTCAACGGCATGTCCGAGCGCTCCGTCGAGAGCGTGAAGGCCGGGATCACACGTCAGGTAGATGAGTTCCGGGGAGCCTACTGTCGACGGACGGAGGCTTTCCCCCGGCGCGTGGTCTTCATCGGCACCACGAACGAGGCCGACTTCATCCGCGAGCGGACGAGCGGTGCGAGGCGCTTCCTCCCGGTGCTCTGCGGCATCGAGCGCACGGAGAAGTCCGTCTTCGACGAGGGCTTTCCTACCGCCATCCGGCAGGCATGGGCAGAGGCCCGCACGTGGATGAAGACGGGCGACCCCCGTTTCTCGACCGTCCTCACGCCCGAGATGGAGATCGAGGCGACCGCGCAACGCAGCCGCTTCGTCGAGGAGGACCCCTGCGTGCAGAAGGTCCTCGCATACCTCCCCGCCAACACCGACCGTCCCATATGCACGTTCGAGATTCTCGACAAGGCCCTCCATCTCGAGAAGACCAAGGCCAACTGCAAGATGGTCAGCCGCATCCTGTCATCGCAGTGCCCGGGATGGGTCCCGGGCAACAAGCGCCTCTGTCCCCCGTACGGCAAGCAGCGCTGCTGGGTGTACCGGGAGACGGATTAGGGCCGACGAGGGTGCCGCAGCATTCCGTTGCGGCACCTCGCTTGCCGCCCCTCACCTGCAAAGTCTCTCGATGGTGCCAAAGGTGCCATTGGTCAAGAAACTCTTTCCTGTTCTTTGGCACCTTCGGCACTGCAACGTTTCGCCGCAGCTAGAAGCGTCACCAACGAAGAAGCTCAAATGAATCGCCGGTACCCATACGGCACCGGCAGAGAGGAAAACCATGATGGAACTTGTCAAGAAAACCAAATCGCGTCTCGCCGATCTCCTCGGGACGATCCCCGAGCACAAGGACGACGCCGTCGGCTCCGTGCTCACCCATCTGCTGGAGTCAGATCCCGACCTGGGCTTCGCACGAGCGGCGCGAGCCAACGAGCGCCCGGGCTTTACGCGCATCGTCCGCGCGGGGATCGCCTACTACGCGAAGCCGGAGTACAAGGTCCTGAACCCGTTCAAGGAAGGCGGGAACGGCGTCTACTTCGTCAAGGGCTGCAACGACGACCCGACCGGCATCTTCTTCACCGATGCCTATCGCGTCAACGATGCAGAATACGGCGACGCCATCGAGGCCTACCTCTTCGCCTACGGCATCCCCCGCGATGACCTTGCCATGATGCCCGTCACCTTCTGGCCCAAGACCTACGAGCGCACGCCCGAGAACATCGCCGCCCTCCGCGCTGTCGGCGCGCCCCTCCCGAACGAGGGACTCTAAGATGGCCATCGGAAAAGACGGGTCGAAGGTCATGAGCCTCCGACTCCCCGACAAGGCGTATCGCCGCCTCCACGCCTACGGGGTTTCCAAGGATCTTAGCGACAGCGCAGCCGCCCGCGAGCTCATCACTGCCGGACTCGCCTCCGACGGCCTGGCGCTCTACTCCACCGAGCTCGGAACCTATCTGCGCGGCGTCATGCAGCCGCTGCTGGAGCAGCTCGACCGCACGCTCGGCGAGCGCAACGCCGAGCAGGAGGACCGCATCGCGCGCGTCGTGCACCGCGCCACGCGCGCCTCGATCGTCGCGGCAATCGCCGCCGTCGAGATCGAGAAGGGCACGTTCGAGGGTCTGAATAGCGTGAGCGCCTCGGACATCTACGCCGCCTACGACAAGCAGGCCGGCCTCATGCAGCGCGGCATGACGCTCTCGGAGGCGAGGGAGCGCCTAGCCGATGGCAAGTCGTAGCAGCCTCGTCGTGAACGCCCGCGTGCACCTCCCCGGTTCGCGCGGGCGTTCCGCCGTCATCACCAACAACATCGAATACGTCGCCACGCGCGAGGGGGCCGACAAGTCAGCCACCGTCGACGACCTCAGGCGCTCCGAGCTCGCAGAGAGGATGGGGCTCGTCGGCTACTGCGCCGAGAGGCCCGGATCGACCGCGCTCTTCGACCAGAACGGGGCCGTCCAGCTCCGCACGGCCCGCAGGGAGCTCGAAAAGGCCGACGGCGCGATTGCCACCGTCGTTCTCAGCGTCCGCAGGGACGAGGCGCGCGAGCTCGACCTCGCGTGCAAGGAGGACTGGCAGCGCTTCTGCCGACGAAACCTCTCGCCGGCACTTGCCGAGGCAATGGGCATCCCCGAGTCAAGCGTCCGCTGGGTAGCCGCCGAGCACGAGAACCACCCGAGCTCCAAGCACGTGCACGTTATTGCGTGGTCGTCCGATGGCTCGTTCGATTCGCTCATGGCCCGCAACAGGCTCGACCGGGCAAGAAACGCGCTCACCGACGCGGCCCTGACCCCGGCACTCGCGGCCGAGCACGTGGCCCGCGACCTCGCGAGGTCGCGGGCGGTCGACGCCGTCCGCCATATCCCCGCCGATGAGATTGACATCGCGCTACCTGCGGACGGCCGCATCTCCTACGCGCACCTCCGCCGCTGGCACCCAGATGTCGCCAAGGCCGTCGATGCCGCAAACGCGGAAGCGGGGTCGAGGCACCTTGAAATCAAGGAGGCGGGCGCAGCTTACCGCAAGTCCGTGGAGCGCTGCGCCGACCTCAAGGGGCTCGAAGGCGTTGCGCGGGACCGCTACGTGAACGACGCCATGCACGAGCTACGCACGCGCCAGGGCAACGCCCTACTGAGGGTCATCGCACCCGACCGGGCAACGGACCCCGAAAGGGAACCGATAAGGTCCGCAAGGCCGGACGACGGGCCCGCAACGGAGCGCAAGCGCATGAGGCCGCTCGTCGGCGAAGTCCGCGCCTGCGTCACCGGAAAAGACCTGGAGAGGGCGCGAGAAGCCGTCCGCGAGCGCAGGCCCATCCCGGAGAGATGCCTCCGGTCGTGCCCGTCCTACGCGCTTTCCATGGCAAAAGCCCCCGTTGCTGTGGGCAGTGCCCTTGCCAAAACGCTCGCGTCCGCAACAGAGGGTCCCAAAGGCAAGAAGGACCTGCCAGACGAAGTCGGCCAGAAGGCCGAGCGCGCGCTCGCGAGGGCGCTCGCAGCCGCCGTATCGGCCGCGATCAGGGGCGATGCGACGGGCATCGTGCTCGACCCAGCGAAAACAATAGTGAAGGGAATGATTCTATGAGCAAGCAGAAGAGTTTCAACGTCGACGAGGGCGCGCACCTCAAGCGCTGTGTCGCCGCCGGCGCGGTCGCTGGGACCGCGATCGTGCTCGTCCTGCTGCCGGCAGTATGGCGCTGGCTAGAAGCATGGTTCACCGGCATCGCCGCGACGCTCAGAAGCTTCGGGACGGCCGCGGCGCCCGAACTCCCCGATGCCATGTTCCAAAACCCGCTCGAAGTCCTACCTGAGCTAATCCAGGACGATGCTTTCCTCGTGGGATGCGCGGCAACCCTCGCTGTCTCAATGGCTGCCGGCATCTGGAGCCATCTCGACTGGTCCCGTTGGCTCCACGACGGGACCTGGGTCGGCGGACGCCGCGCGCCCGGCGCGCCCATCCACGGCAACGCGAGGCTCATCTCAGCACGCGGCGAGCTTAAGCGTAGAAGCGAGTCGTGGCAGGAGGGCGGCAAACCCTCGGGCGGCACGTTGGTCGTGGGCGAGATCGGGAGGAGCGTCAGGCTCATCGACTCGGTCCACGCCTGCATCCTCGCCGAAAGCGGCGAGGGAAAGAGCCGCCGCGTCGCCATAATGTCTGCCATGGCAAACTTCGAGCAGGGGCGTTCCCTCATCATCAACGACATCAAGGGCGAGCTCAGGGCCTTCCTTGAGCCTGTGTTCGAGAAGACGGGCACTCACCGCATCGTCGACGTGATGTTCGACGCGCCCGCGTCCTCGGTTCGGTTCGATCCGCTCGAGAGGGCAAAGGAGGCCTTTAGGGCGGAGGGGGCCGGCGGCTGCGCACGGGAGCTGCGCGAGCTAGCGCGCTGCATCGTGCCCGCGCCGTCGAAAGGTCAGCCGTTCTTCTACGACGGCGCTCGGAACCTCTTCGTCGGCATCTCCCTCGCCCTCATCGAGGACGCGTCCATCCCGGAAGACGAGAAGACCGTCATGTCCGTCGCTGCCGCGATCTCGCCGTCGGGCGACCAGGGACCGCTTGACCGCATCGCCGCCCTGGCGGCGTCTTTGCCCGCGGAAGACCCCGCGCTCCCCTTCCTCGGCGGGCTCAACGGTGAGCACGGGGGCGGGCCCGGCATCGTCTCGACCTTGAGCAACTGCCTCACCGAGTACGTCGACGGCAACGTGGCTCGGATGCTCCACGATGACGAGTGCGGCCTCGGGGGCATCGGCGAGGAGCCCACGGCGGTCTTCATCTCATCATCCTCTGCAACGGGCAACTACAAGCGACTCGTCCAGACGTTCGTTTCCCAAGCGCTCTCGGCGCTGCGCTCCTGCGCCGCGGGCCATGCCGGGCGCTGCCCCGTCGAGACCGTCCTCCTCCTCGATGAGGCGGCCTCCCTCGGCCGCAACGAGAGGATCGTCCAGGACCTGGGAGAGATGCGCTCGGAAGGCGTCCATGTTCTCTGGTTCTGTCAGTCGCTCCTCCAGCTCCAGTCCGTCTCCGGCTACAGCCGAGAAGAGGCCGAGACGATTCTCGACCTCCTCAAGGACAAGGTCGTTCTCTCCTGCTCCAACCTCGACACCGCGCGCAAGCTCTCGGAGTCGATGGGCTCCTACACGGCGGTCGCGCAGTCCACGAGCCGAACTAAGGGAACGAACACCGGCTCGACGGGCACGAGCGAGGGACTCGTGCGCAGGCCGCTCATCACGCCCGACGAGCTCCAGCGTTGGACCGGCCGCGAGACGGGAGCCCTCGTGATCCACGACGGCGTACCCATGGCCTTCCCCAGCAGGGACGTTACCGAGACTTTCGTGGGACCCATGCTCGGGATGACGTCACCCGATGCCGAACGAACACTCATGGAGCGATCAACCGCTCGCCGCAAGATCAGGAACGAGACGGCACCGAGGGTTTGGCGGGGCCCGACCGCCCCCGACGCCACGTCGACAGCGCCGACGAAGCCGAAAACGGCCGCAGGTTACGTTCCCGAGGGCTTCTAGCCGCGTAATCGCCCATATCTAGCGGAAACGCCCCAATCAACTACGCACCCGCGCCCGCGCGCTACACGTGGATGCGGGTGTTTTTCGTTTTAGGCGCAGGCATCTACCTGCGCTTTCGAACTCGGCTCGCCGAGTTGCGCCGTTTGCCTCCGGCGAAACGTAGTGGAGCCTTATCCTGCACCGCCGATTCGTGGCGGAAATAGAAGTCAACAGGTCTCACGATATTCGAATAGCATAAAGAGAAGCAGCACCGCGCATCCACAGATTTCTTCCAGCGATCCGTCACCGAGTCACCCCGTAAACAGGTCGGAATCGAAAAACTCCCTTAGAGAAACACCAAGGCCCCTTGCTATGCGCTCTATGTTCTCGATCGAGATGTTCCGTTTCCCGGTTTCGACCTCGGCAAAATAGGTTCGAGACATCTCTATCGAGTACGCAAGGGCTTCCTGGCTGTATCCAAGAGCGTTTCTCAATTCCTTGATGCGAAGTCCGACTTTCATTTTTGCATCTAGCTGAGTCATTGGTACCTCCCGACTGGTGGTGCCAATGATTTGAGTCGGACCTATATGAGTCACACCTATATAAGTGACAATTTGCAATACAATGCTCACGTGGCCCTTTTCCAGGTTGAAGGGATCGCCGTAAGTACCATCTATGAATCAAAGGAGAACTGCCATGGCGATGAATGTATCCCGGCGCGGCTTTTTGGGCGCTGTCGGACTGATGTCGATTGCCGGATTGAGCGGCTTGAGCGGATGCGGACCGACGGGAGTAAAGGGAAAGACGCTCTATTACATATCGGTCTGCGACAACGTCGCCCTCGGGAAGATGACGAATAACAAGCTGGGTTCCGAGACGACGATCACCTTCGACGACGGGGACGGCTGGCATTACGCAGGGTCGTTCGAGTCCTCGGGAACGTGGAGGCAGGAAGACGAGAACATCGTATTGAGCTCAAGCGAGCTCGGTACCCTGACGCTCAAGAAGGCCGACGATGCGGATGCCTATATCCCCTCTGGCGACGAGGAGTACGGCGAGCGCTATTTCCTGAGCGAGGACGATGCGAAGAAGTACTACGAGGACTACACCGGCAAGGCGGTCGCCCGCGTCAAAGAGCTGCTTGAATCGCAGGAATGGGAACGCTCGAACCGGCCGGAGTCCATGGCGAGCCCCGAGGAGATCAACTTCGACAGCGGAAAGATCGCATTCAAGAAGGCGTCGTATAACCAAAAGGGCTATCTGTTCACTCAAGGTCCCAGTGATGACGAATGGGCCGCATCGGACCATTCGGGAAAGTACAGCCTCACGGTCAAAGACCAGAGGGCGAAGGATACCGACTCGACACCGCGCCCGCTCGTTTACAAGGGCGAGCTGACGGCCGATGGGGCGTCGGTGGCCTATACCCTCGAGAAACGTAACGACAGCCTGGTTCTGAAGCTGGGAGAGACGATGTATGACCCGGTGTTCACGAATGGAAAATAGCGGTCGAATCAAGCTCTTCGGGCGCGAGTTCTCCCGTAAGCAGGTCTGCGCGGCTGGTGCGGGAATCCTCTGTGCGGCGCTTCTCATCGGCGGCGGTGGGTATGCCATCACACATGCCGGGTGGACGGGCAAAGCGAATGTCCCTGCGGTGTCCCAGTCAAAGGACGATGAGGAGCAGGACATGGCGCTCATCCTTGAGGTGAAGGCCGACGGCTGGGATGCGGACACCTCCACGCCCGTCATCGCCCATATCGAGGATGAGGACGGGGAAGTAGACTTCTACACCGCTATCGCCGCGAACAAGCAGGTGACCGTGAAGGTCGGCAAGTCCGGTACCTATACCGTCACATTCATCTCACCTGTGAACGCCGACGGTTCCATCTATAAGGTGCCATCGAAGAAGGTTACCGCCGGGAAGGCCGATAAGAAGACGGCCAGCACGGATGTGACTTTCAACAAGGTGGATGCGGATAAGGTGACGAAGGATGACCTGACCGCCATCGCCAAGGACGTCGCAGCAGCCGTGAAGAAGGGCGATTCCACCCTGACCGGAGACAAGGGTGCCGAGGTCGTGAAGAAGTTCGAGGACAACATCAAGAAGAACCCGAACGCCGATGCCGATGCCGTCGAGAAGGAGAGCGAAAAGGCACAGGAGACGGCCAAGGAGGACACGTCTGACGCGAAGACCCCGGAGACCTCCGACAACAAGAAGAACGATTCCGGTTCCAAAAACGATAGCGGAAACAACGGCTCTGGAAATAAGTCCGATAGCAAGCCGAGTGGAAACAACAACGGTGGCAACTCTAGCTCCGGTTCGAATTCGGGCAGTACGACGAAGAAGGACGACACCCCGGCGCATCAGCACGACTGGGTTGCCCAGACAAAGACCGTCCACCACGACGCTCAGTACACGACCGTCCACCACGACGCGGTGACGCATCAGGTATGGCATGACCCGGTGACGGAAGAACACTATATCTGCAATCAGTGCGGTGCGGATATTACGTCAGACCCATGGGGACATATTAACAATTCCCTTATGAATGGTGGTAATTGCGGAAGCTATCACTCTACCTATGTGACTGTAAAGCAGGGGTATTATGAAACCGTGACCGACCAAGCGGCCTATGACGAGCAGGTGCAGGTGAGCAAGGCATGGGATGAAACCGTAACCACTGGGTACAAGTGCTCTTCCTGCGGCGCCACGAAGTAGCGGAAGCCGCCGGATTCTAGGCCGTAGCGGTCAAGCATCAGGTTGAGTTCTGTTGATACCGCCGGACGCACGCGCTCCGGTATCCTCCATGTCCCCCGAGCCACCTTAGCCAAGGTTCCAAGGGGCACCGCCCCTTGGCGCGCAGGGGCGCGGGGATGGCGCGAGGCATCCCCGGAAAAGCTGGCGCGGGCACGCCGATGGCATGCCCGCGCTCTCTGTGTGCGCCTCACCCCTCTTCGGCAACGTGCACGGTCCGGCCGCTCTCGCAGTCGATGCTCTCCACGTCGCCTAATCCGATTCGGACGGCAGCCCATCCGCCCCCGTCCTCCACCAAGGCATCGGCCTCGTCGCGTGCGTCCGAGACGAGTCGCCCGAGTTCGGGCGACCCCTCCGGAGCAGTGCCCATCTCGAACGCCCCGCCCTCGTCACCCAACTCAAACTCGACGACGACAGTCAGCCCGACGGCCCCACCCGGGGATTTGCCGAATCTGCCCGCGGCGTCAAACTCGTCCATCTCCATGGAGTTACCTCCCCCTGACGGCGCTGAGCGACTTCGGCTCGAAGTGCTCGTCGCGTTCGATGGCGGCGAACCCCATTTGGTGGTTCAGCTCCTCCATCTCCTTGATGCTGAAGTAGCCGAGCTCGTCGTCATAGCCCTCGACGAGGCCGAACGCCTCGTCCGTGCCGTCGAACTCGAGCAGCCACCAGTCCCATCCGTTCACGCACGAGAAGTAGTGGACGTATACCGTGGGGTCTCCCGCGCCGTCTTGCTCATAGAGCCTCGGCAACCCCTCCGCAATCTCCCTCGTCATCAGCTCCTGCATGTCTTCCTCCGTTTCCGGGCACGTTGCCCTGAACATCTCGCCCTTGCGGGCAAAGCCGAATGGCGACGCCGCGCGTCGTCGTCGGCTTTGCTCCCTGCAAAGCCGCACCGGAGCGAAGACGGGTCAAGGGAGTCCATGATGACCTCCACCAACCGGAGCGGAGCGGAGGTTTGTGCGGGGTCTCATGGGCCCCTTGACGCGGCGTAGCGGAGGTGCCACCCACGTAACGGATACGAGGTCATGACCGGCGAATGCCGCCGAAACGTTGGAAATCATGGGTCAAGACTGAAGAGAGGCGGCCGTCCCCAACGGACGGCCGCCTTAGCGAGCCTTACTAATTCGGTTCTGGTATATGATCCGAGACGCCCGCTGGGCAAATCCCGACGATACTAGTGATAGTCGCTTGCGAAGGAGCCGCAGAAGAGCGCCTTACAGTCGACATCGCTATAGGACATGATGGCATCCTGGACCTCGGGGCGTAGGAGGTTGAGCACCTTGTACTCATCGTTTCCCATATCCCCCACAAAGAGCACCTGTTTGAAGACATCAGGGTACTCGTGCAAGTAGGTCACGTAACCTCTGAGCTTTGCCAGTGTGTCGCCGAGGAACTCGCCGTGGGGGTCGACGATGGACGGCTTGATGGCGCCGTCAGCATCCTTCACGAAGAAGAGGAAGTCTGGATGCAGGGCCTTGCGTCCCACCGAAGACATGTACGGGATCGAAAACGCCTTGGCAGACATGCTGCCCGACGGATTGCGATAGAAGGCGACCGTGCGATTCTTTGCCAATTCGTTCCTAACGATATGGTCTTCCGCCGGGTTCAGATCGAGCGGGCAGAGGCCGTCCTCTTTCTGCACGATATGGCGCGGATACTTAGCGAAGTCGTCCGACGTGCTGGTAGACGTGGGCCACTCTATCTTTGTAAGACGCTTGCCCTCGGTTTCACGAGCCAGCTCGTCGTAACGCTGCTTCGCGGCATCGTTGAGGTAGTCGTAATCGCCAGATCCGTCGACCTTGTCGAAATATCCCTTTCGACATTGAGCGGCCCAACTCTCGAGCGCGTCGACGATAGGTTGCGTGCGCACCGCTGCGGCAAGGCACAGGTCGCACTCGGGGCGCCCAAGCTCCTTGAAGTTGGCGCGACGATATTCTTGCGCGAGCTCCTTCGTGAAACGCATGTCGGCGTCGCGAGCGGCCTTCCTGAGGCCCTCAGCGTCCGTACGGGCTTCCTCCCGCTCCTGGCCTTCGGTCTCATTGAGCTTGTCGAGCGTGATCTTGACGGTCTCGGCAACCTCTACGTCGTGTTTGGCCTCTCGGTACTCGTCCTCGTTGGCAACGATGTATCCCTTGAGCTTCTGGACGAACTGTTTTTTCACGTCGGCCGCGGCATTGACATCGAGGCCGGTCTCGACAAGCAGAGTCGCCGTGTTAACCAAGCTCTGAAATTCGTTCCTAGCCTTCTTTGGAATGCGCTGCACGGGGATGGAATCGAAGGCCGTGCGGATGCCCCGCCACTCCTGATGCGTGAAAGACTGCTCGCGCTTGGTGGGCGGCTTGGGCTTTGCCATGGGCACGGGTTTTACGACCGAGGCGGGCTGGGTCGGCTCGGACTGTGTGGAACTTGGCTCAGGTGTCGCAGGTTGCTGCGGAACAGGCGCTGCAACGTCGTTACCCGTTGTGGGCTGAGGCGCCGGCTCCGCTTCTGGCGTCGGGACATCAACGGGCTCGACCGCCGAGGCAAGCGAGGGCTGCGTGCCCCGCATGTCCAACGGCTCCTGAATCGCGATGCCGGCAAGCTGCGCCTGATAGCCGGGCTGCGTCTGCCGTGCCGCCGCGATGGCCTTCTCGTTCTCCTCGTACGCTTTGAGTTCCTGTTGGTAGTCGGCTTCGGACTTGGGCGCAGCCGCCGTGATGGTCACCGGGTTGAGGACGATGTTCTGCTTGCCGATGGAGCTCTCGCCCATATCGTCCTTTCGGCCCATGAGGTAGTCGACCACGTCCTGAGTGCTCTCGGGATTGAACTGGGGCAGGTAGCAGGCGACGGAGTTCAAAAGATCATCGGATTCGATGCGCCGCGCAAGTGGAGTGCGTACCATACGTCCCACGAGCTGTGCGATATAGGTCGAGTCCGAACGCCTGCGCTGCGAGAAGATGACCTCCGCTCGCGGGCAGTCCCATCCGTTGGAGACAGCCTCCTTGGCGAAGAGCACGCGAATGCGCGAGGTGTCCTGAACGAACTCGGGCTCGACATAGGGAATGAGGTATTTTCCCGCCGCGATGTCCTTATGCTCGCCGAAGACGTTGGCGAACGACATCGCCTCGGAAAGGCCGGGGACCAGGCCCGTGATCTGGTCGCACATCTCAGCCAGGGCCGAATTGCTCACGTTGTCCGCCGCTTGGATGAGCAGCAGCGGGTTGACGGGACTCTCGCCCTCACGGGCACAGTACTCGCCCCACTCGCGGCAGGCCAGGGCATAGCGCTCGCACGCCATAGTGAGGTATTGGTGCTCGACTGGGTCGTCCTTCTCTGGCACGCGCAACTCGATGATGTCCTTGAGCAGACCTGACTCCTGGACCTCGCGAGGGGTCACAGCAACCTTCGGCATGCGCACGCGATCGGCGCGCTGGTCCATGGCCGCTTCGAACCTCTGCGGCGTGGCAGAGACCCCGACGACGATGGGCATCGCTGCACGGCCGTCTAGACCATCAATGAGGTTGGCGTAGATCGTCGCGGTGCCGCGCTCGCTCGAGGCATTGGCCCCCAGGCCGCGGTGGGCCTCGTCTATGAACAGATAAAGGTTGCGCTCCGGGTCCCTGATGGTGCGGTCAAGGATGTCCCAGAACACGCGGCCGGAGTTGGCCTCACCACCCTTGGTGAGCAGGCCGTTCTTGCTGAGTAGGTCCTTGCTGAGGAAATAGACGTGGCGCGGCTCGAGAATGTCGTGCGCGGCTCCGAAGTCGTTGGCAATCGTGACCAGATGGCGCCTGTCAAGGATGCTGTCTGCTAGCTTGTCCGCCACGTTGGAGAAACGCACGCTCGTCTGCTCGTTCAGGCTCGGGGAGTCCGAGAGCCAAAGGACAACGGCGTTCTCGTCGGGCCTGAGGCCCAAATCGTCGTCTCCGAAGAAGAGCGCTTCGATCGTCGCCGCGCACATGACTGTCTTGCCCGACCCCGTGGGGGATGCGAGGCATATCGAGGACAGCTCGCCGTCCTGCTCGTAGCGTCGACGCATCGACTGCAACTTGTTCACCAGGGTCTCGACTGCCCCGGCTTGAAAAACCTTAAGTTCGACTCTCATGTTTACCTCACCGCATCCTCAGCGGCAATCTTGAACGATTGCAGGTAGTTCTCGTACAGACGGACAACGTCGAGCCCGGGGAGCTGAGCCTTGACGGAGGCATATCGAGCCGTGTCGTCCGTGATCACATAGGCGCACCTTATGCTGGCATTCTGCTTGACGGCGTCTATGAAAGAGCCAACCGAAGCAAAGTCGAAAAGGACGGCGTAGGCGTCGGCCATAGCAAAGCCCGGCTGCTCGTGCTTGATGATGCTGCCACGCGAACCAGCGCGCAGCCAGAGCAGAGGCGCGATCTCCTCGAAGGCCACGCCCAGCTCGACGGCGTCTGGGTCTTCGTAGGTGAGGTCAAAGAAGACGGCGTTTTCCTCGAAGCCGTCGGCCATGGGGAACTCGTCGGTGAACTTGTAGTCACCCTTAATGGGAACGCCCTCGGGCGTCTTGCCCGTGATGGCCGCCGTGACGCGAGGTTTGGTAACGTACTGGCAGATGCCCAGTGCCTCCCATTCGGGGTCGCCCTGACGAAGACCACGCTTGGTGAGCTTTTTGGATTCGTCCTCGGAGACCTCGTTGTTCGTTACGCTGATGGAGCGCCTGCGCCCGCCGTCCTGATGGTTCAAGCGCATGACGGCATGTGCCGTGGTGCCCGATCCTGAGAAGAAATCGACTACAAGGGCGTCGGGCTTGTCGGCAACAACGGAAGCGATTGAGAGCTCGGTCGCATAAAGGGACTTCGGAAATGTGAAGCGCCTATCGCCGATGAACTTTTTGATATATCGGCTCCCGTATTCACCGGCAGAGAACTGCGTGCCACTCCAAACGGTTGTTGGAATGGCAGAGCGCTCTCCCTGCTCTTCGAGAAGCAAAGACCCATCCTCAGCCTTGCCGATGAGTTTAATTTCTCCATTCTTGAGACGCTCCTCTTGAGAATCTCCTAGGTAAAGGAGGGAGTACCGATCACTCTTTTTGTTGTACTCACCTACTTTTGCACACCCGCGATCAAGCTTGGCCTGTAGAGCATTCTGGGAGATCCTCCAAGTCGCCTCTCGGCCATCGGTCCTAATAGGCCAAACTGCCCTGAGACCCGTTTTTGTCGGTATCTTTGTCCAGTCTTGTTCAAGGGGGAGAGAAGCGCCAAGCTCCTTAATGGTCGCGGTCTCCTCATCGATATAGATGGGATAAAAGAGGTTCGGCCTTGCGGTGCGAGCGGCATTGGGACCGCCCCTCAGCAGCCACTCCCAACGTACTTTACGTTGGGAGCGGCTGCTCGACGCGTCATCAGCCACTTTTTTCTCAAGTTCTCCGAACTCAACGGAATAGAGCCTACGGTCCACTTGGCACGGCGCTGCGGTACCAAAAAAGCAGAAGACGGCGTACTCATCAGCTCTCTTGAACTGGTTGCCGCGGGTGACCCCGTTCTTGTTTATGGTGATTGAAACCGTCTGGATACCGGTCGCGTTGGGAAAAACGCTCTCCAAAAGAAGCTCAAGCCTCGCGTGCTCTTTTTCGTCGATCGTCACGATGAGTACGGAATCGTTGGGGTTGAGCAGCTGCTTGGCAAGTTTGAGGCGGCGCTCCATGAAGGCGAGCCACTTGGAGTGGCGATAGGCGTCGGAGCCGTCGACGTAATCGTTGTTGTATTTCCAGTCGCGGGCGCCGGTGTTATAGGGCGGGTCAATATATATGCAGTCCACCTTGCCTGCATAGGCAAAGGCTAAGGTTTCAAGAGCATGGTAGTTTTCGCCGTTAATGACTACTTGATAGGGTTTATCGCCACCGCGCTCGACACGCCCGGTCTCTTTGAGGCCAGCATAAATCGGCTGGTCATATTCAGCAACAGGCACGACATCGTCGACAGCAACGGAGCAGGGCTCGCATTCGTTTTCGTCATATGAGGGCGATTGATATGGCTTTAGATCAGCAACCCCCCCCGAACGGTATTTACAAACCATAGCAGTTGGGAGTTAGAGTCCTCTTTTTTACCACGCTCGGGAAGCACCTGTACGACATCGCCCTTCATGATAGGTTTGCCATAAAGGCGAAGTCGCTCCGGACGGTTGTGTTCAAACACAAGCCCAAACTGGCGCTGCGCCGCAAAGGCGCGGATGTCGGCAGCGAGCTGACGATCGCCCAGCTTGACAGCGCGATCAACAAGGTTCTGAACGACTGCTTGCGCCGTCTCAGCCATCACTTCTCCCCCTTGCACTTCTCGTCAATCCATTCGCGCAGGACCTTAGCCACCGTCTTATCCTGGCGCGCGGCATAGGACTTAAGAGCCCGCTTATCCTCGCGGGTAATCGAGAGTGTGAACTTATCCAGCTCCTTCGCGTTCTCCTTGAGTTGCGCTTCGGGCATGCGGGCCTCCTTTGTTCAGTTGAATCAATTTTATACGTAATTACGTAATTACGTAGGCTTATTTGAGCCATGCAGCACTCAATCACTAGTCAGTATTCGTTGACGAATCGTTGGGGACAACGAATATATCGAGGTAGACACCCGTTTTTACCGTCTGTGAGTACCAGCAAATCGATACCCAAAACGTCGTGAGTACATTTTGAGTACCAGTCCGAGCGGCCTCTTGCGGGCGGACGCAATCTGCCGGTCAGCATTAATTAGAAATAAATTGATGGCGTTGCTTCGGTAATTGAAAGTACTTTAAAACATACCAGCAAACAATAATCCCAGCTAAACAGCTTGAGAGATTGCGTGGCTGGTTTGCATGTACCACATACACCACAATGCACAAGCACCCATGGCACGCAAATAAAAAACGAGGGAGGCCGCATCCGACCTCCCTCGCAAAGAGCTATTTACTATTCCCACTCGATGGTCGCGGGCGGCTTGGACGTGATGTCGTAGCATACGCGGTTAGCGCCGGGGACCTCGGCCACGATACGGCCAGAGATGCGGGCCAGCACGTCGTAGGGCAGCTTGGCCCAGTCGGCGGTCATGGCATCGCTGGACTCGACGGCACGCAGGATGATCGGGCGCTGGTAGGTGCGCTCGTCGCCCATAACGCCGACGGACTTAATGTCGGGCAGGACCGCAAAGTACTGCCAGCAGCTGTGCTCGGAGTTGCGCTCGCCGGTCTGCTCAAACAGGCGCTGGTTGTAGGCGTCCAGCTCCTCGCGCACGATGGCGTCGGCATTCTTGAGGATCTCGAGCTTCTCCTTGTCGACCGCGCCGATGATGCGGATGGCCAGACCCGGGCCCGGGAAAGGCTGGCGGAACACGATGTGACCCGGCAGGCCAAGTGCCAAACCAAGCGCGCGGACCTCGTCCTTAAAGAAGTGATCGAGCGGCTCAATAAGGTCGAAGTGCACGCCCTCGGGGAACGGGATCAGGTTGTGATGACTCTTGATGGTGGCCGTCTTGCCGCCCGTCTTGCGAGCGCCAGACTCGATGATGTCGGGGTAGATGGTGCCCTGAGCCAGGTACTTGACCGGCTTGCCATCGGTCTCGAGCTGCTGCGCCACGGCGAAGAACTCTTTCCAGAACTGCGTACCGATGATGCGGCGCTTCTCCTCGGGCTCGGTCACGCCGGCCAGAAGCTCGGCATAACGGTCCTCGGCGTGGACGTGAATAAAGTCGACATCGAACTGCTTGGTGAAGACCTCCTCCACCTGCTCGGGCTCGCCCTTGCGCAGCAGGCCGTGGTTGATGAACACACAGGTCATCTGCTTGCCCACGGCGCGGGCGCCCAGCGCAGCCACGACGGAGGAGTCGACGCCGCCGGACAGGGCCAGAATCACGCGGTCGTCGCCGACCTTCTCGCGGAACTCGGCCGTCATGGTCTCGACCAGGTTGTCCATGCTCCAGTTGGGCTCCAGGCCGCAGATCTCAAACAGGAAGTTGCTCAGCAGCTGCTGACCGTACTCGGAATGCTTGACCTCGGGGTGGAACTGCGTGGTGAAGATTTTGCGCTCGACGCACTCCATGGCGGCAACCGGGCACACGTCGGTGCTGGCGGTAATGGTAAAGCCCTCGGGCACCTCGGACACGGCGTCGCGGTGGCTCATCCACACGGTCTGCTCCATGGGCGTGGAGTTAAAGAGCTTGGCGCCGGCAGTGCGCGTAATAGTGGCGCGGCCGTACTCGCCCACCTCGGAGTGACCGACCTTGCCGCCGAGCGTCACGGCCGTGATCTGATGGCCGTAGCAGAAGCCCAGGACGGGAAGGCCCAGGTCAAAGATGGCGGGATCGATGGACGGAGCGTCCTCGGCGTACACGGAGGCCGGGCCGCCAGAAAGGATGAGCGCAGAGGCGTTCATCTCGCGAATCTCATCGGCCGAGATGTCGCAGGGAACGATCTCGGAATACACGTTGAGGTCGCGGACGCGACGGGCAATGAGCTGACCGTACTGCGCACCAAAGTCGAGTACGAGGACCTTTGCGGAAGCCTTTTGATCCATGGTTTCCCCTCCTGTTGGCGGGGAGCCGGTGCCCACCCGCGTGAATGAACGAAAATAGCTTTCATAGTGTACACGTTATATGGGGTTTCTCGTCCCTCGCAGCCATCAGCGCACGGCAAACGCACGACCTGGGCCCTTATTTGACGGCAATTGAAGTGTTACTAAACGTTACAGATGATGTATTACGTTTGAACATTGGACGCCCTGTGCCACAATACTGCCGAACGACTCCGCCTCTGCGGCGGCAAATACGATAGGAATACCAGCATGAAGCGCATCCTTCTCATCGCCACGGGCGGCACCATCGCATCGACCGAGGACGGCAACGGCCTCTCCCCCGCCCTGACCGGTGAGGAGCTCGCCCAGAGCGTCCCCGAGATCTCGGGCCTCTGCGAGCTCAACGTCGTGCAGCCCATGAACATCGACAGCACCAATATGCGCCCGAGCGACTGGATGCGTATCCGCGACGTCATCGTCGAGGGCTATGCCGACCACGACGGCTTCGTGATTCTGCACGGCACCGACACCATGAGCTACACCGCGGCGGCGCTTTCCTACCTGATTCAGGACAGCCCCAAGCCCATCGTACTCACCGGCTCGCAAAAACCCATGGGCAATCCCTTTACCGACGCCAAGCTCAACCTGTACCAGAGCCTGCTTTATGCGCTCGACGAGCACTCGCACGACGTCTCAATCGTGTTTGGCGGCGTAGCCATTGCCGGCACGCGCGCCCGCAAACAGCGCACCATGAGCTTTAACGCGTTCATTAGCGTCAACTATCCGCCTATCGCCTATATCCGCAACGACCGCATCGTGCGCAACGGGCTTCACGGCACGCATCAGGGCGAAAACCCGGTGCGTTTCTACGACAGCATCGACCCGCGCGTGTTTGTCCTTAAGCTCACGCCCGGCGTGAACCCAGGCATTCTGGACGCCCTTGCCGATAGCTACGACGCTGTAATCCTAGAGACCTTTGGCATTGGCGGTATTCCCGAGTTTGGCGAGTCCGGCGAGTCGTTCCAAGAGGCAATTTTCCGCTGGGTCGATTCGGGTCGCACCGTCGTTATGACCACGCAGGTCCCTGAAGAGGGCCTCGACCTGGGCGTTTATGAGGTCGGCCGCGCTTACGCCGATCATCCGGGCATTCTGCGCGGCGATGACATGACCACCGAGACGCTCGTGGCCAAAACCATGTGGGCACTCGGCCAGTCACGTGATGCGGCCGAGATTCAGCGCCTGTTCTACAGCCAAGTCAACCACGACCGCGTCCCGATGGCGTAATTCAGTTATCGACGGGTATCCCCTATTCGATCCCCTCGAGAAGCTCTGACACCGTCATGCCGAGTGCGGGCGCGATCTTAAATAGAACCTTGAGCGTGAAATTTGCCGTCCCATCTTCGATTCGGTCGAGGTAGGGTCGGCTGATTCCTGCTGCCACACAAAAATCGACCTTGGAGATACCAAGGTCCTTGCGCGTCTGCTCGACTCGCTTGCCAAGAATCTGTTTCGCACGTTCGTCCATGCAGCCGAGTTTGAAATGGAGCCGAACAAAAACGTAAACTATAGTTTACGTTTTGCCGAATACACAGGAGTTTTCTATGTCGGGTTCTTCGGTCCGCATGTACCGAGCCACGCTTCGCACAAACAGCGCACCGCCCAAGCTCGTCGTCGTTGAAGCCGAATGTCTTTCGCCCGATGAGCGCACAGCATTTGCATTGCTATCAAGTCGCGTCGCCGCCGTTCTGGTCCCTTGCCCGGCGCAAGGTGAACTTGCCATCCAATGCCAAACGCATAGCTGCTCGCTCAATCAGGCTGCCGTAATCGCAACCAGCCAACGCGGCCTGCCCCTTCTCCTGGAAGCCGGTATCGCGCTCACCCTTCGCGGCGCCGGATACGAAAACGAGGCCGCCGCCGACATGGTCTTTAAACCACGATCGAGCGGCGGCCTCGCAGCAGCCATTGAATATATGTGCAGACTCGTTGCCTAAAAGGACAAGCTAGAAACCAAGGCCAAAGCCCGTTCCGGTAATCGCCGAGTACATAAAGTAAACGTTGACCACGTTGAGGAACACACCCGTGATGCAACCGTTGCGCAGGTAGCGCTCGCACACGATGCGCGCCATGGCGGCGGAGTCATCATTGTTTTTAGCCTGGCGTCCCGCCGTAAAGTACGTCGCCACGCTCAGCAGCAGGTTGAGCACCGGCAGTGCCAGCAACTCGTAGCTCTTGCCCCAGCGCGTCGCCTCGCCGGCGGCATTAAACTTTGTTGCCACCTCGGGACCAATGTTGGGGATAACGCACGCTGCGACCACCAGCGGAATCACCGCAAGCACGAGCAGTGCAATACCCATGTAGCCAGCTTTTTTGCCATATTTAAACATGTGCGTCGTCCTTACACGTTAAAGCGGAAGTGCACGACGTCGCCATCGGCCATGACATAGTCCTTGCCCTCAATACGCAGCTTGCCGGCGGCCTTGGCGCCCTGCTCGCCGCCGAGCTCGATGTAGTCGTCGTAGCCAATGACCTCGGCCTTAATAAAGCCGCGCTCAAAGTCGGTGTGGATGACGCCGGCGGCCTGCGGGGCGGTCGCGCCCTGACGAACCGTCCAGGCCTTGACCTCCATCTCGCCGGCCGTAAAGAACGACTGCAGGCCGAGCAGCTTGTAAGCGGCCTGCGCGAGCACGTCCAGACCGGGCTGCTCCAGGCCTAAGCTCTCCAGGTAGTCGGCCGCATCCTCGGGATCGAGCTCGGAAAGCTCGGCCTCGATCTTGGCGCAGATGGGCAGCGGCTTGACGCCATCGATGGGCGCCAGGTCCTCGTTGAGCATGTCCTCGTCTACGTTGGCCACATACAGGATGGGCTTCATGGTGAGCAGGAACAGGCCCTTGGCGGCGGCGCGCTCCTCATCGGTCATCTCCATGGACGCGGCACGCTTACCCTCGTTGAGCCAGGCGAGCAGGCGCTTGGCGACCTCGAACTTGGGCATGAGCTCCTTGTCGCGCTTGGCCTCCTTCTCGAGCTTAGGCAGCTGCTTCTCGAGCGTGCCCATGTCGGCCAGGATGAGCTCGGTCATGATGGTGTCGGCATCGCCGGCGGGATCGACGAACTCGCCCGTGCGGCCCACCTCACGCATGACGTTGGGGTCTTTAAAGTAGCGCACGACCTCGCAGATGGCGTCGGTCTCGCGAATGTTGGCCAGGAACTGGTTGCCCAGGCCCTCGCCCTCGTTGGCGCCCTTCACCAGACCTGCGATGTCGACGAACTCGACCGTTGCCGGCACGATGCGACCCGGGTTGACGATGTCGGCGAGCTTTTGCAGACGGCTATCGGGCACGTCGACGATACCCACGTTGGGGTCGATCGTGGCGAACGGGTAGTTGGCGGCAAGACCGGTCTTTTTGGTAAGCGCGGTGAACAGCGTCGACTTGCCTACGTTGGGCAGGCCCACGATACCGATGGAAAGGGACACGACAGCTCCTTTTGGTACAAGCATTTCAAACTGCATAAGTATAGCGCCGCCGCAGCATCTGGGCGAACCCGGACGCCACGGCGGCACGAATGAAGCAGAGATAGGGGTCGTTGGCTAGTCCGCGAGCTTCTCAACCTGGTCGAGCATCTTATCGAGCTTGGCCTTTGCCTCGGCCTTGACCTTCTGGGCTTCTTCGTGGGCCTTCGCCTTCTGGGCGGCCTTTTCCTCGGCTTCGGGATCGACGACGACCAGATTGGACGCGTCGTGCTCAACCAACTTGAGCGCATGCTCAGGGCACACCTTGACACAGGCACCGCAGCCCAAACAATACGTGGACTCCAACGCAAAGCGGCCGCTTCCCACCAAATCGCAGGCGAACGTGGGACATACATTGACGCACTCGCCGCACGACGTGCACTTGTCAAAGTCGCACTCCGGCGTACTCACCTGCATGTTCTGGGCAAGCTCGGGATGGTTTTGCAGCGTTGAGAGCACCAGCTGTCGACCGTGCGTGAGCGAACGGCGACGCTTGGTCGTCGTGGTGCCGCACATGGTGTTGAGCGTACGCTCCAGCTGGGTAATCTGATGGCGATGAGCCTTGAGCTTCTGCGTCACCGAGGCGAGCGCCGCCGTCGCCGGATTGAGCTTGGTCACGGTCAAGCCCGTCGTGCGGGCGATCTTTTCCATGTACTCCTTGCGCTCGTACTCGCGGCGCTTATGACACTTGAGGCTCTTGGGGTCGACCTCCAGCCCCATGCCCGTGCCGGACCATTCCTCGGCCTTCGCAATCGCCTCGCCCAGAATATCCTCGCCATCGGTGTTGCGGCACTTATCGCACACGCCCAACGGCAGGTACACGCTCACGTTGGGATAGTCGGCCAGCACCGAGAACCAGGTCTCGGCCGTAATATCGCCCACGCAGGCAACGACGACCTCGTTCTCGCGCGGCATGCGCTTGAGGGCGCGCGTGCAGGTAACGTAGGCGGTCTCGTGGCTCGTAGCTGCAGAGACAATGTCGTCGTAAAGGTTTTTGGGCGCCAGGCGCGGCGAAATAATCGCCTCGGTCGGACAGGCAGCGGCGCACAGGCCGCACTTGCGACAGGAGTCGAGGATCTCGATAGCGTCTTCCTCGACCTCGATAGCGTTGACCGGGCACACATCCATGCACGCGGTGCAACCGCTCTTTTCGTTTTTGCAGGTCAAGCACGGAATGGTGTTACCGCGCGGACGCTCCTTGTAGTCGGCAGGATTCCACTGCGGCGCCGACGGATCGAGTGCGTCGGTCACACCGCCAAGCGGGTTTTTAAGAAAGTCGAAACCCTTGCTGATTTCGATAATGTCATCAAACAGATCGTGTTCCTGCGCCATGCGCGGCCCCTCCCTGAGCAGTGCAAACAAGCAAGAAATAATGATACGCCATCGGCCCGTGCCTCGAGCAAATTACACGCGGAGCACCTTTGGGACAAATAGCCTATGGCCTATCGCCGCCTCGATTGCACAAGGTCAATCAAGCGCCAAACTATGCCTCGCACATGAGCTGCACGAGCTTTTGTTTGGTCACCTTGGCCTGCTCGTTGGCCATATTACGCTCGTTTCTAAAGGCCGCATTTGCAACACTCTGCAGGTCGGCATCGGAAATCTCGCCAAGGCCCAGATCCTCGAGCGTCGTCGGCAGACCAACACGCTGGCAAAACTCGAGCACCTGATCAAGCTCGGGCGCACGCTCCAGACGAAGCTGCACCACCAGGCCAAACGCCACGGCCTCGCCGTGCATGGCCTTGCACTCAGGCAGAATCGTTAGACCGTTGGCGATGGCATGCGCCAACGCCAAGCCACCGCTCTCAAAGCCGACGCCCGAGAGCAGAATATTGCACTCGATCAGGCGCTCAACCGCCGGCGATGTACGCCCCTTTTTGAGATCGCGCTTGGCAGCGACGCCGCACTCCATAAGTATGTCATAGCAAGCACGAGCCGCAACCAGGGCCAAGTGCCCCGGCGCGCCACCGTGCTCGTTGGCGCCGTGCGCCGCGGCGCACGAACGCGCCTCGAAGTACGTTGCCAGCGCATCGCCCATACCAGCGACCGTCATACGCAGTGGGGCCGCCGCGACCACGTTGGTATCGACCACGACCAGGTCTGGATTCTTCTCGAGCATCAGGTAGCGGTCGAACGACCCATCCTCGTGATACAGCACCGAAATCGCGCTGCACGGACCGTCCATCGAAGCCGCCGTGGGGCATACGCACAACGGCAGCTCGGCATAAAACGCTACTGCCTTGGCGATATCGAGCATCTTGCCGCCGCCAATGCCTACCACCATGTCGCAATACTCAGCCTGGGCTTCCTGAGCCATTTCGACAACGGCCTCTTCCGTACACGGACCGTTATAAATCTTAAAGAACGGCTCGCTTAGATCTTCGTCCAGAAATCCATCGACGATCTGCCTGCACAGCCGATCCTCGGTGCCCTGGTCAAACAAGACATAGGCAGCGCAGCCCAACCATGATAAATACCTGCCCAGACGCGAAAGTTCGCCCGACCCCTGAACATACCGGCCGGGACCGCCATAAACCATAGGAAGCGCCATACGAGAATCCGCCCTTCATCAAACAACGATTGGTGCAAAGTAACCTGCCCCCTGCACCAACTTGTGCATTGGGGACAGGTTACTTTGCACCATAGCAAAAAGGGGCAAAGCCATCTGCTTGCTTTGCCCCTTCCTTAGCTTGATTTACTCATCCATGAGATAGTAGTGGCCCAGTGCGTCGGCACCCAGGATGGCGTTTGCGACCATCTCGGGCGTCACCTCAAACGGCATGTTGCACATGGTGTCCTCGGGCGCGCAGGCGGCCTCGGCAACAATCATGGCCTGCTCGCGCGTAAGCTCGGCAACGCCAAGTTCCTTCATCGTGACCGGCAGGCCCAGCTCAATACAGAAGCCCAAGACTTCCTCGAGTTTCTCAGTCGGAGCATCCTCGAGTACCAGCTGGACGATGGTGCCAAAGGCGACCTTCTCGCCGTGATACATGCCGTGGCACTCGGGCAGCATCGTCAGGCCATTGTGGATGGCATGAGCAGCAGCAAGGCCCGAGCTCTCAAAGCCAATGCCCGAAAGCAGCGTATTGGCCTCGATGATATGCTCGACTGCAGGCGTGAGCGCACCCTTCTCCAGCGCGACCTTGGCCTTGACGCCATCGGCCATAAGCGTCTCGTAGCAGAGCTTGGCGAGCGCCAGGCCGGCCATTCCGCCCTTGCCGCCGGCGCAAGTGCCACCGTCGGCATCATGCGTCGCCTGGGCCTCAAAGTAGGTTGCGAGCGCATCGCCCATACCGGAAACCGTCAGGCGCACCGGGCTCGCCGCGATAACCGTCGTATCCATCAGGACAATGTTGGGGTTTGCCTTAAGGAACAGGTACTTATCGAACTGACCGTCGTCGGTGTAGAGCACCGAAAGTGCCGAGCACGGTGCATCGGTCGAGGCGATGGTGGGGCAAATGATAACCGGGGACTCCAGGTAATAGGCGACGGCCTTCGCGGTGTCGAGGATCTTGCCGCCACCGACGCCGACGATGATGTCGCAACCGTTGTCGCGAGCGAGCGCAACCAGGCGATCGACCTCGCCCTTGGAGCACTCGCCGTTAAAGTCCTCAAACAGCAGCTCGGCCTTAGCCTCGGCAAAGCCGCCCTCGATCTTGGCACCGACGCGCTTCTTGCCCGAAGGCGTCACGATGACGAGGGCCTTAGCGCCGAGCGGCTCGACATAGGAGCCGAGCTTGGCCAGCTCATCCGGGCCCTGGATGTACTTGCTGGGGCTATTGAAGATTGCAGCCATTTTTATCCCATTCTCTATTAATTAAAAAGAAAGGGGCTCCGTACAGATACGTGCGGAGCCCCTCGTTACGATAACAAGAGTCGATTAGAAATCGATGTCGGTGTCGTAGTAGCAGGCCTTGAGAATCTTCTCGAAGTCGGCAGCCTTGGTCTCACGCGGGTTCTCCGGCGTGCAGGCGTCCTGCTCGGCGTTCGCGGCGATCTCGGGGAGCTTGGCGAGGAACTCCTCCTCGGAAACCATCTGCGGGTTCTCGGCGTCGACCTTCACGCCACCATTCGCGTAATCCTTGATGGACTGCGGAATGTTGAGCTGGTCGTTGAGGTCGCGGATCTTCTGGACGAGCGCAGCGATAAGCTCCTCGTTGGTCTCGCCGGGAAGGTGCAGGATCTCCTTGGCCACATAAGCGTAGCGCTCGGCAGCACGGGGATCCTTGGAGTTCCACTGGATGACCTTGCCCAAGTACATGGCGTTAGCAGCACCGTGGATGATGTGGCCGTTCTCAAAGGCTGCACCGGTCTTGTGAGCCATGGAGTGAACGATGCCGAGCAGGCCCGAGGAGAAGGCGATACCGGCGATGCACTGAGCCTCGTGCATGTGCTGACGGGCCTCATGGTCGCCAGCATAGGACTTGGGCAGCCACTCGACGATCTCGCGGATGCCGTGCAGAGCGTTGGCGTCGGTGAACATAGAGGCGAAGGTAGAAACGTAGGCCTCCATGCAGTGGGTCAGAGCATCCATGCCGGTGTGAGCGCACAGCTTGGCGGGCATGGTGTAGGTGAGCTCGGGGTCGACGATGGCGACATCAGGGGTGATGTTGAAGTCGGCCAGCGGGTACTTGATGCCCTTGGCGTAGTCGGTAATGACGGAGAACGCGGTGACCTCGGTAGCGGTGCCGGAGGTAGAGGAGATGGCGCAGAAATGAGCCTTCTGACGCAGCTCGGGGAAGCTGAACGGCTGGATGATGTTATCGAAGGACTCCTCGGGATACTCGTAGAAGACCCACATGGCCTTAGCGGCATCGATGGGCGAGCCGCCGCCGATGGCGATAATCCAGTCGGGCTCGAACTCGCGCATGGCCTCGGCGCCCTTCATGACCGTCTCGATGGACGGATCGGACTCGACGCCCTCGAACAGCTTGACCTCGAAGCCGCCCTCTTTGAGGTCGGCCTCAACGTCCTGCAGGAACCCGCCGCGGCGCATAGAGCTGCCGCCAGAAACGATGATGGCCTTCTTGCCCTTGAGGTTCTTCACCTCGTGGCGAGCGCCCTCACCAAAGTACAGATCGCGAGGATTGGTAAAACGTCCCATACTGTGCCTCCTAAACAAGCCCCTCTTAGACTTGCGTATATAACGGAGCACCCGATTGGCTCCGTCAGGACCGTTTTGCGCGTTGCCGGCGATGACAATGCGCGATGTCTAAACGTCTCAACGCTCAGACAGACACTATTTTACCGTTCTGGTTGGTCAGTTATTCACCTAAAGCCGACAATGAAGAAACGTTTTTTCTATCCCTGAAGACCCTTGTGGGGCATTCATACTCCCAAGCTGGGCAAACGTTTTATCAAGGTTGACCACATATCCCGGACAGGACGGTGCCCCTCCAAAATACGCCCCGTTCGCCGCCAAAAATCGACCGTTTGCGGCACCGTGATACCACTCAGTCGTCCAAGGTGCCGACATTTGTGCGACATCCGTCTTCGTGGTGCAAAGGTGCATGTCCAAGTGCGGCACCCCCGGTGTGCCACATGCGGGTAAACTAGAACCTTATATAGAGACATTTGAACCCTAACCGCAGCAAAGGAGGCCCCATGGCATTCGATCCCATTCAAGAGGATTGCCATCGCCTCGTTCTTGAGGCCTTGCGCCGCGACAATATCCCGCTCACCGACGGCCCCGCCGTCGAGCGTCTGATGGAGCAATTCACCCGCAACCCCGCGCCGCTCATCGTGCACGACCGCGACCGCGCCGGGCATCTGATTGCCAAGGTGGTCGAGGCCGTCGACTACCGCATTCCCTTTATCCCCGACGATGCCCAAGCCGAGCAGGAAGAGGCCGCTGCCGAGAACATGCTTCGCGAGGCCGCCGCACTCGATCCGGCCAACTGGGATGCGCAGCGCATGCTGACGGCCCTCACCGCTGACTCCAACGAGGAATACGTACAGTACTTGGTATCCAAGTGCGATGAAGTCGAACACGACCTGGCGCTCAAGATCGCCTCGGCGCAGGACCCCTACGAGCGCGAGGCCGCAGGCGACCTGACCCGCCGTCCCTACCTGCGCTGGCTTGCCGCCTTGGCATCGCGCGCGCTCATTAGCGGCCGCTACCGCATGTCGCTCGAAGCCGCAAACCGCAGCCTCGACTTTGCGCCCAACGACCCCGCCGGCGTCCGCCATACTGCGATGCTTGCCATGGCAAAGCTCGAATACCCCGCCGAGGAGCTCAAGCGCTTTCGCTCTGCCCACTCCGTCCCCTATCTCGCCAACACGCCGCTGCGCCGTCGTCCCAAGGATGCGGAGCGCGACTTGGACCCGTGGACGCTCATCGCGCTGATGAGCGCTGCCTGGCGCGAGCTGGACTACGAGGGTGCCGAGCACTACTTGCGCATCCTTGCACGCTCGTGCCCGCACGCAGCCGAGGCACTCTACTTCCAAACCGAATTTCCCGATGGCGTCTATGCCCGCGTCAACGTGGGCGTGGGCTCCACCGACGAGCTTGTCCTTGCGCTGTCCGAGGCGACGCCGGTACTGCAAGAGGGCTTGGGCGCCCCCGACAACGCCAGCTTTGCCGCCTGGGTCGCCACCAACGATATCGTGCGTTCCCAGATTGACGAGCGCATCCTGCGGGCGGCCGAGCAGGGCCTGCCGTTTAAGGGAGGAGACCTCTAATGGATCCGAGCGTCTACATCCCCGCCTACCTGGAGCGCGCCTACCTTGCGTCGCACCCCGAACTCACCGATGCAGCACGCGAGCTTGTCCATAACGACGTGAGCGTCAACCCTCATAAGTATGCGCAGACCGAGCATGCCCAGGCACTGCTGTCCTATGCAGGCGTCCACCGCCACCTGCTCGACGAGCTCCATCGTATCGAGGACATGGGCAGCGACGAGGAGTTTGAACAGACGCGCAACCACCTGTTCGACGATACGCGCGATGAGCTGCTCAAGATCGTCCGCGTCGACGCGCTGGCCGTCGATGCCCAGCTGCTCGCCATCATTTTGGCGGACACGCCCGTCGACGCCTGTCTAGGCGACTTGATGAAGCTCGAGGCGACCACGGCCGATTACTTGCAGCAAAGCGTGCCCGGGTTCGACATGGAGGCCCCGCACTACTGGGCCAACAAGGTTTTGACGGACGGCGTGACGGCGGCCGATCTCACCGTAAGCGAGCCGGCTCTTATCGGGTGGCTCCACACGCTCGAGGCCATCTCGCAGCTGTGCATGGCGAGCGCTCGCTACCGTGCTGCCGCCAACTATTCTCGCCGCGTTCTTAAGGCGGAAGGCTATCCCACCCGAGCTGCAGGCACCGTGCTACTCGCCCTCGCTCGCCTGGAAGACGAGGACGGCTTTTTTGCCCTGGCCCACCAGCTCGAAGAACAGATGGGGGCCGATGCCCTCGAGGACTCCCCCTGGTACCTGCTCGCCCGCACGATCTTGCTGTTCAAAACGAACAAGATGCGCCCGGCGACACGCGCGCTGCGTGAGTTTGCCAACCGCTGCGAGGGCGGCGCGTTCTTTTTGCTGAACCCCATGTATCAGACGCCGTACCTTCCCTGCCGGCCCGAACCGCACGACCCCTGGGACCTTTCGCATCAGGCAGTTTGGGAGGCCGACGGCATCATCTCGGATACTCCCGACTTTGCCCCCTGGGCCAGCGCTTGCGAAGACGTATCGCAGCTTGCCCAGGAATTTGCGCGCCGCTACGGCTTTTAACGGCACAAACGTCACGACCATGTCATTCACGTTAGGAACGGCTTCATGAACTTCCGCTCATCTCTCGCCTGCACCTCGAGCGATATCGCCCGCTGGGGGCTGCGCTCCGTCCTTAAGCGCCAGGGCGGCGTACTCCCCGGCCGCATCGCCATGAAGATCGACCCCGAGCTGCTAAGCGACCTCGCGGGCCTTGTCGACCGCAGCGTGGTGATCACCGGCACCAACGGCAAGACCACCACCTCCAACCTCATCGCCGATGCCGTTGCCGCCAGCGGCGCCACCGTGGTATGCAACCGTGCCGGAAACAACATGGAGCCGGGCGTGGTTGGTGCCCTGCTCGAGGCGCGCGGCAACCTTAAGCGAACCGCCAGCAGCAAGCGCGTAGGCGTCTTTGAGTGCGACGAGCTCTACACGGTGCGCGTCCTGCCCAAGCTCAAGCCGACCTACTTTGTGCTGCTCAACCTGTTCCGCGACCAGCTGGACCGCTACGGTGAGATCGACCACACCCAGGACGTCATCGCCCACGCGCTGGAGCTTTCGCCGACAACGACGCTCATCTATAACGCCGACGATCCGCTGTGCGCCTCGATCGCCGCGCGCGTCCCCAATATGAGCATCGCCTTTGGCATCGACGGCGCCACCGACACCGAGTCTGACCGCATTAGCGACTCGCGCTTTTGCTCGCAGTGCAACACCCCGTTGGAGTACGACTACGTGCAATACGGCCAGCTCGGCGCCTATCATTGTCCTTCGTGCGGTTGGGCACGCCCTGCGCTTGTCCGTCGCGTGACGGGCGTGGAGCTCGGCTGCGACGGCTACGGCTTTGACCTGAACTTTGGACCCAATACCGACGCACCCGCAACGCACATCGCCACGCGCTACAACGGCTTGTACATGGTCTACAACGTTGCCGCCGCCTTCTTTGCGGCGCGCGAGCTGGGCGTGGACGCGGCGCATCTGCAGCCCACGCTCGATGCCTACGTCCCCGCCGGCGGGCGCATGGGCCGCTGGGAAATCGCTGGCCGTACCGTCGAGGCAAATCTGGCCAAAAATCCCGTGGGCTTCGATCGCCAGATCCAGTCCATTAAAACGGCAGGCGGCAGGCTCTGCGCCTTCTTCCTGAACGACAACGACGCCGACGGCCACGATGTATCGTGGATCTACGACGTCGACTTCGAGCGCATCGCCGATACCCCAGGTCTTATCGCCTTTGTCGGGGGTACGCGCGCGCACGATATGCAGGTACGCCTGAAGTACGCCGGCATCGACTCCGCCATCATCTCGAATATCGAGCAGGCGATCGGTGCCGTGGCAGACGAGGAGGCTGGTGATACTTTCTACGCCGTCGCCAACTACACGGCCTTCCCGCCGCTGATCAAGGAGCTCGACGAGCTTAAGAGCACCGATGCGAGCTCGGTCGCCTCCCACGCCGTAACGCGCGCCGATGGCAGCGCTGTCCCCACCGACATTGCGCCGGTCGAGCTTTCGCGCCCGCTACGCATCGTCTACCTGTATCCCGATGCCCTCAACCTCTATGGCGACGGCGGCAACGTCATTGCCCTCGAGCGCCGCTGCGCCTGGCGTGGCATCCCCGTGCGCGTGGACGAGGTCCGTATGGGCGAGTCGCTCGATCTCACCGACGCCGACATCGTCATGATGGGCGGCGGCTCCGATCGCGACCAGCTGGCCGTGGCGCACGAGCTGCTCGCTCAAAAAGACAAGGTCGCGGCCTATGTTGAGGACGGCGGCACACTGCTTGCCATCTGTGGCAGCTATCAGCTGCTCGGCCGTTCGTACTATATGGGTGAGAATCGCCTCGAGGGCCTGGGCGTCATTGCCGCCGAAACCGTGCGCGGCTCCGACCGCCTGATCGGCAACGTCGCCGTCAAGACCGACCTGGCACCCGAGCCCTTTGTGGGATTCGAGAACCACGGTGGCCGCACGCTTTTGGACGCCGAGGCCACGCCGCTCGGAACGTCCGTCGTCACGGGCACCGGTAACAACGGCGACGACGGCTTTGAGGGTCTGATCTACAAGGGCGTCATCGGCACGTACCTACACGGACCGGCACTGCCCAAGAACCCCGAACTCGCCGACTGGCTCATCACCCACGCTCTCGAGCGCCGTGGCGATGCACAGGCCACCGCTCTGCTGCCGCTCAAACCCCTCGACGACGCTTACGAGCACGCCGCCCACGACGCCGCGATGAAGCTCCTCCTCTAACGCCCCGCCACCACAAAGGGGACAGGTACCTTTGTGGTGGTTTTCCAGTTTGCCAACGATATACGCGCCGGCAAAAAAGTCTGCTATACTCTTTCCCGCTGTCCCCATCGTCTAGCGGCCAAGGACGCCACCCTTTCAAGGTGGATATCGCGGGTTCGAATCCCGCTGGGGGCACCAACTCAAAAATGTACGAACCCGTGTGAGTTACCATCGCACGGGTTCGTTCTTTCTTGACATTAGATGAAGAAGACTCAAGGCCCCTGCGCTAGATAAACAGCTCGCATTCTTTTCGCTCAGAGCAGGCTTTGCTCAACATCTTGGTAGCTGCAGAGAGCATGACGGGATTTACCGCGCGAGCGCCCCACGGACACACGGCAACGCAGCGCATGCAGGAAATGCAGGCCTTTTTGTCCACCCGCTTGGGATCGTCTTTATCGATAGCGCCAACGGGACACGCCGTGGCACAAGCCCCGCAGGCGGTGCACTCCTTTGTGGCCTTAGGCACCATACCGGTACCCCCGGCCTTCTTATAGGGACGATTGCCCGGAATAGCCGGCTCAGAAGCATCTCCTGCAGATATCTTTTGCTGAATCTGATCCGCAAACCCAGCGAGCTGCACCGCATCCTGTGCATCAGGCCGACCGGCGGCAAACTGGCGAACAATAGAATGCTCGGCGATGGCAGAAACCGCCGCGATCACCCGAAAGCCCGCATCTTTCGCCGCATCCTCAAGCTCGACCAGCGTGTCCTCATACGCGCGATTTCCGTAAACGCAAACCAGAACCGCCTGAGCACCGTTTCCCCGCATCATACCCAAGCGCTCCGCGGCCACAGCCGGGATTCGCCCACCATACGAGGGCACCGCGATCACGGCTACATCCTCTTTTGTCATCGCAACCGTGCGAAAACCAAGCCCGCTATCGGTCAGATCTACAGCAACGGTTTCCCCTTCCAACGCATTGGCAATGTAGCCAGACGCCTTTTCTGTTCCACCCGTCGGGCTAAACACGATATCGAATACCTTCATCGGATAATCCTCCCCTTTACGAACAAACGCCCGAAACGTCCGCGTGCCAAAACAGGTTACAACTTTCAAGATGCCCCGCGTGAAACGCCTGCTCGGCTGCAAGTTCAAAGCAGGTCCGAGCTACATAAAAAGAAGGGGCCTCGCACAGGCGAGGCCCCTTCGCACGCAAAATCAAACGTGTCTGTTACACATAGAACAGTATGTCGTCGTAGGTCGGGACCGGCCAGTAGTCG